>CAYJOF010000179.1:0-3471 GCA_964371765.1 uncultured Rikenellaceae bacterium
AACTCATTGATCAAAGTTTGGCAGACTCTCAAAATGCGCTACCAGAGGATGTGAAAATTCATACTCAAATATTTAAACAGAGTGATTTTATCGAGAGCTCGATAGATAATGTAGTTACCGCTCTTTACGAGGGAGCTATTCTTGTGACAATCATTTTGATGTTGTTTTTGATGAATGTGCGTGTCACAATCATATCGCTTGTATTTATCCCAGTATCGCTTTTTATTGCAATCTTAACGCTCAAATTGCTAGGCGTTGGTATCAACACAATGGTTCTGGGAGGTATGTCGATTGCTGTTGGATCGTTGGTGGATGATGCAATTGTGGACGTGGAGAATGTATACAAACGTCTGCGACAAAATTCAATATTGCCAGAGAGTCAGCGTAGATCTACCTACGACGTAATCTTTGCGGCCTCGTTAGAGATTCGCTCATCTATCGTAAATGCAACGTTTATCATCATTGCAGCCTTCCTGCCGCTATTCTTCCTGTCGGGAATGGAGGGTAAGATGCTTATCCCTCTTGGACTTACCTACATCATCTCTTTGTTTGGTTCGTTGATCGTTGCGATGACACTAACAAACGTTATGGAGTACTATATGCTAGGTAATACTAAAACCCTTCAGAAACACTCTGAGGGTAGTGCACTTGAAAGAGTGTTAATCGCTATTTATCGTCGTGCATTAGACTTTGTATTGAGATACAAGATCACAGTTGTCTCAACTATCGTTGCACTGTTTGTTGGTGCCGTTGTAGTGTTGAGCGGTTTTGGTAGAAGTTTCCTGCCAGAGTTCAACGAGGGGACATTGACCCTATTTATCGCAACCCAGCCTCACGTATCTTTCGAGCAGGGTGATGCCTCGGGTCGAGAGGCAGAGTTGGCACTTATGACTATCCCTGAGATTGTCTCAGTTGAGCGAAGAACAGGTCGTACTGAACTAGCAGAGCACGCCTCTGGTATTAATGCTTCTGAGATTGATGCCGATTACGAGTTGGGCGAACGCTCTCAGGAGGAGTTCTTAGCCGAGGTACGCCAAAAGCTTAATGCAATTCCTGGAGTTATGGTAGAGGTAGGGCAGCCCCTATCGCACCGAATAAACGCAATGCTCTCTGGCTCAAAGGCCGCAATTGCAATTAAGGTGTTTGGTGAGGATCTTCCAAAACTATATAAAATTGGTAAGGATATTGAGCAAAAATGTAAACCAATTGATGGTCTTGTCGATTTGATGGTTGAACAGCAGATTGCTGTACCTCAAATAAAAATTACTCCCAAGCATAATATTATGGCTCAGTATGGTGTGACCACAGGCGAGTTTGCAGAAATTGTCTCAACGGGTATGAATGGTAGCGTTGTTGGTAATATCTTTGAGAACGAAAGAGCTTTCCCATTTGTGGTACGCTATGATGAAGATAGTCGATCGAGTATCGAAAATCTGCAAGATATACCAATTCAAACCGCTAATGGTGTAGTTCCTTTTGGTTCGATTGCCGATATTCGTTCATCTTCTGGTGCTAATGCAATTGGTCGAGAGAATGTGAAGAGATTGCTTACAGTGTCGGCTAATGTCTCTGGACGTGATGCAGGTTCAGTGGTTGAGGAGATTAAATCGACGATAGCATCTCAGGTGGATCTGCCATCGGGATACTATGTTGAATATGGAGGACAGTTTGAGAGCGAACAGAGTGCATCTCGCACAATCCTCCTTACCTCTATCCTATCTATAATGATTATCTTTACGCTTCTTTACCAAGAGTTTAAGAACGTAGCAACCTCACTAATAGTTCTGCTGAACCTTCCAATGGCACTTATTGGTGGAGTTGCAGCAATCTACCTTACCTTTGGTGAGTTGAATATCCCTGCAACTATTGGCTTTATTACCCTCTTTGGTATTGCAACCAGAAACGGTATTCTGCTGGTCTCTCGATACAACTCCTTGTTAGAGGAGGGAATGGATTTTAAAGAAGCGATCAAAGTGGGATCTTGCGACAGGCTTATGCCAATTTTGATGACTGCCCTAACGGCAGCTCTTGCACTTATACCAATGGCATTGGCATCGCAAAAGGCAGGAAACGAGATACAGAGTCCTATGGCAATCGTGATTCTAGGAGGTCTGTTAAGTTCAACGCTACTTAACCTATTTATCCTACCGATAGCTTTTTGGTTTAGACAGTCGAAATTAACAAAAAATAATAGAGTATGAGAAAACTAATTTTAATTCTAGCCTCGGCAGCGTGTGTGCTGGGAGCTAATGCGCAAAAAGTGGCAAGTTACGAGGAGTTTACTCAAAGGGTAGTCACAAATAACCCTGCTCTCAAAGCTCTTCAATACACTCTTGAGGCTCAAAAAAGTAGCAATAGGGTAGGGATTACTCCATCTGATCCAAGGATAGAGACAAATCCAATGTCTTCTGGAGATACTGAGATAACAACCTCAATAGATTTTCTTTTTCCAACGATTTATTTTCAAATGAAAAAGGCAGCAAAGTTCGCTACCCAGAAGAATGAGTATGAGTATTATGTGGCTCAATTTGAGACTCTTCAATCGATAGATCAGGCATATATAGACTACGTGTATGCTACAAAAAAACTACATCTACTTGATCAAATTGTTGAGTCTAATCAAAAGGCATTAAACTCAATTGAGTTGAGCCTAGAGAGCGGTAATTCTACTCGAATTGACCTTAATGTAGCAAATATGGTTCTTGCTAGAAGCAAAACAAACCAAACACAAGTTAAGACAGAAATAACTAATGTATTAGCTAGAATAACTGCCCTCAATGGAGGATTAGGACTAGAGTTTGACCAGCTTGATTACCCACTCTATGATGTTGGTGATATGGATAGTTATGTGGATAGGGCGTATGAGCGTAGCTATAACATAAAAATATCGCAAGCCGATAGTCTTGTTGCAACACAAAACGTAAGGCTCAATAAGCACTCGTGGGCGCCAAATATCTCTGCAGGTTACAAAACAGTAATAGGTAGTTCAGGAACCTCAATCGGAGGTGTGATAGTTGGAATCTCAATACCTCTGTGGGAGAACTCTCACAAGGTGGATGCCGCTAAAAAGCAATATTCAGCAGCAGTGGAGAATAATCGAAACAATCGTTTGCAGGTAATCTCTCAGCTTGAAAGCCTCAAGAATGACTACATTACCTCAAGTACTAACTATGAACTTTACCACGATATGTTGACCCGACAATCAACCATTAAACTACTCACCGCCGCTATGGAGGGTGGGCAACTGGAGGTTGTTGACTACTACTCAGAGGTAAATACCTTAATTGAGATATATCTAACGATGTTGGAATTTCAGTATAATTCCCTGACTTTATTATCAAGAATGCAGTCACTACTATACTAGAGTAATATTTTATTAATGTTGAGAAATTGTCTCAATAACAATTTCAATACATTTTTTCATAAAATAGGCTGCCTCGAAATAATTCGAAGCAGCCTATTTTGTAAAAC
>CAYJOF010000180.1:0-811 GCA_964371765.1 uncultured Rikenellaceae bacterium
CTTGAGAATTATTTTAGAATAGTTCAAGAATAGCAAATAACAACTTTAAAATTCCAAGAAAATGAAAACAATAAAATTAATCATTGCAATAATACTCTTTCAGGGTATAGCATTTAGCTGTTCAAACGCAAAGTTGAACAATGAAGACATCACTAAAAACGAAGAGAACTTAGAAGACGAAAAACCTTTGTCGATTAACAGCTGCATAGAGTTTTATTATGTTACCAATTATGACGAATACATCAAAAAAGAGGGTGGAACAATTGGCTCTAAAGTTAGACTTAATTTCCCAGAGGTGTATCCGTCAGATCCTATTCAGTATAGGGATAGTACGATTTATAGATGGAATTTTAAGTACGTAACAGTAACCGATTATGCGACTGTTGATGAGTGGCTAAAAATCAACAAACCAGAACCAAACAAACCAATCTTGGACGAATCGTTCCCACGACCTTCTTCATTTGAAGTCTTCGATGTGCCTATTCTTAGATCGTTTTTTGTCAAAACGATAGATCTAACTGATATAGACTATATACCGAGCAAAGAGATCACTCAGGTTGATATATATTCAGATGTAATCGACAGCAAATATTTTAGACTTGAGATTATTAGGGATCCAAAAGATTTGCATAATGACAAAATCAACTTGACGATCAAACCTAATCCTACAAATAAGCTAATCAATGTCGGAATCCACTCATCAGGATACGCAGGTACACTACAATACACTCAACAACCATCTTAATGATATATGGTATTTTGATTTGTTTTTAGTAAACTAAAAACCATCAGTGCGAAAATCTTTCAAAGG
>CAYJOF010000180.1:821-3453 GCA_964371765.1 uncultured Rikenellaceae bacterium
ACCCCACCCACCCCCCCCCCCAAACCCCCCAACCGGCGCGGCGCCAATGCAAAACAGCATCTCCCCTCTTTTGAGTTGAATAATTCGTATTAACACTCAAAAAACTGCAAAAAGTCATAAAATACACAATTTGCTGATTATCAACAACAAAGCACAATATCTGTAATTATCTAAAAAAAACTGCAAAAACTTTTGTATAAAAAACCCTAATATCTCTATAAAAATTACTAACTTTGCGCTTTAAACATTCAATAAATATTATAGCATTATGGCGGAGACAAAAAAGAACCTATTTGCAGAATTCCCTCCTGTTACTACTCAAGAGTGGGAGGCGGTTATCGCAAAAGATCTTAAGGGTGCCGATTATGAGAAGAAACTCGTATGGAAAACCATCGAGGGATTCTCTGTACGCCCATACTATCGTGCAGAAGATCTAGAAGGTATCAAGCACCTTGGAACACAACCAGGTGAGTATCCTTATGTTCGTGGAACAAAAGAAAACAACGAATGGCTGATTCGTCAGCAAGTTGTAGTAAACTGTACTAAAGAGGCTAACGCTCAGGCGTTGGATATGCTTACTAAAGGCATCACCTCTCTAAACTTTGTTATCTCTAACAAAGAGTTTACAGCGGCTCAACTTGACGAACTGCTTAACGGAATTGTTATCTCAGCAGTTGAGCTTAACTTCTCTGGTTGTGCAGTAAACAACGTTGCACCTTTGTTCATTAACAAAATCAAGAACGAAAAATTGGGCGTTGATGATGTAGTTGCATCTTTCAATATCGACCCAATTATCAAAAAACTAACAACTAAAGGTAAGGATCTTGCAGCTTGCAAGTCGTCGAACCCTTCAGAGTGTATCAAGAGCCTTATCGAAGAGGCTGGCGACTACAAGCGTATCAAATTCATCACCGTAAACGGCGATAAGTTTGGTAACTCTGGCTCGACTATCATCCAAGAACTTGCGTTCTCTCTAGCTGTTGCTCACGACTATATCGTGTGTATGATGGAGAGCGGTTTGGATATTAACCAAGCGGCTAGAACAATCAAGTTCAACCTGTCTGTTGGACCTCACTACTTCCTAGAGATTGCTAAGTTTAGAGCAGCTAGAATGTTGTGGGCAAACATCGTTGGTGAGTACAACCCAACAAGCGTTTGTGCGGCTAAGATGCGTGTTCACGCAACTACTAGCTCGCTTAACGCTACTATCTATGACCCTTACGTAAATATGCTTCGTGGTACAACTGAGGCTATGAGTGCTGCTGTTGCAGGTGTTAGCTCTATTGAGGTTATGCCATTTGACAGCGCATACGAGACTCCAACTGAGTTCTCTCGTCGTATGGCTCGTAACGTTCAACTTCTTCTTAAAGAAGAGTGTAATATCGATCAGGTAGTTGACCCAGCTGGTGGTTCATACTTTATCGAGTCGCTTACTCAGACTATCGCTGAGCAGGCGTGGGCACTATTCCAAACAGTAGAGCAGAAGGGCGGTTATGTTGAGTCATTCAAGGCTGGATTTATTCAGGAAGAGGTTGGAAAAACTGCTGAGCAGCGTCGTAAGAATATCGCTACTCGTAAGGATTTCCTTTTGGGTACTAACCAATTCCCTAACTTCACTGAAACAGTTGCAGAGGCCATCACTCTTAACGAAGATAAGTGTGGTTGTGATTGCGCTCAATCGGCTGCATACACTCCACTTAAATCGTTCCGTTTGGGCGAGCAGTTTGAGGCTATGCGCCTAGCTACTGAGAAGTCTGGTAAGACTCCACTTGCGTTTATGCTAACAGTTGGTAACCTTGCATTTGCTAGAGCAAGAGCTCAGTTCTCGTGCAACTTCTTTGCTTGTGCTGGTTTCAATGTTATGGACAACAACCTATTCTCGTCTATCGAGGAGGGTATGGCAGCAGCAAAAGCAGCTGGCGCAAACATCATTGTACTTTGTTCTTCTGACGAGGACTACGCAACAGCGGCTGTTGAGTTGAAGTCTGCAATTAGCGGTGGCGAGATTATGGTAGTAGCAGGTGAGCCTGCGTGCCGTGCTGAGCTAGAGGCTAAGGGCATCACAAACTTCATTAGCGTTCGTTCTAACGTTCTTCAGACACTAGAGCAGTATCAAAAAGAGTTAGGAATTAAATAAATTTGAGTATAATGAGAGCAAAATTTTCAGATATTAAAACAGGTACACCATCACCAAAGTGTAGTTGTACCGAAAACGCATCGCAAGAGAACGTGTGGCTAACAGCTGAGCAAATCGCTGTTAAACCTCTTTACACTGCTTGTGATTTGGAAGGAATGGAGCATCTTAATTATGCTGCTGGTATTGCACCATTCTTAAGAGGTCCATATAGTACTATGTACGTTATGCGCCCTTGGACTATCCGTCAGTACGCAGGTTTCTCTACTGCACAGGAGTCTAACGCATTTTACCGTCGTAACCTAGCTTCGGGACAGAAAGGTCTTTCTGTTGCATTTGACTTGGCTACTCACCGTGGCTACGATGCTGATCACCCACGTGTGGTTGGTGATGTTGGTAAGGCTGGTGTATCTATCTGTTCGGTTGAGGATATGAAAGTTCTTTTCGATGGTATTCCATTGGACAAGATGTCTGTTTCTATGACTATGAACGGTGCTG
>CAYJOF010000181.1:0-3440 GCA_964371765.1 uncultured Rikenellaceae bacterium
CGATATAATCGACTCCAAGGGAGAGATTATCACCTACAACAATCGCGAAGTTGAGATTGCTTCTAACTCTAAGGCGAAGGTGGCTCTAAAGAACTATATATCTGATATTAAACTGTGGAGTGCAGAGACCCCAAATCTATATAAACTACTCTTTAGAGTAAGACGAGGTGGACACTATATCGAATATTTTACATTTGATTTTGGTTTTAGAAACATCGAGATTCGTGATGGCAAATATCTAATAAACGGCAAACCAGTCCTTATAAAAGGGGTAAACTACCACGAACATAATGCCTATACTGGTCACTATGTAGACGAGGCGACACTAAGACGTGATTTATCTCTAATGAAAGAGCATAATATCAATGCAATTCGCACATCACACTATCCTCAACAATCTTTATTCTACAAACTATGTAATGAGTATGGATTCTATGTGTGTGATGAAGCTAATATTGAATCGCACGGAATGGGCTATAATCTCGAAAAGGGTAGAACTCTGGGTAACAATCCTGAGTGGCTGGAGGCTCATCTATCGAGAACCAGAAATATGTACTATGCCGATAGAAACTATACCTCAGTGACTTTTTGGTCGTTGGGTAATGAGGCTGGCAATGGATACAACTTCTACAAAACTTATCAATACCTAAAGGCAAGAGACACAATCCGTCCAGTTCAGTACGAAAGAGCACTTTTAGAGTGGAATACAGATATTTTTGCACCTATGTACCCAACTCTAAAGCGTATGCAGGAGTGGATGGACAAAGATTTTAATCGTCCCACAATCTTCTGCGAGTACTCCCACTCTATGGGTAATAGCACGGGAAATATTAAGGATATATGGGATTTGATAAAATCGAGTAATGGCAAATACCAAGGTGGATTTATCTGGGATTGGGTAGATCAAGGGCTTTGGGTTGAAAGAGATGGTGGATTTTTTGCCTATGGCGGAGATTTTGGATCGAACCTGCCTTCCGATGGAAATTTCTTATGTAATGGACTAGTAAATCCAGATCGTAGCGAACAGCCAGCATTGGCAGAGGTGCAGAAAGTGTACCAATCTGTAAGATTCGAAAACGAAGATATTAGAAATGGTAAAGTGAGAGTCTTTAATGAGAATTTCTTTGATGATCTATCAGACTACCAATTTACCTATGAGATATTCAAAGAAGGAGAAGTAGAACCTCTTGCAACAGGCTTTATGAATACCCCTATCGAGGCAGGTAAGAGTAGAGTTTATCAAATACCTGTTAGTGTGTATGTTCCTCGAGAGGATAAATTCGATTACTATGTTAGATTCTCGCTAAAAAACAAATTAAATACACCAGCTCTTAAAAAAGGGACAGTACTAGCCAAAGGTCAACTAAAAGTACCAGTTGCTCGAAAGATGCCGAACTATTTAAGCTCTGGTGAGAAACTTTCAATAGTTCGTACAAAAAGTGCAACTTCTATAAGAAACTCTCGTGTGTCGGTGGATTTTTCGGCTAACGATGCAACTATGATTAGCTACAAGATAGGTTCGACAGAGTACATCAAAGATGGATTTGGGCCCAGACCCAACTTCTGGAGAGCACCAATCGATAATGATTATGGCAATAGAGCGCCTAGTCGCCTTCAGGTGTGGAAGGAAAGCTCTATGTCGCCCAAACTTGAATCTCAAAACTATGAGAGTCATCCTAGCTACGCTCTGTTTACAGCTAGCTACAATTTGGCCAATAGTGCAGAGTTAAAAATCATCTACAAGATATACAACAGTGGCGTAATTATCGTCTCAAATGAGTATAAGGCTGGTCAGAAGGCAGAGCCAGAACTTCCTAGATTGGGTATGAGAATGAGAGTAGATAGCAAACACAACTACATTAAGTACTTTGGGCGAGGACCAGAGGAGAACTATATCGACAGAAATTATGGGACAGAGATAGGTACTTATCTAAGCTCGGTTGCAGACCAATACTACCCTTATGTTCGTCCGCAGGAGAATGGACACCACACCCAAACCAAATGGTTGGCAGTAGGTCAAGGATCTAAAGGAGCATCATCATTACTATTTATATCTTTAGAGGATACCTTTGAGTTCAATGTTCTCAACAATAGTATCGAAGATTTTGATGGCGAGGAGTCGACTCACGACTACCAGTGGAGAAATTATGGTAGTGAGAGCAAAGATCCTCAAAGTGCCAAAAATAGAAAACCCAAACAGACACACACCAGCGACATAAAACCAAGAGATTTTACAGAGATCTCGATTGACCATCGAATGATGGGTGTTGCAGGCGATAATAGCTGGGGTGCAAAACCGTACGAGGAGTATACCATCAAGGCAAATGAGAATTATAATTACTCTTTTGTGATTCTTCCTATCTCATCATTTGAGCAAATAGGTGATTATTCAAATATAAGATATAAGTAGGGTGAAGATCGTTTGGCTAGACATTAACGCCTCATACTCACATTCATCTTTGGCTGTAGCTGCCATTGAGGCACAGAGTAGCAAACACCAGTTGCCTTTGGTGTGGGAGATGGTTAGGGGAACTATCAAATCCGACATCAGCTCGCTTGTCAATCAAGTTGTAGGGCATTCAGCCGACGTAGTGTGCTATACCTCGTGGCTTTTTACTAGTGAAATTCTATCAAAGGTTCTATCTAGAGTCAAGGCTCTCAATCCTTCAATTACTATTGTAGGCGGAGGCCCTGAATATTTGGGGTGCAACGAGGAGTTTTTAAGGCACAATCACTATGTTGATTATGTGGTACGAGGCGAAGGGGAGGAGGTGTTCTATCAGCTTATGCAATCCATCATCGATAGAGACAAACAACCCTCTGTTACAGGTTTGTGCTATATCTCTCAAGATGGCTCCTATCGAGATTGCGGATATGCACGTGTAGCCTCTTTTGCTACTTTGACTAACGCTGAGAGTAGTGAACTTTTTGATTGGCAGAAACCTTTTGTTCAACTTGAAACAACTAGAGGGTGTTTCAATAGTTGTGCCTTTTGTGTCAGTGGAGGTGATCGCCCTGTAAGAGAACAGAGCGTTGCGACAATCAAAGCTCGAATCGAAAAGATACAGAGCAAAGGAATTAAAGAGGTTCGACTGCTTGATAGAACGTTTAATCACTCTGCCCGTAGAGCAGTGGAGATGTTGGATCTTTTCTCTCAATTCCAAGACTTATGTTTCCATATTGAACTTCATCCCGCCTTATTACGAGGTGAGGTTGTGGAGCGTATTGAGCGACTTCCAAAGGGTTTGTTGCACATAGAGGCAGGTATTCAAAGTCTCGATGATGAGGTTTTAAAATCTTCTGGTAGGGTGGGCGATGCACAGCAGAGTATCTGCGGTCTAAAGCAGTTGTGTGCGCTAGAGAACATTGAAGTACACAGCGATTTGATTGCAGGTCTTCCGCTCTATACCCTTGAACAGATATATAGCGATGTCAAAACT
>CAYJOF010000182.1:0-3435 GCA_964371765.1 uncultured Rikenellaceae bacterium
TGTTCATTCTTACTGCTTTACCTATTTTCTGCCCAATTGTTCCAGCCATCAATTCTGCTTCAGCCTTAGCCTCAAGTATAGCTCGTTGTAATAGCTCCAACTCAACTTCTTTTTCATTGCTAAGCTCCAATGATTCAGTTCTAACGGCAATATTTTGTTCTCGACACGCCATAATAACTCGTTGAGAGGTGATCGTAGAGTTGGTAATGAGGGCATAGCTCTGAGACAATTCAGTGTCTTTCCCTTTCTCTGAATATGTAGAACCCATAGTTTTTACGTGAACGCTCTGGGCTATATCAATTCCTAAACCTTTTAGTGTCGAGTAGAGTTTTTGTTGTGCATCTTCAAGTCCTTTTCTTCCAGCGCCTTTTTCTGTTGATAGCGTGATCTCAAGAGTTATCTTATCTGGTACGACAAGTGTATCTATTTTTGTGTATAGACTTATTATATTCTGGCTTCGTGCACTTGCAAAACCGACTGTTCCAATCATCAGAACAATAATCAATGCTAATTTTTTCATAATATTGTTGTTTTAGTTAATAATCAAGCAGGTAGCCTCGAAAGAGATCTACCTGCTTATTTGTGAGAGTGTTTATCTCTTTGAAGTTAAATCTTTTTTGATCTCCTCTATTGCCTTATCAAGTTGAGGGTCACGGCCATTGATTCTATCATCAAAGGTGTTTTTGATATATATATCAGGTGTTACACCAGTAAGTTCCAAATCCGAGCCATCCATATTGTAGCAACCCCAAGCTGGCATACGAATCGATGAACCGTCGGCAAAACCAACTGAAGATGTAAAGATAATCCAACGATAAGTCTCTGTTCCAATCAACTTAGCAATTCCTAAGTTTTTGATACCATTTGAAGTAACCTCGGCATCACTTAAGCTTCGTTCGTTGATCAACACCACAATCGGTTTATCGCCCGGAGTGTAGTTAGGGTGAGTGTTTGGTTTATTGTCTCTGTATCTCCAAGTGAAGTGTGCCTTGCGTGAGATATACTCCAAAACCTCGTCGTGGATATTACCCCCATTATTGAATCTTAGATCAAGAATAAGTGCATCCTTGTGAACTGCATCTGTCGACATTTCAATCAAGAACTTATCTAGTGATGTGCCAGTCATATCACGTAGGTGAACATAAGCAATTTTGTTATCACTTTGCTTAGATACTCTATCACGACTAGTGTCCTCCCACTGATAATATAGTAGATTTTTAAGCGCACCATTACTGATGGTTGGGATAGTTACATCGAATCGCTTACCTGCTCTGTCTAGCGTTAGAGTTAGCTCCTCTTTGCGAGAGGTGCTAGTGAAATAGCTATCTATGTTTTTCTTAGTGTCTACTACTATACCATCAACAGCAAGCAATTTATCACCTTTTTTAATATCATACTCTACTCGATCGGCAGGAGAGTTTGTAAGTATGTAATCAACCATATATGGGTTGTTGTTGTCGAACATCACTCCAGTGTATCCTGTCGATAGGCGAGTTGCGTTGCGCTCCTCTGTGCCACTGCTGTTGAATCCAAGGTGAGAGGCGTTCAGCTCGTTTAGCATATCGTTCAAAAGTGCACGAAGGTTGTCTCTATTTTGTACGTATGGTAGGAATGATGAGTAGTATTTAAGTTTTGCCTCCCAATCAACGCCATGCATATTTTCATCATAGAAACTGCTCTCCATCTGTGCCCAAGTTTCGTATGCCATTTGTGTGAACATATCTCCATTTTTTTGAGAAAAATCAAAGTCGATATTTATTGGTGTAGCCTCAGCTCTTGATGGCGATACTTTGTAGATTGTACCTCCACTCAATACATAGATAGTGTTGTTTGCTACGGTTGCTGTCCCAAAGTAAGGAAGCCCTTTTACCGCTTTAGGCTCTTCTTTGCCACTTGGGTCTACCTTTTGGATATAAACGGCAGACGAGCCACGATGTGAAGAACGGAAAAGCAGGTAGCTTGCTTCTTTAAGATCAACACCAAACACAGAGAATACATTTGCACCTCTTTGCTGCTCCCATCTTCGGCTAATTCTATCTAGGTTAATGCGCATAGGCGATGCAGACTCTTTGTTCTCTGCCTTTTGGCTGTCGGATTTTTCTTCCCCTACAAATAGCTTGTTGAATTCTTCGTTTTGGCTAGGTGTTGTATACTTGTCAAGAGCAATACGGTATAGATTGTTCTCTCCATCTACAGAACCTCTAGGGAAAGTAGGAGTGAATCGGTTAGCTGTAAGGTATAGGTATTTGTTGTCTGGTGTAAGGTATGGAGTGCTCTCTGGTGTAGCACTGTTTGTTACGTTAGTAAGTTTTTTGTTGTCGATGTCGTAAATATATACTTCATTCTCGAAGAGATTTACAGCGTTGAAAACTACATACTTATCATCTGCCGAGAAACCTAGACGATAGGTGTTGTTTCTAAATACCCAAAACTCTAGATCGTCGACAAGTGTTGTTGCCTTACCATTGCTGTACATACCTATTTTGTCACCTCCAAGGGTGTATACTAGCTTGTTGTTCTTGCTATTGATAGCTACGTTTTTGATAAACTCGTCTGGAGTGTAAAGTGCTTTCTCTGCGCTGATCTTGTCGGCGTCGATAGAAAATAGGTTGTACCAACCATTACGAGTACGAGTGTAGTAAATCGTGCGATTGTTCTCATCCCACTTAAGCTCCACAACTCTCTCCTTTGGATCTGTCATTATCTCGCGAACCACATCACCTTTGCTATTAGATACAAACATCCTACCCCTAGATACAAAGGCAATCTTCTTACCATCAGGCGATACTGCATAGGTAGAGATGTTATCCTCGGTAGATTGACTAGTTGCAATATTTTGAGAGTTCTTCGACGCAAGAGTGATTTTAGGTAGTGTACTCTTTCCTGTTTGTGTGTCGTAAACATAGATTTGATAATCTAGGTTGAACACAATCTTAGAACCATCAAAACTTACCTTTGGATATTGAATAGAGTTCTTAAATGAGGTCAACATCTTTGTTCTGCCTGCCTCAATAGTGGCAAGATTAGCCTCTTCGTTACCTTGGTATGTTGCAAAATAGATTTTCCCATTACCGTCAGTTGCTGGCCATATATCCTTACCCTCATAAGAGGTAAGTTCTTCGTATTGTTTTGTTGTAGGGTTGTATTTTTTGATATTTGGATTGTGATCCCCTTTGTATCCCTTACGAGTTGCATAGCGGTAACTTTCTGTCGATTCATTGAATAGATAGCTACCATCTTTCATCTCCACTAGGTTTGCAATAGTGTTGAAGTAGTGTGGAAATAATCTTTTGAGCGAACCACCGTTGATTGATACGCTATATGCAGATATGTTGTTGTACTGTGTGCTCGATAGATTGATAGTCTTAGAGTCTGGCGACCAAGATGTTGGTAGATCTGAGGCATCGCTAAAGGTGAGCTGGCGAATATCGCCCC
>CAYJOF010000183.1:0-928 GCA_964371765.1 uncultured Rikenellaceae bacterium
GATTAGTATGTTTGTGTTGTTTGTCTCGCAAAATTTTAGCGCAGCAATCAAAAACGCAAAGGTTTTTCCGCTGCCAGTGCTTGAAACAATAGCTAAATTTTGATTTGGAGAATCCGCTACCTTTTGCTGGAGAGGATTGAGCTTCTCAAAACCTAGATTTTGCATAGCTTCGTTGATTTTGTTTTTATTCACAGTGTTGTTCCTTTTCTGATTCGTTGATAGGGTAGTCTATTGTGTAGTGTAGACCTACACTCTGTTTCATCTCTTTTGCGTGTTTTATGATTATGTATGCTACTGCAATCATATTACGCAGTTCGCATAATTTATGAGATATTTTAAGCGTTTTGTAAAGTTCTTCGGTCTCCTTATAGATAATCTCCATACGAGCCATAGCCCTCTCTAGGCGAGCATTTGAGCGCACAATTCCTACGTAGTAGCTCATAATTTGTTGCATCTCCTTGTAGCTCTGAGTAATGAGAATCATCTCCTCGGGATCGATTGTGCCTTCGAAATTCCAAGCAGGTATATCCTCCTGCCAAGTTAGCTTGTCGATAAGTGTAAGTGAGTGTTTAGCAACTCTTTGAGCATATACAATGGCCTCTATAAGAGAGTTAGAGGCTAATCTGTTAGCCCCGTGAAGCCCAGTGTATGTGACCTCACCTGCGGCATAGAGGCTTTTGATGGTTGTGCAGCCATCAATATCAACTTTCACTCCTCCACAGCAGTAGTGTGCCGAAGGGACTACTGGGATAAGGTCTTTAGTAATATCGATACCTTTCTCTAGGCATTTTTGATAAATTTTAGGGAAATGCTCAATAGTTTCTCTAGCAGGCATATGGGTTACATCGAGGTAGACATAGTCGTCGCCATACTTTTTTAGTTCGTAATCTATCGATCGGGCAACAATATCTCTAGGAGCCAAAGAGCC
>CAYJOF010000183.1:938-2233 GCA_964371765.1 uncultured Rikenellaceae bacterium
CATAAAGTCTTCCCCATCCTTATTGCGAAGAATCGCTCCATAACCGCGAAGTGCCTCACTAATTAAGAAAGACGGACGAATATCTGGATCGTAGAGAGCGGTGGGGTGGAATTGGATAAACTCCATTCCCTCAATCTTTGCTTTTGCTCTGTGAGCCATTGCAATACCATCTCCAGTAGCCACTATCGGATTTGTGGTAACGTTATATATGTTTCCCACTCCGCCAGTTGCCAATACAGTCACTTTAGATAGCACCGTGCAGACCTCGCCTGTTTTATTGTTAAGGATATAAGCACCATAGCACTCAGTACTATCGCTTCCCTTTTTGACCAACTCTCCAAGGTGGTGTTGGGTAAGAATGTCTACTGCAAAATGGTGTTCTAATATTTTAATGTTCTTATGGCGTTTTGCTCGTCGTTGGAGTGCCTTTTGAATTGCCTCCCCTGTACTGTCTTTGTGGTGGAGTATTCTGTGTTGAGTGTGTCCACCCTCTCTAGCAAGATCGTATAGGCCTCCTCTCTTGTCGAAATTTACACCCCAACGAATCATCTCCTTTATTTGATCGGGAGCTCCCTCCACAACCATTCTAACAACCTTGTCGTCTCCCTCCCAAGAACCACATATCTGAGTATCTTTGATATGTTGTTCGAAAGAATCGGGTTCGTAGGTTACAGATGCTATACCTCCCTGTGCAAGATTGGTATTGGTGGTGTTAATCTCAGCCTTAGAGATTATCATAACTCTATTCTTATCGGCAACCTTCAACGCTAGGGCTAATCCTGCTATTCCGCTACCAATAATTAAATAATCGGTTTTCTCTCTTCCTTGCAACATTGCTATAAATTTTATTATACTTATTTCATAATCTTCGACTGGAAAGTAAATTCTTGTTGTTTGCTCCTGCAAAATTCACTATCTTTGCCGCTCAAAGATTTGTCAAATTTACATAAAAAATGATAATTAAAAAAATATTATTGACTTTATCTACAATTGTAGTTTTTTTTTCAGTTCAAGCTCAGTCGATTGATACCCTTTATGGGAATTCTACTTTTGACTTTTCAGCTATTGATACACTCAATTTAGATGAGATTGTCGTTACATCCACTCGCTCGCGAGTTTTGATGAAAGATGTTCCAATTCAAACCCAAGTTATATCTTCAAAAGAGATTAGAGCAACAGGAATGAGTAAGCTAGAGGATGTCCTATCGTCGCAGCTGGCAGGAATGGAGTTTCATCAAGCAGGTTATGGCACATCGATGACCTATAAGGGTCTAGATGCTAGACACATACTTTTT
>CAYJOF010000183.1:2243-3412 GCA_964371765.1 uncultured Rikenellaceae bacterium
ATTGTCTGGAGATACAAATGGAAATATAGACTTCTCGAAAATTCCAACCGAGTCGATAGAACGAATTGAGGTAGTACGAGGTTCATCAACTGTGCTTTATGGATCAAGCGCAATGGGTGCGACGATAAACATTATTACAAGGACTCCCAAAAATGGGCTTGAGGGTAGTGCCTACTACAACTTTGGAGGATACAATCAACTAAACAGCTCTGAACAATCGCAGGGGCTTACTGCCGATATTCCGAATATGACAGCAGCAGCATATCTAGGTTACAATACAAAGAAATTTATTACGGCAACTGATATAACCTACCAGAGCCTTGACCCCTATCGACTTGTTAGTAGTGTGTCCGAGAAACGTAAATACAAAATTATGAACGGACAGCCAGTCAATACAACTATTAGCGTCCCGATAGATACCAATGGTATTAGTATAAGTGGATGGAAGTCTATAGCTGTAAATCAAAAACTTACCTACCAATTTAGCGAAAAACTATCTGCTAGAGTTAAGGGGGGATATACGTGGAAGAATCGTTATGATTTGGGCGACTACTCTCAAAGTGCCCTGGGGGATCAATTGGTGGAATATATCCCAGTTGAGAATTATCAAGGCTATAACGTAGATGCGGCAGTTCTATATGAGATGAATCGAGATAATAGCTTTGACTTATCCTACCACACAACTACAACATCTCGAAAACAAGATAGCTTATCGGTGATAACTCCAAAGCAAAAAAGTACGATAAGTTCAATGAGATTACTGTATCGCAATACATCGATCTCCAATAACTCTCTTATGCTAGGTATGGAGCTTAGTAGTGAGCAACTTAAACTCGACCTTTCTTCGGGGGGGTATGATGATGATTTTAGCTATAATAGCTTTGCTATTTATCTTCAGGACGACTATAAACTAAACGATAAATTGGCAGTGGTTGTCGGATTGAGATTAGATAACTATGGTTTTGATGATGCAAAAGAGATGTTCAATAATTTCGGCTCTAAAAATAGCACAGAAGATGGCGGTTCAGGAATTTCGTTTACTCCTCAAGTAGCTATTAAGTATGATATTGGAAGAGTTGGTATGCGATTCAACTATGCTAAAGGATTTCGATCACCCTCGCTTAAAGAACGTTATATGGAGTACTATCAACCCTATATGGGGATGTATA
>CAYJOF010000184.1:0-3099 GCA_964371765.1 uncultured Rikenellaceae bacterium
AGCATTTGATGGTACATTGATTGTAGTATCTCACGATAGAGATTTTCTTGATGGACTTGTGACAAAGGTATACGAATTTGGCAATAAACGTGTGGTTGAGCATCTCGACGGAATCTACGGATTCTTGGAGAAGAAAAAAATGACGAACCTGCGTGAGATAGAACGCAAGTAACAATACAACAAAAGCAACTATTATGGAGGGACACGAGAACAAAGCATTTATAATCATACTACTACTGTTTTATGTTCTTGCAGTGACATATATAGGCTACCGTAATCGCAAAAGTAGAAATAGTGAAGACTATTTTTTGGCCTCACGCTCTATGCCTGCTTGGTTGTTAGCAATCACCTTTATTGCCTCTTGGTGGGGTGGTGGTTCGGCCATTGATCTAGTGGATGTAGCGCATAATAGTGGTATAAGTTCCTTTTGGGTATATGGCGTTCCTGTGCTTATTGCAACAGGATTGATGTACCTATTTGCGGCTGCCATCCGTAGGGTAGGGACTGTGAGTCAATCGGAACTTATCGAGAAACGCTATGATAGCAGAACAGCCTTTATGCTTACAATATTCATATTCGTTTTTATGACTATCGGAGCTGCTATTCAGGTGATTGTAGTGGGTAATTTCTTTCACTCTTTCTTTGCGCTAGATTATACCCTAAGTGCTATTATAGGAACCTCATTAGTTATTATCTACTCCCTTTTTGGCGGATTTAGAGGGGTTGTGCTTACCGACCTATTTCAGTTTGTGTTTTTTCTGTTCGCCTCAATAGCGATATTTATGATAGTGTATAATCGCGGTGGTGGATTCGATGAGCTAGCCTCGCACGCAGAGTCGCTAGGGCGAGAGGGCTTTACCTCGTTCTTCCACAACCTCGGCGACAATATGGCATATATAATTACCTTTGGAACATCGTGGATGATTCAAGCAAATGTGTGGCAACGTATATCTGCTGCAAGAACTCCACAAAGTGCTCGAAAGATGATGATTATTAGTTTTGTGGTGTTTATACCCCTGTATCTTATGGTGACACTATCGGGTATGTTGAGTATTCTAGTTTACGATACTGTCCCATCTGGTGGAATTGTCTCAGCGCTGGTTCTCTCGTTGGAGAGCCCGATTGTGAGTGCAATTATCTTTGTTGGGCTCTGTTCAGCAATTATGTCTACAATGGACTCTATGTTTAATACAGGTGCTCTCACTCTTACGATTGATGTATACAAACGTTACATAAAACCAAATCGCAAGGCTCAACATTACGTTGCAGTGGGAAGGTTAGCGACCTTAGTTATTGCAGCGGCATCTTTGTTGATTGCCCTTGAGATTAAATCGGTGCTTACGATCTCTTGGATTGGAGCAGATTTCCTAGCAACGGGAGCTTTTGTGCCTTTAGTTTTAGGGTTTATATGGCGTAGAGGAACTTCAAAGGCAGCTCTCTGCTCAATGATCTTTGGTTTGCTATTCTCTAGCTACAATCTACTCGTTGCTTTGGGAGTGAACCTGCCGACGGGGTGGGAGATAGCCTCTGCACAGCAAGCAATGGTGGGTGTTGCTGGGTCGTTGATACTTTTTGTGACAGTATCGCTACTTACAAAACCCGATTATCATAAATTTGAAGAATTCTCTAGAATTACTGGTTTTCTAAAAAAATAGATTATGGAACTATCTAAAATTTACGAATATCTCGATAGGGTAGGGGTACTTACCTTTTCGACGATCTACAATGGCGAGGTTCATTCTCGAATCGCACACTTTAATGGCTATGATGATGAGGGGATTTACTTTCGTACGATGGCTAATAAACCCTATGGCAGACAATTGATGGAAACCCAAAAATTGACGGTGTGTGGTCATTATGGCAAAGGAATTTTGAATCACGAGGAATTAGGTGCTGTGCCAGAGTTTGCTCCGGGATACACTATTCGCCTCGTTGGCGACATTCGCCACGTGCCTTCACAAGAGATAATCCAAAAGGCAGAGACAAATAAGATGTTAGAGGTAGCAGCTCGAGACATAACTCTTTATCCTGCAATGAGAGATGGTAACTTTGTGCTTTATAGAGCGAAGGGCGAACTTTATGAGTATGATTTTGAGAAGGTGAATCGTTCGCATAAGCTTCTTAGAACCAGATTTGCTTTTGGGGGCGCAGATTTTAATCAGGCTGGATTGATAATAGGTGAGGGGTGTATTGGCTGTGGAATTTGTTACAAAACCTGTTCTTTTGATGCAATAGAGAGTGTGGGAAATAAATATAAAGTCAATCCTAACAGGTGTGACGAGTGTGGTAGCTGTATGCTTAAATGCCCAGTTGGCGCAATCTCAGAATCTTTGGTTTTCTAAAATTGTAATACTAGTGTCTAATGAGAATTTAGATTGAACAGCTATACATCATTTTTAAGTACACTTATCCGCAAATAACGCAAGTTTTCTTCCATCTAATAACGTTAAGTTAATAAGCACATTCATAGCTATCCACTAAAAAACACTTGATGTCTATGTGTGTTGCTATTGGATAGGCTGTTTAATATGGCTTTTGCTTGCTACGATTTGAAAAGTAAAAACTTCATTGACCTATAAACAAAAAAGATTCTGCCCAAAGTCACGAATTGACTTTGGGCAGAATCTTTTGCTATTATGAAATACTATTGTAGTCTATATAGATATAAATTTGCAATTTGAGTATAATCGCTAGCTACACTATTACCTGATGACATTGTAATTTCGCGTGTTCCGCCAGCTACTCTAAAGGCAGCTGGGAAAGTTTCACTTGCTATACCGTCAACTTTTTGATCTATGGTCCATGGTAAAGTAATACTTGTTAGTCTACCGCAATTATTGAAAGTATTAGCTGCTAATTTATTAACTTGGGGTGGAAGACTTAAACTTGTTAAGCTTTGGCAGTTTTGGAAAGATCCACCAGCCAAAAACAAGTTCTTAGTACGTGTTTCGAAAGTAATCGAAGCTATTGGTGTATTATTAAATGCATTGAAATCAACTATTTCTACTGATGCAGGGATAGTAATAGAAGTAATAGATGTATTGTTAAATGAGTTTACCCCAATTCTAATAACATCATTAGGTAGCTTGACGTTCTTTA
>CAYJOF010000184.1:3109-3373 GCA_964371765.1 uncultured Rikenellaceae bacterium
CATTGTAAATCCTCCAACTAGCTCAGCTCCGCTAAGGTCTATAGATTCAAACTTACCTTTCATAAACAAAAAGTCAGCTTAGTTGATAGTGCCAGTAACAACAAGTGATTTTGGTAGGTTGTCGCCATAAGTAGTTTGCAACAACGATTCTAAAGTACCAGAAGTAGGAACTACTGTATTGTCAGTACCAACAGAAAGAGCATTGATTGTAGCTACTGTTGGAACTGGTGCTGGCATTGTTCCTTCGTATACCTTATATGTGTA
>CAYJOF010000185.1:0-3332 GCA_964371765.1 uncultured Rikenellaceae bacterium
ACAGTTGCGTTATCTCAACACCCTAGGAACAGAAATTAGAGATGTGGAGTACTCGATAAAAGGAATTCCAGATATTGAGAATACTATTTTTGATTTTAAGTTAGGTTCCGCCCAAACAAATATTGATGATGTATATCGTATAGTCAACGATTTTGCACTAGATACAACCCTTGAGTTCACCAAGCAAATAAATTACGAACCTTCAGTTGCCGTAAGTGGTACATTCAAGGGAAAAATCAATGACTTTAATACTCGAGGATTTATCCGTGCACTTGGGCACGAGGGTTTTGCTAGCTTCAATCTTGATCTAGGAAGACTAAACAATCAAACCTCTCTAACAAGTGAACTTAATGTAGATAATCTCAATCTAGGTGCGATACTCAAAACTCCTACTTTAGGGAAACTGTCAGCTCAAATAGCTGTAGAAGGAATCCTACAAGATACCTCTAGAGTGGTTACAGGTAGTGTCGATGTTGCAAGTGTCGAGATTTATGACAGATCATTTAGTGATGTGTCAATCCACCTAGGAATGCAGGATTCTCACATATCGACAGATATAGAGAGTCGAGATTCTATGCTCAATTTTGTGTTGAATGGGTACCTCAATAACTCACCAGAAAGTCCAAGTTATAATATCTTTTTGGATATATTCAATGCAGATCTAAGATATCTTGGACTAGATCGTCAAAAGAAATTCACTCATGGCTCATCTAGCGTAATAATTAAAGGCGAAGGAATTGATATAGATAGCCTCTCACTCCACGCTCGAGTAGATGATTTAGTGCTAATCGACACCGCACAAGTACTTGATTCTCTTTCTAGTCTTGATGTTAAACTTAACCTAAGTCCTCAACTCAACAATATCACTATGAATTCTGAAGTGATGGATCTAACCCTAAGAGGTGTCTCGGGGATTGATAAACTCAGCTCATACATCGAAGAGAGTATATCGACATACCTGCCTGTGTTAGTAGCTGATAGTCTAGAGATTAGATCTGATTCGAGTACTGCTCATCACCCTGAAGAGAGCTACTATATCGCCCAGCTCAACCTTAAAAAAGAGAACCCAATAATACACCTCTTTGTTCCTGACCTAGAGATTGCGGATGGCTCTTGGGCTAGATTTATGTTTAATCCGAATCTTAAAACTTACTCTTTGAATGCCAATATCCCCTACATATCCTACAAGGACAATAAAGCAACTGGCATATCTTTGAGCAGTCTTAACAATGTTAGAGATTCACTTTTTGTCTATCTCTCAACCGATGAGTTGATCTACAATAACCAATATATCCCAAATATATCACTTCATAGCTCTCTGAGTCACGATAGCATAGCTTTCTCTGCGGGTTTCGACAACGTGTCACGTGATGCTAAACTTCTATTGAAAGCGCAAGGAAGCGTTAATAGAGATGTGGATAGTAGTGATGTGACTATATCGGCAGATATTCTACCATCATATTACCGTCTAGGGGGCAAACAGTGGAATATATACGAGGGAGGAATTTTGGTAAATAAAGGAGATGTGAGCATTGATTCTCTCTTGATTGAGTCCAATCAAGAGACCTTCTTGGCAAATGGAGTCTTGTCGAAAAATCCGCAAGATACTCTATCGCTAGATATGACTAATTTCGACCTGTCAATTCTATCTCAACTCCTCGAACAACTTGGATTTACATTTGAGGGTAGTGCCACAGGACGGGCTGAGATTATCTCGGCACTGTCTGCTACTGATATGCACATTGTTGGAGATTTGATAGTCGATTCTCTTGCATTCAACGGTTCAGAACTAGGCAATAATAGAATACGACTGATGCAGGATCTTGCCAACGCTAGAAATAGAGTAGAGATGAGATCTATCACAAATGATCAAATTTCTGCTGATGGCTACCTTCAGTGGCAAGGAATGAATTACTCATTCGATATTAATGCCTTAGATGTTGATCCAATTCTTATTACGCCATTTCTTCAGGGAATTGCCAACTCTGTTGAGGGTAGTTGTAATGCAAATCTTAATCTCTCGAATGTCAACCCTTCAAAGCAGTTTATGCTCAATGGTAACATATCCATAAATGAGCTCTCTGCCGTAGTTGATTTTACGAAAGTTAGATATAACATAGGTGGAGAGATGTCAATCAAAGATAGTAGATTCGTGATGCAGGATGCTCCGATAAGTGACTCACTTGGGGGAACAGGTTCGCTTGATTTTATGCTCTATCTAAACCCTAATGGTAGCCCAGAGTTTAATGTAGATGTGACGGCACGTGAGCTATTCTCTCTAAATACAAGCCAACGAGATAACTCTCTGTTTTATGGTTCGGTATACTCAACAGGTTCAATCAATATCAAGAATAGTGCCTCTGGGGTTGATATGACTGGCGCATTGTCTACTGCCAAAAGCTCAAAATTCTTCCTCCCTCTATCCTACAACACTAGTATTAAAGAGGCCGATTTTATTCAATATGTGGAGAAGAGAAGTGCACAATCAAGCACTAACCAACTTTGGGATTTCTATACCGAGAGTAAGGCTAATGCTGCGGCGCTCGATTTTAATCTTCGTTTGGATGTGAATATTCTTAATAACACAACTATCGATATAGTTATTGACCCAATATCTGGATCAACTATCACTAGTACTGGTAGTGGAAATATGTCGATGTTTGTAAACCCTCGTCGTGAGATATTCAACATTAACGGGCTCTACACTATAGATAGAGGAACATATCGCTTTATTATGCCGAATTTTAATATTGTGGATAAAATATTTACAATCAGCAACGGTGGCTGGATAAGATTTGATGGAGATCCGCTAGATGCTCAACTAGATGTTAATGCTATTTATAAAGTAAAGGCTTCAGTAGCACCCCTTATGGCTACCGAACTTACCGCATCAACTAATAGCGCTAGAGTGGATGTAGATTGTATTATGAATATCAAGAATGATTTGATGCAGCCAACAATTGCGCTAAGTGTAGATGTTCTGAACACCGATCCAGAGACCACGGCACTTGTTCAAAGTGCACTCAACACCCCTGAGCAGGTATCCAACCAGTTTATTTTCTTGCTTCTTACCAATAGCTTTATGGCAAGCGACAACTCATCGGCAAGTGCAGGACTTATGGGTGGAGTGGTGACTGGAATTGAGTATCTCTCAAACCGAATTCGTGATGTAATCTCAACCGATAGCTTTGATTTTTCGATTAACTATATGCCACGTAGTACAATCACCTCAGATGAGGTAAGTTTAGGAGTGTCGGCACCCCTGTTTAAAGATGTTTTATTCCTAGATGTTAGAGGAAACTATAACTTTAAGAACAATACCGCCGCAATTG
>CAYJOF010000186.1:0-3309 GCA_964371765.1 uncultured Rikenellaceae bacterium
GAGTTTATCAGTGAATCGTCTAAGTGAATTATTCTGCTGCTCTATACATTTTTGAGATTGCTGATCAACACTATTCTCAAAAAGTTTTAGTTGCCCTAATGAATTTGCCACCACACTCTGCGATTGTGAGAGTAGGTTCATTTGGTAGTGCATCAATCTTTTTGTCATATCACTAAGAGCAGTTGTTGATAGAGTGTCAATCTCTCTTGCAAGCTTTGTTAGGTAATTCGAGTGCTCTACTAGTGCAAAATTCACACTGTTGGTAAGATCATTGAGAGATAAATCTAATTTCTGGAGAAACTCTCTAATACTACTTACAATAAACTGCGCCACGGCGGTAGGTGTTTTTAGTGATTTGTAGGCTACCATATCGGCAACCGACACATCCTTATCGTGGCCAATACCTGTGATTACTGGGATTGGGAATTGCGCTAAGACTGAGCATAGTTCATAGGAATCAAAGCTAGCTAAGTCGCTAGTTGAACCTCCTCCACGAATCACCACAACGGCATCATACTCCACTCCGTGGTCCATCTTCTGGAGTACCCTCTCCAGAGCATCAATAACAGAGCCTTCCGAAGCGTCGCCCTGCATCACTGCATCGTATAGATCGATTGTGATATTGTAGCTTGCACCACTATCGTTTATTTCATTAATAAAATCTTGGTATCCAGCAGCCTTGGACGATGAGATAACTGCCACACGAGCAAGAACTTCATCATAGCTTGTATCTCGATTCATATCAAACACTCCATCCCTCTGGAGTTGTTTAATGATCTCCTGACGGTGACGCTCAATATCGCCTAAGGTATAGGTAGGATCGATATTATCGATAACATAGCTAAGTCCGTAAAGAGGATGAAAGGATATTTGGATAGAGACAAGCACTCTCATTCCATTTGACAGTTTTGAGGAAGTGGTTCTTTCGAAGTAGTTACTTATGAGTGTATATTTACTTGACCAGATAACAGCCCTTGCCTTTGCTCGAGGGAGATGACTATTTTGGTTCTTCTCTACCAGCTCCATATAACAGTGCCCCGAGCTGTTGACCTTCATATCACTAATCTCTGCCACAACCCAATACCTAGGCTCACTATTCTGCACAAGAGCCTGCTCAACTATTCGTTGTAGTTCGTATAGTGTGATATGATTCATAGTAAAAAGTAATTAGGCTACTCTAACTCCTGAAAAAGTTTTGCAATCTTCTTCTCCATCTTCAAGTCTCTTATGTCTGCCGTTGGTTCAGGCACGTTGTAGATGCGCAAAACGTCCTCACGTTCTTTTAGGTAGTCGAAATAGTCCATCAACTCCTCAGGCACATCTTGAGGCTGGTAGGTATGGGCATATTCAGACTGAAAATCGCTTATCTTTGCCGAATCCGAGACCCTAACGAGCACAATTCTACGAGCAATTGGATGCGAAGCTGAATCCATTGCCATATAGATTCCTCTATATATTTTTGGAGTAAAGCATAGCGGAATGTTTATCTGCATAGTCAGGGGATAGTATGCTGGATAGTTCGCCTCGTTTAGGTGAATTGTTAAAGACTGGTGATCGGCTATCATTCCAAAGCCCTCTTGCGTAACAGAATGTACACTCAGTCTTGATACTTTTATCATCCCTGTAAGTGACCTAGAGATAATCATAGGTTCGCACTTTAGTGCAAAATCACTACTCGACACACTATAAGTGCGGTATATGCCCTCAATATGATGAATCGACACCTGTGAATTGGTCGCTGTGGTTACAAAGTTATCAAAGAAACGTTTGTCATCACTCACACTCTCACCCTGAGAATTATCTTCAATATTTTGCAGTGCAAGAATGATATTTGGGAAGAATGGGACAAACCTTTTTTTTGATATGTTGTTTACAAGTGAGAACGCATAATCTATTGCCTCTTCACTTTTCATTCTATCTTTATTGTCGAGATAGGCTGGCAATACAGTACGGTAGAATGCCGACAAAACAGATGGAGAGACATTAATCACCTCTGCAATTTGTTTCATCTGTACCCCTTTTTTGCGAACAGTTGTCAATAGTTCATTGATTTGAACCATCTGTTGCGCTATGTTTAAACCTTGTGTGCTTTTCATCATTTCTGAATAAACTCTTATGAGTTTCTAGACTACAAAGATACACAAAATATCTAGAATCCCAATAAATTGTCTACAAATGGACTCACAAGATAGATAAGTAGAATGTGTTTGCTGTTCACCAATTTATTACTACCTTTGCAGCGCAATGGTTCTCTTTTATGAGATAAATTGGAACGCAGTGCCATTCTGCGACAGTTCCCGCTGCTGTAATTTTCGTTAAGCTGGGCCACTAAGCCACTGATTCGTTGGGAAGGCGGCCTCAAGTTAGAGATAAGTCAGAAAACAAGCCATTGCACCACTCGATTTTACTTACACGGAGAATGTAAGAGGTGTTCAATATGTTTCCCTATCTCATATTCACTAACGGTAAAATCTTGTGTAGTTTTAATGATGTAAACACACATACTTATGCTCATTGTAGTAAAAATTATACTATTTATTTCGTTCATATTATCTAGTACCTCACTTTTAGCACAGCGCACCATAACTTTGGAGGAGGTGAGTATTATCTCACAACGAAAACTTGAGGAGAAAGGAGTAACTAAAAGTAGGGTCGATTCGACTCAAATTGCACAATCTTCGAATGCCTCTCTTGCGGAATTACTTGCACGTTCGACTCCTTTGTTTGTAAAGAGTTACGGACAGGGTTCAGCTGCAACAGTATCTTTTCGAGGCACTGGTGCCTCTCACACTCAGGTAGAATGGAACGGAATAAACATCAACAACCCAATGTTGGGACAGGTAGATTTCTCTCACATCCCTGTTTGGTTTGTAGATAAGGTTGAGCTACTACACGGAGGCAGCTCCCTACAAAGCGGCAGCGGTGCTCTAGGCGGCACGGTGCAAATTGGCACTCAACCGCGCTGGCAGGATCAATACTACGGCAGCGTGGTTCAAGGCTTTGGCAGTTTTGGAAAGTATCAAGCAGTTGCATCGGTGGGGGGTGGATCTAAGCGACTAAAGGCTGCAGTAAAGTATATGTACGAAAAAGCAGATAATGATTTTGAGTACCTCAACACAGCTATTCCGCCATTTGAGAGAACAGAGCAGACTAACGCCAACTACAACAAAAATATACTCTCTACTGACGTATGGTACAACGCAGGTAGGAGCAATTATCTCTCTTTAAACCTATGGTTTTATAGCGCCAACAACAAACTCCCTACAATTATGTCCTACGAGGGCCTAGGCAGAGAGGAGAGCGATAAGA
>CAYJOF010000187.1:0-3306 GCA_964371765.1 uncultured Rikenellaceae bacterium
TATTCCAGACAAAGAGTATCTACACCCAATAGCCAATAACACACGCTACAAAATATTCATTCAGGGGAATAACGGGTGGAACGAAAGAATCGATGCCTATGCTCGAAGAGCTGTACAGAATCCAACGACAAAAGATTTTGTCGGAGAGCTCGATATTACTCCATTTGATTGGGGTTTAAGCAATAATATCTTTCACTCTCAACCCTTGATATATGAATCACACGTTGGAATGTCATCTGAGGAGCTAAAGGTTGCCTCGTTTAACGATTTCAGGCAAAATATTCTCCCGGAGATTAAGCGCAAGGGCTACAACACTGTACAGTTTATGGCAATTGCCGAACATCCCTACTATGGCAGTTTTGGCTACCATGTATCGAACTTTTTTGCTGTCTCTAGTAGATTTGGCTCAACAAACGAGTTTAAGCAACTAATTAAAGAGGCTCACTCACTGGGGCTTTCGGTAATAATAGATCTTGTTCATTCCCATTTTGTAAAAAACATCCACGAGGGGCTCAACACTCTCGACGGCTCTGAATGTCACTACTGCAAGGAGGGTGAAGAGGGCTACAACAAATATTGGGATTCAAAAAATTTCGACTATCTAAAACCTCAAGTGCTCCACTTCCTACTATCAAATATTAAGTACTGGGTAGAGGAATTTAAAGTAGATGGATTTAGGTTTGATGGAGTAACCGCTATGCTCTACAAAAACCATGGCTACCAAAAGTTCCTTACAAGAGAGAACTACTTCGATGATAATGTAAACGAGGATGCGCTGTGCTACCTTACTCTTGCCAATAAGCTGATACACTCTCTCAATCCCAAAATTATTACAATTGCAGAGGATGTGAGTGGAATGCCAACTCTTTGTGATTTGGTAGAGGATGGAGGTATTGGCTTTGATTATCGCCTTACGATGTCGGTTCCAGACTATTGGATTGAACTTCTTGAGCAAGCAGACGAAGATTGGGATTTAGGCAAGCTTTGGGGGGAGTTGAACAATCGCACCCCACATACCAAAGCAATAGGCTATTGCGAATCACATGATCAAGCTATGGTTGGCGACAAAACCATAGCCTTTAGGTTGATGGATAGCCAGATGTACACTCATATGGATAAAGCTTCAAAGAGCATAGTCATCGATAGAGGAGTTGCCCTTCATAAGCAAATTAGACTTATGACAATTGCTACATCTGCCAACGGCTACCTCAATTTTATGGGAAATGAATTTGGTCATCCACAGTGGATAGATTTCCCACGTCAGGGTAACGATTGGAGCTATCAACACGCTCGAAGGGAGTGGTCTCTGTCAAAAAATCCTTTCCTAAGATACTCTCAACTTATGGAATTTGATAGAGCAATGATTGAGTTGATAGAAACACAGAAGCTGCTAGATGGCAGTTACGGACATCTGTATCTAATAGACGACCACAACAAGACCATTGTATTCTCTCGAAGCAATCTACTATTTATATTTAATTTTCATCCAACAAACTCAATACCCAACTACGAGATAGTACTACCTAATGGAGGAAGCTATAAGATGGTTCTAAATAGTGATGATGAGGTATTTGGAGGAGCTGGCAGACACGAGAAGATTGGCGAGATTTTCACTTTCGAAAAAGAGAATAAACATACTTTATCTGTATACAACACCTCTAGGACAGCAATAGTTCTACGCAGTGTGAATAATAGGTAAGGTTTATCTGATTTACTGTGCAATAAAGCCATACTGCTTGGCTGTTTCGAAATCTCGATTGGCTTTGAGAGTGTCGCCTAGCTTACGATATGCCATCGCACGCGCAAAGTAACCATACCCAAAATTTGGGTTAAGTCTAAGAGCCTCAGATAAATCTGCAACGGCTTGCTCATAATGTCCCAATTCAATATTGATTGCACCACGAATGTGGTATGTATCATAGAGAGTATTGTCGTAGGCAAGTGCGAAATTTATGTTGCTAAGAGCCGACTCGTAATTTCCAACAATCGATTGACTACTAGCAAAATATTTATAAGCATAATGCAACTCAGAGCGAGTTAATATCTTTAACACTCTGTCGTTCTTGATACACATCTCAAAGTATGTAAGTGCACTCTCAATATCCTGCTGTTCGTAGGAGATACGAGCAATTTGAAGCATAGCAGGCGTATTGTTTGCATCCATCTCTAGCGAGGTCATAAAATAGCTAATAGCTCTCTGAATATCGCCACGAGAATACTCCACAACTCCTAGGTTGTAGTAGGCCTCTTTGTTTGCAGGGTTGAGTTCAATTGCCATCGAAAAATCCACAATGGCACCCTCTATATCTCCTATTTGCATTTTTGAATATCCCCTACTATATACAGGAGCATCATTTGTAGGTTCAAGCGACATTACTGCCGAGTAGAGTTCAATGGCTTTTAGGTGTTCTCGATTAGCTGCTGCCTCGACTGCCTCTTTGTAGTATTCTGATGCTCGCTTTTGGGCGTAGGCAGATCCGCAAGAGACTGCAAAGAGAGTAACAATAGGCAGAAGATATAGTTTAATAATGTTCATAGCCACAAAATTAGTGATTATTTTCGTCAATCGGAAATAATGATTAATTTTGTGTAAAATAATAGAGTAATGAAAGTTGTAATAGCACCTGACAAATTCAAAGGAACGCTCACTGCGTGGGAAGTAGCCGATATAATCGAAGAGGGAATACTTAAAATTGCCCCCGATACAGAGGTCGTAAAACTACCTATGGCAGATGGTGGAGATGGAACAGCTGAACTTATGCAAAGATATGGTGGAGAGATTATATTCACACCTTCAGTAGACGCACTAGGTAGGGCGATAAGAGGAGAGATAGTAGTAAAGGATAATTTAGCAATTATCGAGATGAGTCAGACCGTTGGAATGGCTAGACTCAAGAGTAAGGAGCTAAATCCTGCCGTAAGCTCTTCGTTTGGGTTTGGTAGGGTGATAAGATCTGCCATTGAGGCTGGTTGTCGAGAATTTATCTTAGGGATTGGAGGCAGTGCAACGAACGACTGTGGGGTTGGAATGTTAATAGCACTTGGCGTAAAATTTTTCGACTGCAAGGGCAATACTATTAGGCCTGCAGGCGGAGAGTTATCGAAGATTGAACGCTTTGATACAACTGAACTAGAGAAACTAATCGAAGATTGCAATTTTAGAGTTGCCTGCGATGTTACCAACCCTCTCTATGGTAAAGATGGAGCAACACGCACCTACGCCCCTCAAAAAGGAGCACCTCAAGAGATGGTAGAGCAGCTAGAAGCAGAGCTAAGAGCATATGCACAGGTGTGTAGTAGAGAGTT
>CAYJOF010000188.1:0-3268 GCA_964371765.1 uncultured Rikenellaceae bacterium
CTTTCTGCTAGATTGATCAAAGAGTTAGGCTTGGTAAATACTCTGCGTCATATTGCAAACTCTTCTGCCATCGAACGATTCCCTCAGGCTCAGTTCGATATGGTGAGAATGGGTCTTGCACTATATGGAATTGGACTGGGGAGAGAGTTGATGTCAGTTGCATCGCTAAAAAGTAGAATATTACAAATTAAGAGCGTAAAAAAGGGGGAGAGAATTGGTTATTCGCAACGAGGTGAGGCTCTAAACGATATGACAATCGCAATAGTGGCTATTGGTTATGCTGATGGTCTTAGTCGTGCTCTGAGCAGAGGAAAATGGTCGATGAGAGTGGCCGATAGCTTTGCACCAACGATTGGCAACATCAGTATGGACACTTGTGCAATAGATATAACGGGTATTGATGGGGTTTGCCAAGGCGATGAGGTTGTTGTGTTCGAATCGGCAGATCATCTGCGCAAGATGGCTCAGATAATCGATACAATCCCATACGAGATACTTACAAGTATCGCAAGTCGTATAAAGCGTAGGAGCTTTGTGTAGTGTCTAATTTTTTGACAGCGTGTGTCTAATTTTTTGACACTTTGAACAAACATAAAAACATCAACAAATTGACCATCAAACGATTAAATACTTTGGCATAAAATTTGATGTAATAGCACTAGATTACTAACAAACTAATAAATAGTGCTAAAATGAAGAATATTTTTAAAAACTTTTGGGTAACACTTACTAGATTTAAAATCGCATCACTACTTAATATTGTAGGTCTGTCGATTGCCTTCTCTATTGTCACAATTATAGGTATTCAGTATAATTGGGAGATGGGATTTAATAGTTCGATTGAGCACAGCAATAGAATTTATCGCCCTATTCTGCTAGATGAGGGGGAGTATTGGGATGTTTTGTCGCCCCAAATGATTGATGTTATTGGCCAGAGTAATCCAGATGTTGAGAGCTATACTCTTACTAATTTACCGAGAACCGTCACTGCATTTCTGCCCGAAGATGCCAACTCGGCCACTACTATCCGAATACAAAGCACCTCAACGAAGTTTCCTGAAACTATGTCGCTTAAATTGGTTGAGGGGGATTTTGCAGATTACAATAGAGTTGGCACAACAATAATTCCACAAAGCTATGCTAAGAGATTATTTGGAGACAAGAGCGCAATTGGACAGAGTATTCTAATAGACGATAGGGAACGTAGTGTTGTTGCTGTCTTTGAGGATCTTGCAGACAACACAATATTAAGGAACATTGCATTCGCTCATTTTGGAGATCTCTCTAAGCTTGGCCTTGGACAATGGAGCTTCAATGCTTATTACAAGCTCAAGGATGGGTATAACCTAGATAGATTCATCGAAAACAGCAACGAGCAATTAATGAAATTGGTCGAGGGTAAAGATCTTTTTTACACTCAAGAGCCTCAACATCTATTCTTTGAGTCATTCAACGATATATATTTCTCAGAATATGTAGACCCTTATGGCAATTTTATAGTGTGTGTACTACTATTGTGTGTGGGTCTTGTGCTTGTCGTAATTGCCATTATCAACTATTTCAACTTCTTTATGGCTCTGCTGCCAACTCGTATTCGTGCGGTGAATATAAGTAAGGTGTTTGGAGCTTATGGCTATCAGCTAAAATTAAATATTCTTTGTGAGAGCGTAATGTTTATGGTATTGAGCTATGCTATCTCTATTTTGCTTACAAGTCTTGCATCAAAAAGTGATCTTTCTAGTCTGATACACGCCAATATCTCGGTAGCTGACAATATTAGTAATTTAGGTCTAGGTATAACAATAGCTGCCACAGTTGGGGTTTTTGTTGCCCTATACCCTTCGTACTACATTACTAAATTCTCGCCTGCCCTAGTTCTCAAGGGTTCGTTTGGAAGAAATAGGAGTGGTAGATTAATGAGACAAACTCTTACTGCCTTACAGTTTACATTCTCATTTGTTTTTGCAACTACGGCAATCTTTATGCTACTGCAAAATAAGTTTATAGAGAATTATGATTATGGTTTCGACAGGGAGAATATAATCATCACCTACCCCAAACAATCAATTATAGATAAATGGGATGTTTTTGAGAGTGAGATTGCAAAACATTCTGACATATTATCGGTTGGGCTATCTACTACCCCTGTAATCACCGATGGGTATATGTACAACACTCTAACTTTCGAAGGTGAGGATATTACCTTCTTTCAGAATATTATCAATGAGAGATTCATAGAAACGGTAGGGCTAGAGATTGTTGAGGGTCGAAATGTAGCAGACAATAACTCTAAATACGAAGTTGTTATCAATCAAACAATGAAAAGAATGAATAATCTTGAGTTGGGTGACGTTATACAGAATGATTATGAGGTTGTGGGGGTAGTTCGTGACTATTCGGTTCGCTCCCTACACACTTCGGTTGAACCGAGTATGTTGCAAAAGAATATTAGTAGCTCCAAGAATTCTGCGCTATATGCCGCAACTTTCAAGATTAGAGATGGTGTACCCACTCAAGAGGCTATGGGAATAATTCATCGCACACTCGACAAAATCGACCCTACGGCAAACTCAGCCGAGCGCAGAACCAACACAATGGAGGAGCATATCGATAGTATGTACTCAAATGAAAGGAATCTTATATATGTTGCAACAATTGTCTCAATAGCTGTATTTCTAATCTCTCTTATGGGAGCATTTGGAATGACTCTATTTGATATGCAGTATAGAGTAAAAGAGATAGCTATTAGAAAGGTGTATGGGTCGAGTGTAGTGTCTCTGCTTATGAGGTTCAATCGTCAGATTGTGGTGATTCTACTAGGTAGTTTTGTAGTGAGTATCCCAATCTCAAACTATATGCTTGGTATGTGGCAAGCTAGCTTTGCCTACTCCGCTCCCCTTTCGTGGTGGGTGTTTGCTCTAGTTGCAGTTTTGATGACGACTATTGTGGTTGGAACGATAACAGTTCAATGCTATATATCGGCAAACAGCAATCCATCGAAATCGCTAAAGAGCGAGTAATATCGATGATTACTTTGACTAAGAAACACCCCGACAAGTTTTTTTCTACTTATCGGGGTGTTTGTATTTAGGAGATGAGCTAACTACTTATTCTGGTCTGCAGCCTTTTCCTCTTCACTTCTTTTTCGAAGATAAATTTTTGATTCTGTACCTTTGGCTATTCGAGATATGTTCTTACGATGAGTAAAAATTAACATCGCTGCAACTGCTAATCCAAAATAGAATCTAATGGTGATAGATCCATCCAC
>CAYJOF010000189.1:0-3247 GCA_964371765.1 uncultured Rikenellaceae bacterium
GTCGTTAATTAAATTGTGTATTTGCTTCAAATTGTGAAATTAAAAGAGAGTTTAACGAATCTTAAACTCAATCACTCTTAACAGAACTACATATCTCTTTAAATTGAAATATAAAATGAGAAACATTACAACAAAGGCAATAATTATTGCAACACTATCTATGCTTGCTATGTCTTGTAGCAATAGTAAAGCCACTTACAATGAAATTCCACTAGATGATGCAATTGAGAAAGAGTTGCTTGCATCGGAATACATTGAAAGATTGGAATACATTCCACTACAAACCACAGACGAATCTCTTATGGGAAATGTTATGGATATTCACTATGATGATGAGTATATCATTGCCAAATCACGTGGACGAACTTATCTTTTTGATAGAAAGAATGGCAATTACATAAAACAGATAGGGATTAGAGGAAGAGGCCCAAATGAGTATTCTTCATACCCTTATGGAGCAAATGTGGATTTTGACAACAACACGATAATGGCTCTCAAGAATGGGAATCCTATTGTTTATGCCTTCCCTAGTGGTAATATGGTTGACGAGTTATCAAATGTTTCCATCAAGATGTCAGGAATAGGAAAGGTTGCTTATGTTGGCAATGGTGTATGGGTAAGTGGGATTTGTAATATAAGTGGCCGCGAACACAATAGTATGATTTTCTTCAACAATGATGGAGTTGTGGATTCAATTGCTAATTGTTATCTTTATAAAGCGGACGAAACATCAGTAAATTTGAACCTCAATGAAATAATTATGAATAGATATGATGGCAAAACATTCTACAAATCACTCTATTGCGACACTCTATACAATATAACTAATAGAACGTTAGACCCAGCGTGGATTTTTGCAACTTCACAATCTAGCAGTTCGCTCCTAGCTCTTCGCTCGAACCTAGCCAAAGAGGGTGAGCAGAGCGAATTCGTGCATCTAATTAGAGATATTCAAGAGAATGACAACTTTCTTTCATATATCTCTACACTCAAAAGAGAGACTTGGAGAAATATCTACAACAAAAAGACTCAACAACTTTACAAAACAAAAGAAAAAGGTATGAAGAACGACTTAGATGGAGGACTTCCATTTTGGTCTGGCTTTGAGCCATACAACAACACCCTTATTATGGCAGTAGATCCTAGCAGTTTGAAAGAGGCTATTGAGGCTAACACCATAGATAGTCCCCAATCAAAGGCTCTCAAAGAGTTGATGATTAATGTTAAAGATGATGATAATCCTGTAATCGTGATTGCTCATTTGAAAAAATAAAACAGAAATTCATACCACAATGGGAACAACCAACATATCAAAGACCACCACTACGATTAAGCGTTACCTAAATCGTATAGGAGTTCGTGGAATAAGTTCGAGGGAGATATACTCTTTTGTTGAGCGACATCCACTAGGCTCTAGTGTTAGGTGTGTTAATGATTTTTTTAATACATACAATATCTCGGCTATTGTATGTGGTTTAGGCATTAATCAACTTACGGAGATTGAGTCACCTCTGCTTACAATCATCAAAAGAGAAGAGTCGCTTGTGACGATTGAGAGGATTGATAAGAGTGGTGTTGTTGTTAGAGGAGCAGGGCGACCAATTAAATATTCGCTAGCAGAGTTTCAGAAGATTTGGACTGGTGTGGTGTTGGGTGCCGAGAGTGGCGATGAGATAAAAACTCCACCTTATTACCGCTACGTCATAAATCAAGTCATTTATCACACCAATCAGAACATTCCAACGATCATAGGTCTCTCTTTGATGTTGTTACTATTATTATGCACTCAGGTTAATCCATTGAGCCGACCATTTTATCTACTCTTTACTCTGATTGGTTGGTTCGCATCACTATTAGCTGTGCGAAAGATTTTGAGTAGATATTCGCTACTTGATCAAATGTGTCGAGCGATAAAGATAGCCACTTGCGATAATGTTTTAAACTCCGATGCCTCAAAACTCTTCGGATGGGTAAATCTCTCTGAACTATCACTTGCATACTTTAGTTCCATTTTGGCTCTACTGCTATTTATGCCTATTGAGCTTAGTTTGTTATATTCTTTCTTAGGTCTGTTGTCAATCCCTGTTCTGATATTCTCTATTGTTTGGCAGAGCCGAAAAAAGAAGATGTGTGTTGCTTGTGTGCTAATCGATATTGCTTTGATTGGTCAGCTGATTGCTGTTGGGTTTATATTTAGAGAATTTGCCCCTACTTTGGAAGACTTAATCTATTTGATTAAATATTCTTTGGTTTTTATATCTATACTGCTATTTATCTATTTAGTGAGGGCATACATACAACTAAAACAGAGAGTGGCTCGACAATCCATCAAACGACAAAGCCTAATCAGTACACCCAATCTGTTCGATACAATACTTTCTCAAAGCAGGAGAGTTGAACCAACTACAGATTATGCTCCAATTAACAATGGTGTCGAAAGTGATTATACGGTTACTGTGATTACCAATATCGACTGCCCAATGTGTGTCAGAGTGCACAAAGTGTTGAAAGATATTACAACTGCAAGAGTAGAGATTATCTTCTTGCCAAGTAGTCCAGAATCAAATACAAGAGTTACTCAACTTGTTGCAGTGGCAAGAGAGTGGGGTTGGGATAAGTTTATGGAAGAGATTGGTTATTATCATAAGAACAAATTCTTTAAATCTAAATGTATGCCACAACCTAATGATGATGACAAGAGAGTGGTTGTCGAACATCTTAGATATTGTACAGAGGTTCGGATTAGTGGTACGCCAACCCTGTTAGTGAATAACTGTGTATATCCAGAGGTTTATGAATATGAAGATTTAAAATTATTGATATAAAAGATTAACAAATTTGAGCCGTTGAGAAGATTTTGGCTATCTCAAAACATAGGGATTGTGTCTTTAAGATTGGCAGTTAGCATCTGTCACACCAAAAATGCTATATGTGGAGGTTATTAGTTAATTTAAACTTTAAGAAAATGAAAACATTAAAAAATTTCTCAAATCAAGAGATGAGCAGTGTCAAAGGTGGCGAATGGGTACAAAACCCCGAAACTGGTGAATGGGGGAGGGTAGATTAATTTCGAGGAACTAATATTCTCACAGCTGCAGGTGTAAATTGGACACTAGAGCATAGGGTAGGAGCAACTCTATACGAATAGGATTAGAATAATAATGAAATAAAAAACAAAATTATGAAAAAAATTGTAAAATTCAGTATTGCGGCTATACTCGCAATTGGTATAGTGGCTATTGTTGTG
>CAYJOF010000190.1:0-3235 GCA_964371765.1 uncultured Rikenellaceae bacterium
AGCAGTTGCTAGCACCCCCTATTAATTTTACAGTACAATCTAAATTAAACTAAAGCATTGCCTGTCATATCACTCGGTTGTGCTATGTTCATTATTTTTAGAACAGTAGGAGCAACATCAGCCAATACTCCACTCTTAACTGCCGTAATATTATCTGAAACAACAATAAATGGCACTGGATTCAAAGAGTGAGCCGTATTTGGAGAGCCATCAGCGTTGACAGCAAAATCTGCATTTCCGTGGTCGGCAGTAATAAGAACAGTGTAGCCCTTAGCACGTGCCGCCTCAACAACTCCTTTAACACATTCGTCAACACTCTTAACAGCAGTGATAATTGCTTCATAGATACCTGTATGACCAACCATATCACAATTTGCGAAGTTCAGGCAAATAAAATCTGCGCTATTGGTGTTTATATCATCAATCACAGCATCGCGCACCTCATAAGCACTCATCTGTGGTTTAAGGTCGTAGGTTGCAACCTTTGGCGAATTGATAAGGATTCTGCTCTCACCAGTGTATGGTTCCTCTCGTCCTCCGTTAAAGAAGAATGTAACGTGGGCGTATTTCTCTGTCTCGGCAATATGTAGCTGAGTGAGTTTATTATCTTGGATAACCTCTCCTAGAGTATTCTTAACGTTGTCCTTACCAAAGATAACTCTTACGTTTTTGAAACTCTCATCATAAGGAGTCATTGTTAGGTATTTAAGATTTGGGATTGTGCTCATCCCTGCCTCTTCGATATTCTGCTCAACAAGAACTTGAGTAATCTCACGAGCACGGTCGCTGCGGTAGTTAAAGCATAGTACAACATCACCCTCAGAGATAGTTCCAACTGGGTTTTGATTATGATCTACCATAACAATAGGTTTAATAAACTCATCTGTAACACCCTCGTCGTAAGATTTTTGGATAGAGGTAAGAGCGTCTGTTGATTTCTCTCCCACACCACTCACCATCAAGTCGTAAGCCACCTTCACTCTCTCCCAACGCTTGTCTCTGTCCATAGCGTAATATCTTCCTACAACGCTTGCAAGTTTACCATTAGATACAGTTAAATAACTCTCCAACTCGCGAACATATCCTAAGCCACTCTTAGGGTCAGTATCACGTCCGTCCATAAATGCGTGAATAAACACTTTATCAACGCCATACTCCTTTGAGGTATCGCAAAGCGCATAGACGTGCTTATCTAGCGAGTGAACTCCACCATCCGACATAAGTCCAAGTAGGTGAACAGCCTTACCATTTGTTGCAGCATATTCGAAAGCCTCTTTAATTGCAGGATTTTGAGCTAAAGATTTATCTTCACACGCCTTGTTAATTTTAACAAGGTCTTGATACACAATTCTACCTGCTCCTAGGTTTAGGTGACCTACCTCAGAATTTCCCATCTGTCCATCAGGCAGACCAACATTCTCGCCAGAGGTAAGAAGCTGAGAGGTTGGGTATTTATCCATTAGCGACTGCATATAGTTCGCATTAGCTTTAAAGATTGCGTCAGAGGTTGACTTATCGCCATTTCCCCATCCATCGAGTATCATTAATAGAACTCTATTTTTCATACTATTATTAATTTATATTTACACTCATTTTAGCAGCTACAAAGGTACAAATATTCCATTTAATTACTACCTTTGCATAGAAAAATATGATAAGATTATGCAAAAACTGAACCTGCCCCCAACTCAACTCAAAATACAAGAGCAGAATAATCAGAGGATGATATTTGATAGGGTGCGCCGCAAGTGGGTTTTGTGCACTCCTGAGGAGTGGGTTCGTCAAAACATAATCGACTATATGGTAAGCCACAGAGGCTACCCCATTGGCTTAATTTCGGTTGAGCACCCCTTTGAGTTGGATTCGACAAAGCGATATAGGGCCGATATAGTTGTCTTTAACAAATCGCTACACCCTACACTCATAGTTGAGTGTAAAGCGCCAACGGTAAAACTCACCAAAGAGACTATGGAACAGATATGTAGATATAACCTAAAGCTACAAGCAGGTTATCTTGTGGTCACAAACGGTATTCAACACTTTGCATTCTACACCTCAGACCACAAGAGCTATCATCATCTATCTGAATTCCCCTGCTTTGAGACTATCATTTCTCAGAGATAAGCTGATAAGATTCTACGCTTTGGAACTCTCCTGCGTGTAGAATCCAATCTTTTTTAGTTCCACAGTGAGAGAATCCATACTTAGTGAATAGCGACAGGCAAGCAATATTTGAACTTTGGATCTCTGCATAGATTTGATGAAGAGATAGCTCCTCAAAACAGAACTTAACTGCCCAGTCTAACATCTCCTGCCCTACTCCAGCACCTCTTCTGTGAGGGTCGTAGATAATCATTCCAACTGCTATACGGCGACTATGTAGATCAAAATCGAACAGATCGAGCGAACCAATAATTTGATCGGTCTGTCTGTCACATACTGCAAAACGCTTTTGTCCACTCTCAAAGATATTTTGGTGTGAGCTATCAATAAAACGTTTTAGGTCATAACGTGAAAGCAGGTTATTTTGACTACCCCACCTCCAATTTTCGATTGAATTTTCAACTTGGTAGAAGAATTCCAAATCCTCTGGCTCTAAGGCTCTAACATATATCCTACTCATAATATTCTAGTTTAGGGATTTACTACAAAGATACTTTTTTAAATCGAGAAATAAAACTATAAAGTGATAGTGGGGGCGATTCACATCGCCCCACTATCTGGAAGATTTACAATATTTATGATGATAATTATCTCTAAGATAGATTGTTAAGGGAGGTGTATGAAGAATGGAAAAGGTAAGAACCTCCCTACAATCTCTGCGCAAATAGTCCAATAACAATGGCTTAAATTATTTTGAATCGATTTGCAGAACTTCTATATTTACACTGCAAAGATAGGGCTATACCAGCAGGTGCACAATCCCCTATTTAGGCTAATTATCTCAAAACAGTAGCTATTTATAGTCAATACCCTCAAATTAAAACTAGTGACTAGCCCAGTCACAAAAAAAACAGAGCGACTTAGGGGGTCGCTCTGGTCATAGTTTGCTTTTATCAGCAACATTTGTAAAATTTATGATGATCTAAAGTAAAATAGATTTGTAAGGGAGGTGTATGAAGAATGGAAAAGGTAAGAACCTCCCTACAATCTCTGCGCAAATAGTCCAATAACAATGGCTTAACTTGGTTTGAATCAATTTGCAGAACTTCTATATTTACACTACAAAGATAAA
>CAYJOF010000191.1:0-3220 GCA_964371765.1 uncultured Rikenellaceae bacterium
TATTTCTACAAATATAGTTATATTTGCGCAAATATTTATCATATGTCGTCAAAAATTTTTGCAATTCTCTCTCTCCCCCTATCAGCACTTCTACTACCTATATTAAGTAGTCTAATTCTTAACTTTTCGTTTGATAGTAGCACAAATCTCTATTTTGCAGTAGGTGCTGCTCTGTCGCTTATTTGTACTGTGTTGTTTGTGTCGGCAAATAACTTTTTTGTAGTTTTTTATCACGAGATGTGCCACTTGATTTTTAGTATTCTTAGCTTCAAAAAACCTAAACACTTTAAAGTTGAAGCATCAGGAAAAGGAGAAGTAGCTTTTATGGGCAAGGGGAATATGATGATTATTCTCTCGCCATATTTTTTTCCTATTTATGCGCTAATTTTTGTGCCAATTATAGAGTTAGGGTCATCCTCAAAATGGGTCTATGCACTCTTTGGAGCTTCAGCAGCGTGGAGTTTTGTTGTACAACTTAAACAGGCTCGCCCCTCTCAGACCGATCTTAAGCACTATGGGATTATCTTCTCATATCCTATACTTATATTTTTTCAACTATTAACGCTAATCCTACTTATACACTATGTTCAGTATGGTTATAAAAATATAGATGGCATATTCGTTAAAATATACCATCTAATAATCGATAAATTTGAGCAGTTGTTATCTGCTATTTAAAGTTGAAAACACGCTCTAGGCTAAACTTGTTTCTATAGTCCTCAGAGGCAGTCTCAATCACATCTCTAGCTTCCTGCGCCCCGTATACCTGTGGAATTGTGCAGTTTGGGGTGTTGGTGTCTGAGGGGATCTCTTTGTAGGTTAGGAAGTAATGGCGAAGACGGTTAATTACCGACTCTGGTAGCTCGCTAATATCTTCATACTCTCCATAAAGGGCATCATTCATCAGAACAGCAATAATCTTATCATCCGCCTCATTACCATCTAACATTCGAAAACCTCCAATAGGTTTTGCTTTTACAAGAATATCACCGTGAACAATATTTTTCTCTGTAAGCACGCAAATATCCAGAGGATCACCATCTCCGATGATGTCGGTTCTAGATAGTTTTTCGTTAGAAATCGCAGCTACATTCTCTCCGCAATATGTTTGAGGGAGAAATCCATATAGTGCAGGTAGAAGATTTGAATATTTCTGAGGTCTGTCCAACCTTAGGTATCCAGACTCCTTGTCTACCTCATATTTAACAGCATCGTTAGTAACCATCTCAATAAATGAGATTACGATGTTTGGCGCATCGTTTCCCATACTCACTCCGTGCCAAGGGTGAGATTTATATCTCAAACCCATCAATCGCCCCATATCCATTGGGAAATCCATTCCGTTTTTCATTTTAGTTGTTATTATTTCCTATTTATTATTTAGCTATAACGCTAAAGTTAGAGTTATAGTACTTCCTTCGACAATTTTAGACCCAGCTCGTAGAGATTGTCGAGTTATTCTTCCTTTGCCATTTGGTATTACCTCAATTTCTAGTTCTTTGAATATCTCCATTGCATCCTTGAGTCCCATTCCTACCACATTAGGGATAGTTTGGTAATCTTCAGGCTCTTCTAGCTCTGTCATCTTTGTTCCGTTTGCAAAAGTGATACTGTTTTGGTCTATATCCAATTTTTTGTGAAGCCCTATCTGCCGCATTGGACTCTGCTGCTACATATTTTTCTCTTGCTTCTTCTTCTGTTTCAAAAACTTGAGTTTGGAATGTTATTATAGGTCTTTCTCTTCTAACAAGTGTGGTTGTCTCTCCAGTTCCTGAATAGCTAAAGTCTTTTGCAAAGGCTTCATCTCCCTCCACTATTTCATTATGATCATGAGTGAAGTATGAATTTGCAATTATCTTCATATTGTAAGTATCATTTACTTTATTTGTTGATGCATTTGTTGTTTTATTATATAAAGCCAGCCCTTTCAATGTTAATGGGTTGTCTTTATTTATAATTGTAACTAGTTCCCCGTCAGTTCCTGTAGCAGGTATGTCAAAGTAAGTAACTCTAAGCCCTATTGCCTCATCAACATATTTTGTAGCACTTCCTGTGCCGCTATCAGCTTCAGGTCTCTCTTCTACTTCAGTTTCTGAAACCCAAAGCTGTTCCCCTTCACTTCCTGCCTCTGAGCTTTCAAAGAGGTATTCTATTTTTGCTGGTGTATTATGCCCAATATTTGAAGGGTATAGTACAGTAGACTTTCCAGACACGCTTTCTAGTGGCGTATCATCATAAGTTATATTTAATTTGCTGGTCATTTTGAAGTTTCTAAAATTACTTGTCTCGTCAAAAAACATCATCTCTATAACATAAGTTTCTAGATGGTGATTGCTATCATTAACTATACTTTCAACATCGTTACCACTTACATATGCATCATTTCCATAAAGCTTAAGTGTAATTGGCTGATTGTCATATTGGGAAGTTGCATCGTCAAACTGGTACTGCATTGTTAACTCATCTTCATATGCTACTGAATTTCTTGCTGTAATTTTTGATACATATTCTGATGTAGTATCCGTTTCTTCTCTATTTCTATAAAAGTTTATATCATAATCAGAAACTCCCTGAACTGTCCCAGGTTCCCTATAGGAATACCTTGATGCTCCAATATATTCACTACTATTACCATTGCCAGTTATCCTATATTGCGGATAAGTGTGCTTAAAGTCTGATTTCGCTTCATAAGTTGCAATCAGCTGCTGCCCTTCTAAGGTTTTTACTGTATCATTAATTGTTTCGTCTGTTATTTGTGTATGAACAATTATTTCTACCCCTTTTGTGGCTGCTATTTCAGCCCCTTCATTACCTATTGTAAGGTTTAAAGTTTTATAGTCTGTTTGAGTCTTCGGATCCTCACCTGTTTTATAGAAATAGGTTGTATTCTTTGCAAGTTCAGTTTCTGTGTTTGTACCGCTTTCTACTGCAGTGGCTGTTATATCATCTGGCAGGATCCCTGTGCTATTTGACTTTATTTCCCATCCCACAATTCTCATTCCTTCAGGAGCTGTAAACTCTAAGTAGCTTCTTTCTAGTGGAATCGGCGACGCATTTCCAGCCTTCAATGACAAGGTGAAATCAAGGTAATCAAATGGCATTAGATTCCCCTGGCTTACCTTATTTACTGTATTTGCTGCATCTCCTTTTTGCTTATCATAAGCAAAGGTATCAATACTACCATCATTATCAAGGTCTGTGCCTCTCGTTATATCTACAA
>CAYJOF010000192.1:0-3205 GCA_964371765.1 uncultured Rikenellaceae bacterium
ATATTCTTACGTATAAGTGTAGTTGCAGCAAAGAGTATAAGGATGATAACTGTTACTATTGTATCTACCTGTGCAAATAGCCACGATGAGTGTTCGCTCATATCAATAATATTTACAAGGAAGTCCTCTTTTAGGTCACGTAGCGTAACGATAAGAAAGTTAGCTGCTAGGATAAGTGTCAAGATAGGCATAAATTTCTTAAAGATGGCCAAACGCTCACTATGATCGATAGCCTTACGCTCACAACGATCCTTCATGTCGCTAGTGTTAGGGTGAGGTAGTTTGATAAGAGAGTATGCTGTCAGGAAAAGAAGAGGCAGGGCAACGGCACCCACTACTGCTGGCATCCAGAATTGGTCGATACCCAAATCGTTCATAAGGAAAATACCCACACTCTTAGCCATACCTGAACTAAATACAATACTTACACTTAGGATACTTGCAAGAACATCGGTCACTTTGCGTCCCTCGATAAAACTGAATATAACTCCCCACATACATCCCAATGAAATACCATTAAAGAACATTGCAATTGCATTATAAGGTTGCGGTATCAATCCAAAGCCGATAAGTGAGAGCTCTGCTACAACTATTGAGATAGCAAAAAATTTGAAACGCTGCTCTCTTTTGAGCTCAGAGATTAGCTTAATTCCCGCAAATTTAGCGATTAGATAACCTAGAATTTGGATTGTTGTAACAGCAACTTTGTAGTCCATCCCAAAAAATTCTAAATCCTCATACACTCCTGCCGTAAATGGCTTTCGCAACATATAGACAAGTGAATAACTTAATAGCGCTGTGCCTCCAGCCCATAAAACAAACAGAATTGTACTTAACTGTTTATTGCTTCTAATTTTTTCATTAAGTTTAGTAAACATTGATCCTAAATATTTATACGTTTTAAAAATTATTTTTCGTACCTCACAATCGTCTATAATCACCTGATTATCAGTGATTGTCCTTAAATTTCGAGAGCAAAATTAGGGTAAACTAACAGAGCTCGAAATGAATAAGTTATGATTAATTCATAATTAATTATGAATTTCAATTATTAATACATATAGATATTTATTTCCTATGACTGGTTCTCTAGCGAGGTTAAATTCAACACATCAACTCCCTTCTAATTAGGTAATATTAACTACTTAAACATCAAGTAATTCACTCAATCAAAATTAGGTGTAGGGCAAGCTGGGAAAAAATTGATTAATTAATGAATAAAAATGGAAAAGAAGGTCGAAAATTGGTACAACAATAGTCTAAAAATTGTACCTTTGCACCCAAATTCAGCTAGCGTGTAAAAATACATCATATTGGAGCACGCTAACAAATTAATTAAAAGACTAAAACAGATAATGTTACAACCAGCGGAAATAGTTAAATATGCAGCAAAAGCAGCAGCAGCAAAAGGAGCTTACGGCTTCCGAAAAGTGATGGCTCTAAGCTTCCTTGCAGGAGTCTATATTTCAATGGCAGGTTTAATAGCAATTATTTCAGGTTATGGAGTGCCTGCTCTGTCTGAAGGAAACCCAGCAATAGTCAAATTACTAATGGGGGCAACCTTCCCTGTTGGTCTACTACTAGTTGTGCTGGCAGGAGGGGAGCTCTTTACTGGCAACACTGCCTATTTTATCCCAAGTGTTATGAACAAAGAACAGAGCTACACACGAATGTTACGCAATTGGGCGTTAGTGTGGTGCGGAAACTTTATTGGAGCTCTATTCTTTGGCTATTTTATAGTACATATGGCGCAGGTTGTCGATGGGGAGGTGTGGAACAAAGGTTTTGCATCTGTTGCTCACGCTAAAACCAGTTACCCATTCTACGTAACGTTCTTGAAGGGAATTGGAGCAAACTGGCTTGTATGTTTGGCAATGTGGTTAGCGATGTCGTCGAAGACAGTAGCTGGAAAAGTATTGGCAATGTGGCCTCCAGTGATGGCTTTCGTTGCAATAGGATATGAGCACTCAATTGCAAATATGTTCTTCCTACCGATGGCTCTTTTCAAAGGAGTTGCAGATTTTAGTATCGCAGAGATGTTCACAAAGAACCTAATCCCTGCAACACTAGGAAATATTGTTGGAGGAGCTCTATTTGTTGGTGGAGCTTATTGGTACAGTTTTGACAAACTAGATAAAAAATAATATTAACAATTTTAAATACAAAAAATGAAGTATAGTCACGAATCGTGGGACTCATTCAATGGAGGTGAGTGGGAACACGAAATTAACGTTAGAAATTTTATTCAACGTAACTACACACCTTATTCTGGAGATGACAAATTCCTAGTTGAGTCGACAGACAAAACTAAGGCAGTATGGAACAAGCTAACAGAGATGTTCAAAGTTGAGCTAGAGAAGGGTGTTTATGATGCTGAGACTAAAATGCCTTCGAGCATTGATGGTTATGGCGCTGGATACATCGACAAGGAGAATGAGGTTATCGTAGGTCTACAGACAGATGCTCCCCTTAAGCGTGCAATCTTCCCTAAGGGAGGTTGGAGAATGGTTGAGAACGCTCTTAACTCTTATGGTTATGAGCTAGATCCTGTAACAAAAGAGATCTTTACAAAATATCGCAAGACACACAATGTTGGCGTTTTCTCTGCATACACTGATGAGATGGTTGCAGTTCGTCGTTCGGGCGTAATTACTGGTCTTCCAGATGCTTACGGTCGTGGTCGTATTATTGGTGACTATCGTCGTGTTGCTCTGTATGGAACTGAGAACCTAATCTCTGACAAGAAGGCTCAACTAGAGCGTCTTGACGTACAGGAGATCACTGTAGAGATCATTCAGCAACGTGAGGAGGTAAGCGAGCAGATCGAGGCATTGAAGAGCTTCGAGCGTATGTGTGCATCTTATGGATTTGATGTAACACAGCCAGCTAAGAACTCTCGTGAGGCTGTTCAGTTCGTGTACCTATCGTACCTTGCTGCAACTAAAGATCAAGATGGTGCTGCTATGTCAATTGGACGTACAGCTACTTTCCTAGATATCTACATCGAGAAAGATATTAAAAATGGCCTATTGACTGAGTCTGAGGCACAGGAGATGATCGATCAGTTCATCATCAAATTACGTATTATTCGTTTCTTGCGTACTCCAGACTACAATGAGCTATTCTCAGGCGACCCAGTATGGGTAACAGAGAGCCTTGGTGGTCAGGGTATCGATGGCCGTACTTTGGTTAGTCGCACATCGTT
>CAYJOF010000193.1:0-1441 GCA_964371765.1 uncultured Rikenellaceae bacterium
CCTCACGTAGGCGAATTGAATATTCCACAGCTAAATTGTTGCTACCCAGTATGTAGGGTTGGATGTGTGTGGGGTTATCGACATCTCTGCACAAAAGTGTTGATAACTCTGTCGATAAGTTGCTTAGGATTTCTCTTTCTTTCGCCAAATTAGGGAGTTGCTCTATGACATGAAGCGTCCACTTAAGCGATATTTCTGGCAATGCAGTAGAAAAAATGAGTGTCCTCATACGATTTATCAACACCTCACAAGAGAAATTGTTGCACGCAATAAAAGCACCTTGTGAAGCTATCGCTTTTCCAAAAGTCGCTACTACATAGTCAATTTCAGATATTAGTCCCATTTGATTAGCTACGCCATAACCATCTGTTCCACGCACACCAAACGCGTGAGCTTCGTCGAGATATATCTCAAAATTATATTTTTTCTTCAAATTCACAATCTCCTGTAGAGGTGCTATATCTCCATCCATCGAAAATATCGACTCGGTGACAACAATTACCCTACGGTAGGATTCTCGTTCACGCTGTAAGATGCGCTCAAGCGACTCCACATCATTATGTAGGAAACGAGTCCACTTACACTCACACAATTTTAGTCCTTCGATTATGCTAGCGTGAACCAATTTATCTGCTATTATCAAATCGCCCTTCTGAGTGAGTGCAGGCAAAGCACCGCTATTAAGCAAAAACCCAGATCCGAGAACCAAAGCTCGCTCCTTTGAGAAAATATCAGCTAGCTTATCCTCTAGTTTTGTGTAAGCTTCTACATTACCAGTGAGCAGACGAGAGGATGGAGTGCCTAGAAGGAAACTTGAATTAAAATCTATATTCTCAAGAAACTCTCTTTGCATTCCACTACCTGCAATGCCGAGGTAGTCATTCGAGGATAAGTTTATGTACTCTCTATCTTGAAATGAGATATACTTACCAGAGACTTCAATCGAACGAAGCTCTCGAAAATTTCCTTGCTGCTTTAGTGTTTCTAGTATCTGTTTCATTGAATTGATTGTGATTTTGGCTGTAAAGTTAGAAAAAAATAGGGAATCTATCCTCAAACCGCAAAAAATCATTAAAGCACTGCTGGGTGAGGGAATTTTAGAATTTTTACTTCGTTTTCTTTGGCGATTACTCTAATTCTGAGAGCTCTAGCCACCTTAGTTCCAAAATCTCTAGTTTATCTTTTTGTTGTGCATATTGCTGTGAGATCTCTGCAATCTGGTTGGGTGTTGCCTCTCCGCTTGATAGTTGCTTTTCTAGATCACTTATAGCGGACTCGAGTTGTTCAATATCAATGCTTAGTTGTTCAAACTCCTTGCGCTCCTTGTAGCTCATCTTTGCTTGCTTCTCGCTGCGCTGTTTTGTGCCTTTTGTTGAGCTTGGTTGAGGTGTAGTTTGTGTTTGTAGCTCTTTCTGTTCGAGTAGGTGGTTGCAGTATTGGG
>CAYJOF010000193.1:1451-3180 GCA_964371765.1 uncultured Rikenellaceae bacterium
TTTTCCATCGCCTTCAAATATCATCAAATCGTCGCACACCTTATCCATAAAGTATCTGTCGTGCGATACAACCAGTACACAGCCCTCATAACTCTCTAGCCATTGTTCTAGTACCCCTAGAGTGATAATATCAAGATCGTTGGTAGGCTCGTCGAGAATCAGGAAATTTGGGTTTTGTATCAAAATAGTTAGCAGATATAATCTTCGGAGTTCTCCCCCGCTTAACTTTGCAACCGAACCATATTGCACATCGTTAGGAAACAAAAATTGATTGAGTAGAGCTGTGGCGGAGATTGTTCCGCTATCGCTTTTTACTACCTCAGCAATATCTGTTATGACGTCAATAACACGCTTAGATCTATCGAAATCTACTTCCTGCTGGCGGAAATATCCAAACTTTACACTCACGCCAATATCCAATACACCGCTGTCAGGAGCTATTGCCCCTGTTAAAATATTTAGGAATGTGCTCTTGCCACTACCGTTCTTTCCGATGATACCCATACGTTGGTATCTGGCAAAGGTGTAAGAGAAATTCTCGAGAATTTTCTTCTCTCCAAAGCTCTTGTTCAATCCCTTAGCTTCAAAGATTTTTGTTCCAAGTCTAGTCGATTGAGAGTTTATCTTAATTGAGTTATCGTCTCTTGTGGCAAAGGCTTGTTCTTTTGTCTGCCAAAAGGCATCTTTGCGATATTTCTGTTTTGTGCCTCTGGCTTGTGGCATACGGCGCATCCATTCCAGCTCACGATAGTAGAGGTTCTGAACCTTATCACGAGTGGCGTTAAACTGCGCAATACGCTCGTCACGCTTGAGCATATAGTCGGTGTAGTTGCCTTGGTAGGTATAAAGCTCCTTTTGGTCTATTTCGTATATTTTGTTACACACCCTATCCAAAAAATAGCGATCGTGGGTAATCATAAATAGCGTTTTTGTGCTGTTCTGGATATAATCCTCAAGCCATTGTGCCATATCCATATCGAGGTGGTTGGTAGGCTCGTCGAGAATCAGTACATCTGGATCATCAATAAGCAATATTGCTAGAGCCAAACGCTTCTTTTGTCCTCCAGACATATGTGCTACCTTTAAAGATAAATCATTGATTTTTAGTTGTGTAAGTATGGATTTTGCCCTTGTTTCAATATCCCATCCTCCCATATAATCCATCTGAGAGATAGCCTTCTCTATTCTCTGGGAGTCGTCAGATAGCATAGCACTTTGATACTCCTTTACACACTGCGAAAGAGGTGATGAGCTATGAAAAACACTCTGCATTACATCTAATTGCTCGTCAAAAATAGGATTTTGTCTTAGGACTCCAACTCTTACCCCCTTTGTAAGCGTAACATTTCCAGAGCTTGGGCTCTCAAAGCCCGACACAATATCAACCAAGGTACTCTTTCCTGCTCCGTTTTTTGCTATCAGAGCAGATCTATCTCCTTGCTCGATGGTTAGATTCAGAGAGCTATAAAGTACCAAATCGCCAAACGATTTTGATATGTTTTCGAGTTGAATGTAGGGTGTTGCCATTGCTTTTCTATTGAAATAATTTTTTTGCAAAGGTAGCACAATATCTCAACTTAAGAGATATTTTTGACCCTAAGTTACCTTAATCCTATCTGTTTTGAAGTTCAATAAGTAGTTTAATGCCTGTATGCTAATTTTTTGTGAAATTTTGCAACTTCCTCCTATTCTTACCCGTAATTGTAGGACGTACAGCCCTCCAAGCTAT
>CAYJOF010000194.1:0-2566 GCA_964371765.1 uncultured Rikenellaceae bacterium
GAGTTCATTCGATAGATTCTCAATTTCGCTATTTTTCTCCTGTAGGAGTGTCTCTAAGTTAGTTTGAATGAAAGATGAAGTCAAATCTTTCGTATTTTGTCCCTGTTTAATGATCAGTTGAGCATTATCAATACCATATCGCGACATCTGAAGATTGATTGCCGTAATTGCATCATTGCTTATCGGCTCTCCCCACAACACCACCTCAATCACACTACTATCTTTTTGGGTAGTACTAAAATCGCAATGATAACTAACCACGCTAGTGTCGTCGAATGCAAATGACTCACGAACAAACTTCTGCACATCGTTTTCAAAGATTGTGGTGCGTACCAGATTGTAACCAATAAAAACACTCGGCACTACAGTAAGTATCAGAATCACAGCAATAGTAATTGTAACTCGTCTCTCTCTTAAAGGGTCTAGGAGATGTTTGCGACGATATTTAAGAAATCCCACCATCACAAATGAGGCCATTGCAATAAAGACAGTATTTATGACAAATAGGTAAAATGCTCCTGCAAAGTATTGAATATTACCCATCGCTAGACCATAACCTGCTGTACACAGAGGAGGCATAAGAGCCGTAGCAATTGCCACACCCTGCACAACTGTACCCGTTGTTCTATCCTTTCTGGTTTGAGCTATGATACCAGCCAGACCACCCACAAAGGCAATAAGCACATCCCACGTAGTTGGTTGAGTACGTGCCAACATCTCACTCTGAACAATGGTAAGTGGACTTACAAGAAAGTAGGCTGTTGATGCTAAGATACTTATTAGCACCATAAAACCAAAGTTTTTGAGCGATCTTTTCAGCAGAGAGAAATCCCTAATACCCATCGCAAAACCCATACCCATAATTGGGCCCATCAACGGAGATATAAGCATCGCACCGATAATTACTGCCAGAGAGTTCATATTCAAACCTATCGAACCGATGATTGTGGCAAAAATAAGAACCCACAGGTTGATACCTCGGATAACTACGCCTGCCTCAATACGATTTTCAACCTCATATTGCGGCGCATTGTCTTCGTCAAGATCGAATCTTCCCTTTAGAAAGACACGAATACTCTCAAACATCCTCTCTTGAGTAGGTTTTTGTACAGGCGTTTTCTCTTTATTCATAACTAATATCTGTTATTTGAAGCGTGTCGACTATTTGTAGGCTATCCAATCCTAAACTATCTAGGAGTAGGGAATCCAGAGATAGTGTATCTATCAGAATTTGAGTTTTAAACTCTCTTACATTAATGTTTTGAGGAACAATAAAAGCACTTTGAAAATCTTTCACTATACTGCTCCATTTAAGCATTGCCTCTTCGTAGTTTACAAAATTACCAACAGTAAGCTTGAAGTATGGGGCGCTGTACTCGACATAGTTTTTCAGCTCTGGATACAGAGAATCAAACAGCTCTCTTTGCACCTCCAACTCTTGACGAGCATACTGCGAATTATCAAAAAAGATACGTATTCTATAGCCATCGACCATTGTATCGGGGTTGACTACATCCATCATAACGTGATTGATTGTAACTACCCTAGCTCCAGTAAGGCTATCGGCTTGCTCTAGATTTTTGAGCAGTGCGGATGAGCCCGTAAGTTGTTGAGCTGAACTAATTATCGCATAAAATGCTACCGAAATCAATAAAATTGCTGTTCTCATCATCTAGTTTAATCTATTAATCTGCAAAGATACATTTTTTTCGATAGAGAAACTACAAAAAATAGAGAAAATCAAGCATAAGAAATATGAGCAACAATTAGTGAGGGATGAATCAAAGATAACTAAAAGCTATAATATTCTCCAAAACAAACACAAATCATAAGCACAAAAAAAACAGTGTAGATCTAATAAAAATCCACACTGCAACAAAATTTACGAGCTAGTTACACAAAACGTATATTGACTAGAAGTAGTTCAATTTTTGAAGTTTGCTAAGTTCAATATTATTGAATTTTAGGCTCCTTATTCGCCCACCATCCACACTATACTCAATCTCTCCAGAGGCTAGAGCTTCTTCAGGGATATCTTGACTCTGCATAAGTTCTGGCACAATTGTCAAGATTGCAGACATTGAAAAATTAAGCCTCAAGGAGAGCTCTGCAACTCCTTCACCGCTCTCAAAAACGACAGGATCAGCAACTGCAACAACTGCCACCTTCATCTCCTGAATAAACACATCCATATCCACCGAATGTATGGTAAGATCAGCATTTGGATTGTGATATTCAATATCTGCTCCTAGATCCATTTTAGTCAATGAAATCATTGACATATTAGTTGTTTTTGCATCAATAATCTGAAGTTGTGCAAGTTTCTTAATTCCTGAACAAGAGCTAAGTAGCACAGCACTCAGCAACAGTAAAATTATTTTTCTCATAACTATTTTTTAATTCCGATATATATTGTTGCTACTCCAAAGGTAAGACGCTTAAAGCGACACTCCGAAAGTCCATTTCTCTCCATTATCTCCACAAAGTCGCTACCAGATGGGAAGCTGACTACTGAATTGTATAGATATTTATAGGCCGTATTACTTTTCGAAAAAAGTTTTCCAAT
>CAYJOF010000194.1:2576-3100 GCA_964371765.1 uncultured Rikenellaceae bacterium
AAGACCCTACTGAAATAGAACATATATGGCTTTGCAAGCACTCCTTGGGGGGTAGAGACCTCCATAATTGCAAGTATACCACCAGATCTCACAACTCGTGTCAACTCCTGCAATCCTTTATCGAGATTCTCAAAATTGCGCACACCAAACGAAATTGTAACAGCATCGAAACTATCGTCTGAGAAACTCATATCCAGACCATCCTGAAGCTCAAGGGTAATATTTTTATAGCCCTTATTTGCCACTTTTTGTTTTGCAATATCTAGCATCCCTTGCGACATATCGACTGCAGTGATGGATAATTCTGAGGATTTCCGAGCAAAGGCAATTGCTAAATCACCCGTACCAGTTGCAACATCTAGCAGTGATGAGGGTTTAGCCTTAATCACAATTTTGGTAAGTTGCTTGCGCCATCTTCTATCTATTCCTAACGATAATACCCTATTCAAAAAATCATATTTATAGGCTATCGAGTCGAACATATCTCTAACTATTTCTTTATCTTTTCTCATATTTATTTGCCT
>CAYJOF010000195.1:0-3096 GCA_964371765.1 uncultured Rikenellaceae bacterium
TATCCTATTTATTTTATATGTATGTTAGTTTATGCTTTTTTGAGAAAAAAGCACGAGCAGAATGCTTCTGCTCTGACAAAAAATCGAAACGCTGCCTTTAAGCAGCATTTCGGCAGCGTCCGTGCCGCTGCTGGTTGGGGTGATTGTGGAGTTGTCTTGTCCGCCCCTTTTTTCTTTACTATTTGTTTCCTTACTTTGCCTAATCCTTTCCTTTCCTTTCCTTTCCTTTCCTTTCCTTTCCTTTCCTTTCCTTACTTCGCCTATCAATCGCAAATCATTACTCATTAATCATTGTTGACTATTCGGTACCGTGTACTCCTCAAGTGTTTTTTTTGTAGCTCAAACCTGCACTTGCCAGTTGATATGTATTGTGATTTAAGAGATGTTTAAGATGCTTTTTAAGCTTAGTTTTTGTTCGTGTTGAAAAGTGTGCATTAAGAATTGGAATTTCGGTTAGTTCAGTGAATGTTGTTAAACAAAAAAATCGTTAGTGTTGTAATATTTTGATATAACATTATTTTATAATAAAGCTACCTATTTAATAATTTTGTTTTTATGGCCAATAAGTAATCATTTGTCAGATATGGAACTCCGTTAATTGGGAAAAAAACATCTGCAGCTCTGAACTTGTTATCTATACGAAATAAAACTTGTGTTAGATATTCAAAATCCGCAGGGAAACAGTTCTTATCTAATACCCGCATAGCTCTAAGCTTATTCAATATCGCACTTTTGCTATGCATTTCTCTGTAAGTGAAATCTTCGAAAATGATAAAAATATTTTTACTTAGGTACTCATCTCTTTCTAATAATTCAATCGAGTTATCTACGCAATCAGGACAATATCCTGGTTTTATATAAAGAATTAGACTATTCTTACAATCTAATTCAGACAATAGAACGGTATCTCTGTTTAAGGTCTCAAGATAGATGTCTTTGCTATTTTTATTTGATTTATCATGTTATGCTCTACTGTAATGAGATTTTCTTTATTTATCGATGAAACATATTCGATATCTGATATGTTTGCTTCAAGTGATTTGTATATATTCGTAAAAATAATAAATAGCACTACATATAGAATAACTAAGACTACTGTTGTAATTTTGTAGATGTTTCGCATATTATATTAATAATATTTTTTCCTTTCGTTAAGCGTGAAGTAACGCCTTAATAAAAAGAAATCGGTTAGATAATTTTTAGTATCCCGGAGCTGCCTGATCAGTTGTGTTATCATTATCACCTCCTTCCCCACTAGTATTAACAGCACCTCCAGACGAGCCTCCCATAGGAACGCAAAGGCATCTTAAAGAACAACAAGAGTAATATCCCTCAATGCACGTTACCTCACAACCATTGGTTATTCCATAACTTAGTATCGATATGCCTCCTGTTATGCTACAATGTATAGATCCAGGGCCACCATTGTGGCAATACGCATATACCATCTTATTAACTGCTATAAAACCACCTAGTATGCAGGTGCAAATCAGTAAAATTTAATTTTTGTTTTCATAGTATTGTTATTTAAGATTATTAATATTATATTTCAGTACAACTGGGTTTAACACATCAGCAGTTTCGCTCACCGCCAAAACAAAATACAAAATATTACCTTTCAGTTTTGGTAGTGTGAAATCCTTATAGTTATTGGTTTCGAAATCTTTAATTACGAATGAGTTTAATTCCATACTCTTCTTGTCGTAACGTGCTAAATGAACTCGATTATTGTAACCGTAAGTAAAAATTAAATATCTTTCGTTCTCTTGCGAACCTTGTAATAGGATAGCATATTTGCTAGGATCAGATTTGTCTATACGTTCTGATATTGTGTATAAATCGTATGAATCACCTATTTTTTTAGGGCTTGATTTTGCTCCAAAATCTATGTAATATGCTGGAAAGATTTTGCCATCGGTGTTTATCGACAATAGCGTATCGCACAAAAGGATGTCGGTAAATAAAGCGCCACTTGTAGATTCTGCAATAGGTAGAGTATAGTATGATCCACTCTGCGTTGTCTGTACAGATTCGTCTATGAGCTCTAGATTTTTATTGTATGTAACTATTTTAGGAGTTTTAAATGGTATACCGTGCCAACTTCGTAGACCTACATAATTTCCAGAGTTTCCAAGCATCTTAATGTTACTAAAAATTACGCCCTCTGGCCAAGGTGTCTTCTCTATAAAGTTTCTTTCTAAATCATATTCGTAAAAAGCTTTCCCAGTCCAGTCGGTAATGAAAATGCTTTGCCCGTCCGAAAAGATCGATGAAACACCAAGATATTCACCGGGGCCACGACCTTTTTTGCCCACCTCACCAATATATGTCCCATCATTTTGATATAGATATACGCCATTGGTCGCTCTTATGCAGATATACTTATCAATAAATATTAAATCGTAAATGTTGTACAGCAGAGCAGAATCTACCTCCTCAAATACTAGAGGTTCTGCATCCAATATATCAAGTTCTTCAACTTTTAGGTTTTCAACATCAACAACTATATCAATTAGCTTATTTGAGGTCTTCGGTTCATTTGAGCAACTGCTTGTTAAAATCAATCCTGTCAGTAATATTAAAATCTTTTTCATCTGTTTGTTGTATATTATATTTATTAATTCGACTCCAAAACTTAATGGCGAACAATTACAATCTGTTAAATTTAATCTAATTGTTAGATGGCAAATTTAAGTCTAATTATTATAAATGCCAAATATTTTTGCAATTTTTTTTGAAATTTCTTTCTTTCTTTCTTTCTTTCTTTCTGTAACTAATTGATAGCTAGTGTGTAGTGTCGTTAATTTGTCGATGATGTTTTAACTCGTAAGTAGATTGTTTTTCGATGAATTGATTAAAGATGATTGAATTACGGCACTTGCAGTGCCTATCCCTGCAAAAGATTTATCCTTAGATGAGCAAGCTCACCACGCATAAACCTTTCACAGTGCTTTTGCCCCCCTCTAGGGGCAAAATTCAATCTTTTGTAGCTCTTAGAACTTATAGATGTAGAAATATCCTATTTATTTTATTTGTAGTAGTTTATGCTTTTTTGAGAAAAAAGCGCGCACCGAGAATCTTGATTCTCTTGTGCTG
>CAYJOF010000196.1:0-3091 GCA_964371765.1 uncultured Rikenellaceae bacterium
AATATTGATCCTGTGTTAAGTATTTGTTTATTAGTGTGTTATTGGCATATGTTGAGGAAAGTGAGGATGGTGGGGAGTAAGTCAATTTTGTAATGTCGTAGTTTTTTACTAAATTAGCGACGAATTAGTGACGTTTGTATTGCAATAGCAGAGACCTTTGATCTATTGGTTTGAGGTAATTGCTAACTAAAGACTAAAATAAAAAATAATGAGCAAGATAGCTTTAATAACAGGAATAACAGGGCAGGATGGCTCTTTTTTGGCTGAATTTCTACTCGACAAGGGTTATGAGGTACACGGCGTGATTCGTCGCAGTTCATCTTTTAATACAGGCCGTATCGAACACCTATATCTCGACGAATGGGTGCGTGATATGAAACAACGCAGATTAATCAATCTTCACTATGGAGATATGACAGACTCTAGCTCGCTTATTCGTATCCTTCAGGAGGTTATGCCAGACGAAATATACAATCTTGCAGCACAATCTCACGTCAAGGTTAGTTTCGATGTGCCAGAGTACACTGCCGAGTTTGATGCAGTGGGTAGGCTCAGACTTCTTGAGGCTGTAAAAATATTAGGCTTAGAAAAACGCTCTAAGATATATCAAGCCTCTACATCGGAGCTATTTGGATTGGTGCAAGAGGTGCCACAGAAAGAGACAACACCTTTCTATCCTCGCAGCCCATACGGAGTTGCAAAGCAGTACGGATTCTGGATTACGAAAAACTATCGTGAGGCCTATGGAATGTTTGCTGTTAATGGTATTCTTTTCAACCACGAGAGCGAACGACGTGGAGAGACCTTTGTAACCCGAAAAATTACAATAGCAGCTAGTCGTATAGCTCAAGGTTTTCAAGATAAACTATACCTTGGCAACCTTGATGCACTAAGAGACTGGGGATATGCAAAAGATTATGTAGAGTGTATGTGGCTTATGTTACAGCACCATACCCCAGAAGATTTTGTAATTGCAACAGGTGAGGCTCACTCTGTGAGAGAATTCTGTACACTTGCTTTTCATTATGCAGGAATCGAACTTGATTGGCAGGGTGAAGGGGTAGGGGAGAGAGGTTTGTGTAAGAGTACAGGTAGAGTGCTTGTGGAGGTAGATCCAAAATATTTCCGTCCAACAGAAGTCGAACAACTACTAGGAGACCCTACTAAAGCTCGCACAGAGCTAGGATGGAACCCAACTAGTACGTCATTCGATGAACTGGTGCGTATAATGATGGAACACGATATGAGCTTTGTTGATAAATTACACTCCAAATCATCTCGATAATGGATAGCAGTAGTAAAATTTATGTTGCTGGCCATACAGGATTGGTCGGCTCGGCGATACTCAAATCTTTGCAAGAGAGAGGATACATCAATCTCATAACTAGAGATATATCGGAACTAGACCTTACAGACCAACTTGCTACTAGAGAGTTCTTCGCTCAAGAGCGTCCAGAGTATGTGTTTTTGGCAGCTGCTCACGTCGGAGGAATTGTAGCAAACAATACCTACCGAGCAGATTTTATATTCAACAACCTAGCTATTCAACAAAACGTTATAGGGGAGTGTTATCGTTCAGGAGTCAAGAAGTTGCTCTTTTTAGGTAGTACGTGTGTCTATCCTAGCAATGTCGCTCAACCTATGACTGAAGATGCTCTTTTGAGCTCAGAGCTGGAGTACACAAACGAACCTTATGCAGTGGCAAAGATTGCAGGACTAAAGATGTGTGAGAGTTTCAACCTGCAGTATGGGACCAACTTTATTGCCGTTATGCCTACAAATCTTTATGGACCAAACGATAATTTTAATCTTGAGACTAGCCACGTAATGCCTGCAATGATTCGCAAGATTTGTCTTGCTAATTTCCTATATAATAACGATATAGGTGCAATAAGACAGGATCTAGCATGTCGCCCTGTGGAGGGAATTGCTGCCGATGCTAGCCAAGAAGAGATAATCTCACTATTGGCAAAATATGGCATCTATAACAATAGAGTTGAACTGTGGGGGAGTGGAGAGCCTACACGTGAGTTTTTGTGGAGCGAGGAGATGGCGCAGGCTTGCGTATTTGTTATGGAGAGTGTAGATTTTAGCGATTTAGTATCTTATGCAGTTCAAAGAGGATGCCCAGAGAATAAAATCAGAAATTGTCACATTAATATAGGTACAGGCAGGGAAATATCTATTAGAGATTTATCCCACCTAATTGCCAAAATAGTTGGCTACCCAGCAGAGATATGTTTCGACTCTAGTAAACCAGATGGAACGATGAGAAAGCTGACCGACCCATCGAAACTTAACTCTTTGGGGTGGCAACATAAAATTGAGATTGAACAGGGAGTTGAGCTATTATACAAATGGTATTGTAGCACAATAAATAAAAGATAAATATGGAAATAATTCTATTATCAGGGGGATCAGGAAAACGCTTGTGGCCTCTATCGAACGATACACGTTCAAAGCAGTTTCTTCGATTGATGCCAACCTCAGACGGAGGCAAGGAGTCTATGGTGCAGCGTATAGTCCGTCAAATCAACGAATCACAGCTGTCAGGAGAGATAACAATTGCCACAAGTATTACCCAAAAGGATTCTATTATTACTCAGCTTGGTTCGCAGGTTGATATAGTGACTGAACCTCAAAGGAGAGATACCTTCCCTGCAATTGCTCTTGCTACAAAATACCTAAGTGATAAAAAGAGATGTAGTAGAGATGAGGTTGTTGTAGTGATGCCAAGTGACCCATTTACAGATTTAGGCTATTTTGAAACCATTGCTAAGATGACCAAGATAGTTGAGCAGGGGCACGCAGATATTGTGCTTATGGGCATTAAACCTAGCGAAGCATCAACCAAATTTGGCTATATTGTACCTCAGGATAGTCACTGTGGCAACGATTTTATTAAAGTGAGTCAATTTACAGAGAAACCATCTGTTGAAAGAGCACAACAATTGTTAACACAAGGTGCTATGTGGAATGGAGGGGTGTTTGCTTTTAAACTGGGTTATCTACTAGATATTATCGATAGCTATATCAAAGTGGATAGCTTTGAGAACTTGCACGACCAGTACGAAGATCTACCAAAGATTAG
>CAYJOF010000197.1:0-3086 GCA_964371765.1 uncultured Rikenellaceae bacterium
AGTTAAGGCTAGTTATGAAGGTTTCCTCTCCATATTTCTCCATAAGGATAGAGTCGGCCTCTCTTGATTTCTGGTTGACATACTCCAGTACATCGAGAGTTACCTCTTTAGGTGTGCCTGGTTTCATTGCAACGTCGATAGTAAAGTAGTTTTCGTTCATCTGTGGCACAAAGGTAAATGGAACACGTCCGCCCATAAACATACCAACAGTAATCACAAATACGCCAATAGTAGAAGCAATGATAATCATCTTATTCTTTAGAGTCCACACCAAGAAAGGAGTATATATCTTCTCGGTTAGGTGTTTGATACATTTGTCGAAGAATGCGCGAATCTTTCCATACGTTGTCTTAGTTGATGGTTGCTCAAGAACCTTCTTGCTTGCAAGGTGACTCGGCAAAATAAATACCGACTCGATAAGTGACATTATAAGACATAGGATAACCACCACTGCCATCTCATACATCATCTCCAAGCTACCTTGAATGAATAGGATAGGCGAGAATGCGATAATTGTTGTAAGAACCGATACAAATACAGCAGGAAGCACCTCTAGTGTACCACGAATTGCAGCAACACGTGGAGTGTAGCCCTTTTCGTAGTAGGTGTAGATATTCTCTCCAATCACAATACCATCATCTACCAAGATACCAATAATTAGGATCATACCAAATAGCGATATCATATTCATACTGATACCTATCAGAGAACCTACCACAAACATACCAAAGAATGACATAGGTAGACCCCAAGCAACCCACAATGAGGTGCGGAAGCTTAGGAATAGCGATAGAGCCATAATAACCAGAATCATACCCATCATACCGTTAGAGTATAGAATATCCATCTGGCCTCCCAAAATATCCATAAAGTCCATCATTACGGACATTTGGGTGTCATCGTGAGTGGCGTTGTAATTCTCAACATAGTCGTGAACAAACTCCGCAGTGTTAACTAGGTTTTGTTCTTTTAGATTTGAGATCATCATCATCACATTCTGATCACCCTCCATATAACTACTAGATGCAACGTCCTCAAATTGTTTGACAACCGTAGCAATATCTTTGATTCTGATTATTGTGCCGTCGTGTGCAGTTAGAACTACAATATTCTCAATATCCTCAGGCTCCAGTGAACGATTACGTAGATTGATATTGATCTGCTCGTTAGGATTACGAATGATACCTCCATAGAAGTCGAGGTTATTAGCAGATATTACATTTTTAATTTGATCAATTGTGATACCATAACGCTCAAGTTGAGATTCATCTATCTCAACCGACATCTCAATTCTGGTTGGGATACCAAATACATTGATGTTGGAGATTTCAGGGCTCTGACGAAGATCATCTTCCACCCTCTTAGCCTCGGCATTGAGCATAAGCTGGTCGGTGTGTTTTGCCTTTAGAGTTAGGAACATTGCAGGGGTAGTAGTACGTCCCTTTGCAACAACTGGTCGTTCGGCACTTACTGGGAAGTTCGAAATTGCGTCAATACCGTTTTTAATATCGTATAGAACAAGGTTCACATCGTAACTATTTTCGATAGTTACGGTCACCGAAGCAAAGTTCTCTCTCGACACGGAGCTGTGCTCCTTAATTCCGGGAATACCAATAAGAGAGTTTTCGATTAGTGTAACAACACCCTCTTCCATCTCTTTTGGTGTCGCACCTTGGTAGGTAACTGATATAGATACCGTACGTGCTTCAACCACTGGCAGCGACGATTTGTTGATTGTCGATACTGCCAATATACCAAACATAGCGACAAACACAATGAATGCTTTGCCGTAGAATGGATATTTTACAAATAATGAAACTATATTTTTCATTTAGCTTACTTATTACTGTTGTGTTCAACCTCCTCAATAACGCGAACCGCTGTTCCGTCCTTTGGTTGAATTAATGACTCATATATGATTTTTGTGCCTTTATCAAGACCTCTAATGTAGCTATATTCGCCAGAGTCCATAATTACCTCTACCTCAGTAGCGTAAAGTTTGTTGTCTTCGATACGGTATAGCTGTCCATATTTGTTGATAATCTCTCTTGGTACACGAATCACATCTTTAAGTTCGTTAAGTTCGATAGCTGCCTCAACCATCTGTCCTTCGATAATAGCAAGCGAAGGCTCGTGAAGTTCTATATATACCGATACACGCTGTGTGTTGGCATTTACAATTGGAGAGATACGCTTGATTACTCCTTGGTATTGAGTTCCGTCGTAGGCTGTAATAGAGACTTTTTTACCTACATTTACAAGATGAGCCTCGGTAGGAGTAAGTCCAACCGAAACCTCAAGAAGGTCAGTAGATACGATTGTTGCAACATCACCATTTGCTGCGGCAATAGATCCGTTACTTTTTACTATCTCTCTGAATACTCCATTGAATGGTGCATATACTTTGTATTTTGATAGCTGAATCTCTGCTTGCTCTATTGTGTAGTATTGAGAAAGGATGCCCTTCGAGGCTATATAAACCTTTTCCTTTGTGCTACCTTGCTCTGGAAGTGCTGGTAGTGGTTTTGATAGGTCGATGTTATCGAAGAAAGAGATCCATTTTTGAGATTCTTGAGGAAAATCCACCGCAATATCGGGTAGAGCCTTAGCTAGAGTAGATAAGAATTGGCTCTTCTGTGACATTAGATTTGCTTCAATATCTTCGTTATAGATGTTTAGTAGCAAGTCGCCTTTCTTAAAACGTTCGCCAGTACGCAATGGAACATCTCCATCCATAATTCTGCCTCCTACCTGAGCTCCTAGCTTTACTACATCCATTGCAGTTACCCTTGCTGGGTACTCCACGTCGATGCTATATGAGTCATCCTGTACGGTGTACTGCTTTACGTTGATCACCAACTCAGTAGGTTTTTTTGTTGGTGGAGTTGGCTTGGTTGCAATCAAACCCATTGTTACAGCAATCGAACCACCAATGATAAGTAGTATGATAACTGCTACAAAAATCTTCTTTTTCATTTCTAATTTTTATTTTATTATTACTTATTTTCACTGTTTTCCTCTAGTGATTTTAGTAGAGGGATGGAGTAATTAGTAAGCCTTGCGGCTATTCTAACTACAATAACGCT
>CAYJOF010000198.1:0-3084 GCA_964371765.1 uncultured Rikenellaceae bacterium
ATACTCTCATTCTCTGTTCCGTTGATAACTGCAAGTTTCTCAAAGTCATACCCAACATCGAATCGAGTTAGGAAGCTGTACTGCTTGGCAGTGGCTAGAAGCACACATATAACCGCAATAGTAAGAGTGAACTGGAATACCATCAAGGCTTTTTTCCACCACAAATTTTGACGAACTGCGTTTTGAAGCACACTCAAAACCGTAATTCGCGAGAAGATAATCCCTGGCAACACTCCTGCTAGAATTAATAAAGTAATTAACACCCCTAGAATTACCCACACCGAAGAGATTGAAAAGATAGTATCGTAGCCACCCAACAGACTTTCGATAGGTTGATGTAGAATATACAGCAGCAGTCCTGCAAGCATCATTGCTAGAATCAGGTAGCCAAAAGTTTCGAGAACAATAAGGTTGAATATCTGTCGGGAGCTAGCCCCGTTGCTCTTGTGGATACCCACCTCCTTGCTACGACTAACCAGCGAATTAATCTCCAAAAGAACAAAGTTAGCTGCCGACATAAGCAACACCAACATAGCCACTATCAACATTATGTTCTCCATCTGCGAATCCGTATATTGATAGTCGGGAAGTTGCAAAATGTTTTTAGTGAAGAAATTAATCGAATAGCCCTGCTCGTTTGCCTCGACGTAGTAAGGTGCAAATGCTTCGTTTATTTTACTATCTAGCTGTTGAGTGTCGATACCCTCTTTAGTGGTGAAAAAGGTATGGTAGCTATCTCCACCAGCCCAATAATCCCTAAAATTGATAGAGATTAATGCCTCGCACCTCTCAAATATAGATCCTTTAGGAGCATCTTGATATATAGCTCTTACGCTATACTCTCGATTATCTGTACGAATTGTTTTGCCAAGAGCTGATTGGTCGCCAAACAACATCTGAGCAGCACTCTGACTAAGTGCAATATCACCACTGTTTCGAAAAATTCCCTCTACTGAACCCTCCACAACATCAAACTCGATAACATCGAAGAAGAGGGAGTCGGTTCCATACAGATATATTGGCACCTCAATATCGCTACTTGCATCTGCCTTGAAGTTAATATCTCCTTGCGGTTGTGTTCTAGTTGCGTTTTCGACCTCTGGCAACTTATCCATAAGTTCGGTTGCCATTGGCCCCATTGACTTGTCCGAGAACCCATCATTCTTCCCTGAGATTATCCACTCCAACAACAAGAAATTTGTGTTTTCGTAGTTGGGTATCCACTTATTGATGTTTTTAGTGGTAGTGACCTTGCTCAGCAATAGTCCACCAACCATAATACCCAAGGCAAGGGTTAGAACTTTCAGGAAGTTCAACATTTTTGGTTTGAGCACGCATTTTAGTGCGTATCTTGTTATTGTATTCATATTATTTTATTTCGCTTTTATAGCTATCGCAGGGTTAGCAATTGCTGCAAGATATGATTTTGCAAATACCGTCACCAGTGCGATAAGTGATGCTACCAATATTGCCACTAAGAATATCCAGATTGGGAATGGTGCTTGAATCACATATTTACTTACCCAAATTCTCATAACATACACCACAAGAGGAATTGCGACAATAGTTGAAACGACTATGCTCTTAATCTCGTTTTTGAATAGCATTATGATTATCTCAGCTACCGTTGCACCTGCTACTTTTCTCAGAGCAATTTCACGTTTGCGTTTTTCGACCGTGTAGCTCATCAGTGCAAATAGTCCCATACAGGCAATCACTACTGCCAACAGACTAAAGAATATCAATCTCGCCTGCACAAATCTATCCTCGAAATATAGGTTGTAGTAGTAGCTATCGAGAGTGTTTGCAAGATAGCCCATAGCGGGATTTACCTCTCGGTAGCACTGCTCTATAAATTGCAGGGTTTCGGCAGAGAACTCCTCCGAACCTTTAACCATTATCATCGAGTTGTAGTTGTCGTAGATTGAGAATGCAAAGGGAGTAATGGGCTGGGTAACAGGCGCAGAGTGGAAGTTTTTGACAACTCCAACTATCTGCGAGAGTATCTCTTCGTTGTTGGGTAGTGCACGGACTCTGTTCATAAACTCCTCGTTTACTACATACACATCCTCTGCATTTGGAGTGGTCTCTGTAATCATCTTACCCTCAACCAACTCTATCTCTAGCAAATCAAGAGTATGAATATCGCCATAGAGCATATTAATCATAAACTCCTCGTCGCCAACAGCTATTGTTCTAAATTCTTGAACATTGATAGGTAATTGCTTAACCAAAGACACCGATTTAATTGCAGGGTTTGCAGTAAGGCTCTCCCTTAGTGGTTCGATATAGCTTTGTGTATTATTTCCTCCCTGTATCACAAGAATATTCTCTCGATTCATACCTAGATCCACTTTATTTATGTGGTTCATCTGGTTATTGATGTATAGTGTAGAGGCAATAAGGAAGATAGTAGCAGAGAACTGCACCACCACCAACACACTCTTTACGAATTTCAGGTTTGCAGTCTTTGACAAGCCCTTCACTGCATCGATAGGTTTTTGGCGAGTAAGTGTAACTATTGGATAGATTGACGCCAAAGCTCCCACAACAATCGGAACACCTATCCACAATCCTAAGGCAGAGCTAAGGGTTAATTCAAATAGGATATTTACGCCTAGGAATTGAGTAAGAGCCACATCGCCCAACGACACCAATAGGGTTGCCATCAAGGCACTCACAAATAGAGTTATCGCCGCATCGATAAATATATAGCTAGCTAGAGATGTTTTATTGGCACCAAAGATACCTCTAATACCCATATTTCCAATAATCTCGGTCGAGCGAGCAATATAGATGTTTATGTAGTTGATAATAGCAATAACAAGAGTCAAAAGCCCAAGCATCATCATTATATAGACTGTGTCCATATTTGAGGTGCGAGCAAAGGTGAAGAATCCATCTCCGTAGCGATTGTAGCGACAGTCAAGGTATGGGCGTAGGTACATATTTTGATCCCTTAGATAGTCCGCCTTAGCAACGATACCCTTTTTAAATTGGCCTGTTAATTGCTCAAGATTTGTACCTTTTTCTAGCTTCATCAAAACATCATAGTTCATCGAACCCATATTATTAATCATCTCA
>CAYJOF010000199.1:0-3058 GCA_964371765.1 uncultured Rikenellaceae bacterium
CGTTGACAATCTTTTTCTATTAAATCTATCTTTCATATAAATTAGTTGTAGAGTAGGACTCTCGGTCCTACTCTACTTTGTTACTGGGTTATCTATATTTCATCATTCCTGGACCACCTCCTGGACCTCTTTGCTGTTGTTGTCTAACACCTTGAGCTGCACTAAGAGTATTTATCTTATACTGAACAGAGAATGTTATGTAGCGTGTAAGTGAATTCGAGAACACGTCCGAAACAATCGAACCGTTAACGGTACTTCTAATGTTTTGGTACTGTGCAAGTAGGTCATATCCGCTCACTCTAACCTCAAGGTTATTATTCATAAACTTCTTACCAATTGCTGCGTTAAGAATGTTTTGACTCGGCTCATACTGGCTTGCATCGATATTCGATAAATAGTTGTATTTATAGCTATAATCAACATTTACGAAGAATCCTTTCCAGAATATCCAGTTCAACTTAACACCTACGGTCTGTTCAAAATTATTGGTTGCATCATAAGAATTTCCAGCATCATCTTTTAAGTTTGATGCTACGTTTGTGTACTCACTATCTGAGATAATCTGAAAATCAATCTCTGGTGTGATATTACTTGACAAAGAAACTCTATATTCTAGCTCATTCTCGTTAGCAATGTACGAGATATTGTTGTCGATACCTGGCTGACGAGACCAGTCATAACCAAAGGACATATTAACACTACTTTTAATCGCTTTGAAAGGGAAAGCATAGTTACCGCCAGTTGACACAAGCCAGTATCCATCGAGGTTAGTTGGAGTAGACAGAGTTGTTCCACTCTTTAGAAGCACTCCGTTTACTATTTTGTCCTCTGTTAGGATTGTTCTGTTGGTAGCAAAAGAGTTTTGAGTCTGTGTACCACGAATGTATGCTGTAAATGAAGTTGATTTTTCAACATTTGTAGTTCTATAACGACCCATAATGTTTGAGCGATAGGCTTGGTCTAGTTCAGGATTACCAATCGATACGCTAAGAGGATTAGATACATCTAGCACATTCTGAAGTTGTGTTATAGATGGTAGTTGAGAGTCTGTTCTTAGCATAAAATCAAGGCTCTTGCTCTTGTCTAAACGATAACGATAGTTAAAGTTAAGTGTAGGTGCTTGATAAGTATAATTTTCTTTTGGCAGCAAATCAGGGTACAACATCTGATTTTGGAGATCTGAATGTTTATATCCAAGACCAACATTCACAATGTGAACACCTTTGGCATTGTATCCATATCCTAAGCTTACAGTGTTATTAAGATAGTTACGAGCAAACTCATTAGAAAGATCATCATTAATATCTACATACGCTAGTTGATCTTCATCCCACATATAGGTCTTCTTATCGTTATCGCTCCAGTCGTATGAAATACCATAACGAACATTAAGCGTTGAGAGGGTTCCTAAGCGTTGGGTAAATGTTGCACTACCATCTATGTAGTTAGATGCCGTTAGGTCTTGAATCTGCTGATTAGACAGTGAGTCTTCGTAACCTGTCTCCAAGAATGTACGAATATCCGAATTAAGGTATTTATCTTGATCGTTGTTTGAAAATGTTCCACGCCCTGTAAGAGTAAAGAACTGCTTTGGGTTGAAGTTGTGGAACCACTGCAACATTGGACGTATTGAATAGTTTGTGGTTTGTGTGTTTGTCAAAGACGACGATGAGACATTGTTGTAGATGTCAGAATCATAAAGATAATTTTGAAAAAGCGAACTTGATAGATCAGTTGTTGTGTAACTAAACGATGGTCTGAAAATCAATTTATTTTTGTCATTGATTTGCTGTTCGTAGTATATATTAAAGTTGTGTCTTTGAGAATTAGTAAGAGTTGTATCATAGCTTAGTTGGTTTAAGCCAACCGAGGTGTTAATAGCATCTGTAAAACTCTCTGCAACGTTGTCGTTCTGAAGATAGGTATAAGTAGCCGAAATGCTACCTCCTTTGATCTGACGGTCGTAATTAAGTTTAGCTCCTAACTGTTCGCTGATACCTGTAGTACCTCCTCTGCCGTAGAATCCACGCTGTGAGATTGGAGAGGTATTGATGTTGTTAGCTCCAAATCCTACCGAGAGGATATCTTTTTGGGTAAAGTAATTGGTATTAAGAGAAGCCACGTAAGGATTATCTGCGCCTATCTCAGTTCCTAGACCATAACCAGCATAGTACTCGCCTAGAAGCGCACTTTTTTGTTTAGTTTTGGTAACAATGTTGATAGTCTTTACACGTTCACCATCATCATAGCCTGTAAATTTAGATTCGTCTGTCTGGTCGTCAATAAATTGAATTGATTCAACAACATCGGCTGGCAGAGAGTTAAGTGCAGTAGCAACATCATCCCTAAAGTAGTTCTTACCGTCGACTAAGACTTTAGTCACCGTCTCGCCATCCTTTGTTACACTACCGTCGCTGTTTTGAACAAAACCAGGCATCTTAGCAATAAGATCGCTCGTAGAGGCATCAGGGTTAGTTTTGTATGCACCTGCATTGAACTGAGTAGTATCTCCTTTTATTTCAGCTACTGGAGCAGAACCATAGATAACAACTTCGTCAAGAACATTGCTAGTTGATAGTGGAACGTCTGGAGAGAGTCTATACTCGGCTGTTGGAGGTGTGATTGAAAGTTCAAGATCGTGGTATCCTATATATGAGACCAAAACTTTAAGCTCCTTACCAATGGGCACTCTAGTGAGTTTGAACTCACCCTGGGCGTCAGTAGTAACACCTGTGCCCGAAAGAGTATCACGAATGATACCTACTCCAGCCAAAGGTTCTTTTGTAATTGCGTCAACAATTTTTCCTGTTACGGTAGATAGTTGAGTTGATTGTGCCTGTGCTTGCGTAGTTGCGACCACAAGCAGTAGTAGGGATAAAATTGTAAATCTAAAATTTCTCATTGTTTGTTTTTCTAAAGTTGGTTAGCATACCAACAAGTGGTTGTAACCTATATTAATACTATTTGCTTCTTTACAACTTTAGAAACCAATAGCTCTACAAAGTTAAATTTAAATTAGGATTTTATCTATATTTTTTAGGGAAATTTTACACTTATC
>CAYJOF010000200.1:0-3051 GCA_964371765.1 uncultured Rikenellaceae bacterium
GAAGACAGTTGGACATATTAAAGGTATCACCTCTAATCTTGTTACAGTTGTAGTTGATGGAGCAGTTGCGCAAAATGAAATATGCTACATTAATTACAACGGGCTAAAGCTGATGGCTGAGGTTATCAAGATTGTTGGGGATATTGCCTATATTCAGGTATTTGAGAGTACAAGAGGTCTAAGAGCAGGGATGGAGGTCGAATTCCAAAATCATATGCTGGAGGTTACCCTTTGCCCGGGAGTACTTTCTCAGATCTACGATGGTCTGCAGAATGATCTTGCCCGTATCGATAACCTTTTCTTAGATCGTGGAGAGACTACCGACGCAGTAGATTTTAGCCTTGATTGGGAGTATACTCCACTAGCCAAAGTGGGCGATGTAGTCACCGCTGGAGATTGGTTGGGAAGTGTGCCAGAGAATCTTGTGGATCATAAGATTATGGTGCCATTTGTGATGACAGATAACTACACTATTAAGTGGCTTGCCGATGCAGGTACTTATAAAGTTACAGATAAGATTGCTGTGGTGACAGACCCAGCAGGTAAAGATATTGATATTACAATGGTTCAGAAATGGGCTGTTAAGGAGGCTGTAAGAGCCTACAAAGAGAAACCGAGACCTTACAATGTGATGGAGACGGGTATTCGTGCAATCGATACATTCAACCCATTGGCGGAGGGAGGTACAGGTTTTATCCCGGGACCTTTTGGTGCAGGTAAGACAGTACTCCAGCACGCAATCTCTAAGCAGGCAAGTGCCGATATTATAATGATGATTGCTTGCGGAGAGCGTGCAAACGAGGTTGTGGAGGTATTTGCTGAGTTCCCTCACCTTGACGACCCACACACAGGTCAAAAACTAATCAAACGTACGACAATTATCTGCAATACCTCAAATATGCCAGTATCGGCTCGTGAGGCCTCAGTTTATACAGGGATGGCAATTGCAGAGTACTATCGTGCTATGGGTCTTAAGGTACTTATCCTTGCCGACTCTACATCACGTTGGGCACAGGCACTTCGTGAGATGTCGAATCGACTAGAGGAGCTACCCGGGCCAGATGCCTTTCCGATGGACTTGTCTGCCATCATATCAAACTTCTACTCTCGTGCAGGTTTGGTTGTCCTAAATAACGGCAAGACTGGTTCGGTAACATTCCTAGGTACGGTATCTCCTGCGGGGGGTAACCTAAAGGAGCCTGTGACTGAATCTACTAAGAAGAGTGCTAGATGTTTTTACGCCCTGTCTCAGCAACGTGCCGACAGTAAGCGTTATCCTGCCATCGATCCTATTGATAGCTATTCGAAATATCTTGAGTATCCTGAGATTGCTCAGTATCTCGAAAGAACACGTCGTGAGGGATGGGTAGAGTCGGTGAACGAGGCTAAAACCTTTGTGCTTAGAGGTAAAGAGGCTTATGAGCAGATAAATATCCTAGGAGACGACTCTGTGCCAGTTGAGTACCACGATCGCTTCTGGAAGTCGGAGCTTATCGATTTTGTGCTTCTTCAACAGGATTCGTTTGATGAGGTGGACTCTAATTGCTCTACCGAGCGTCAGCAATATATGTTTGAGTATGTGATGAAGGTTTGCAACTCAAAGTTCACTCACAAAGATTTTGAAGAGTGCTCAACCTTCTACAAAAACCTGATTAACAACTTCCGTCAGATGAACTATTCTGAGTTCAATAAAGAGAAGTTTAACCAGTATGAGCAGGAGGTGCAGAGCCTTTTGAGCAGTAAATCAAATTAGTATGGAGACACAAGCTTTTCAAAGAGTATATACAAAGATAGATAATATCACCAAGGCTACTATCACACTAAAGGCAAATGATGTGGGTGTGGAGGAGTTGGCAACGGTTGGAAAATCGCTTGCGCAGGTGGTGAGAATTGATGGAGAGGATGTAACGCTTCAAGTTTTTGAGGGCACCGAGGGCATCGGTACAGATACAGAGGTGGTGTTCCACTCTGCCCCCCCTACGCTAAAAGTGGGTGACGATCTTATTGGTCGTATCTTCAACGCATACGGAGAACCAATCTTTGGCTCAAAGACAATTTCAGGGCAAGAACGTGAGATTGGAGGACCTACGGTAAACCCTTATAAACGTCTACAACCATCTGAATTTATCCCAACAGGTATTGCAGGTATTGACCTTAATAATGCTCTGGTGTCGGGACAAAAGATCCCATTCTTTGCCGATCCAGACCAGCCCTACAACCAAGTTATGGCATCTGTGGCGCTTAGAGCAAAGGCTGATAGAATTATTCTAGGAGGTATGGGTATCTCAAATGACGATTTCCTATATTTCAAGAATGTGTTTGACAACGCAGGAGCATCAGACAGAATAGTATTTTTTGTAAACACAACGGAGAATCCTCCAGTGGAGCGTTTGCTAGTGCCAGATATGGCTCTTACTGCGGCGGAATATTTTGCAGTTGATAAGGGGGAGAAAGTGTTGGTGCTACTTACCGATATGACACTCTATGCCGATGCGCTGGCCATTGTGTCGAATCGTATGGATCAAATCCCGTCGAAGGACTCAATGCCGGGTTCGCTATATTCGGATCTTGCAAAAATCTATGAGAAGGCTGTACAGCTACCAAATGGTGGCTCAATTACCCTAGTTGCTGTAACGACGCTAAACAATGGTGATATTACTCACGCAATTCCAGACAACACAGGTTATATCACAGAGGGTCAGCTGTTCCTTCGTAAGGATAGCGATACGGGTAAGGTTATTGTTGACCCATTCCGTTCGCTTTCACGTTTGAAACAGCTGGTGATTGGTAAGAAGACCCGCGAGGATCACCCGCAGGTGATGAATGCTTGTGAGCGTCTGTTTGCCGATGCTGCCAATGCAAAGACCAAGTTGGAGAATGGTTTCGATTTGTCGGACTACGACGAACGTTCGTTGAAGTTTGCCTACGACTACTCGAAGGAGCTGCTCTCGATCGATATCAATATTGATATCGATGAGATGTTGGATACCGCTTGGGGTCTATTTGCTAAATATTTCCAACGTGATGAGGTTGCCGTTAAGGTTGAGCTTG
>CAYJOF010000201.1:0-3050 GCA_964371765.1 uncultured Rikenellaceae bacterium
GCTGATTGTGGCGATTGTGGGTTTGTCTTGTCCGCCTTTTTTTCTTTACTATTCCTTTCCTTTCCTTTCCTTTCCTTTCCTAATCATTGCTTAACTTAACCTCACCCTCTTCAGCTGAGATGTATTGTGCGGTAGCTTTGGAATATCGCTTAGGTTCGTGTTGCAAAGCGTACTAGAGCGTACGCGTGCGAGCGGTTCTATGGGATGTTTCAAAGATGCTGTGCAAGACGCTCAGCCTATCATCACTGAACCACCTAGCTCTGGCAAAAATTCGAAACGCTGCTTATAAGCAGCATTTCGGCAGCGTCTGTGCCGCTGCTGGTTGAGGCGATTGTGGGTTTTCTTGTCCGCCTTTTCTCTTTGCGATTCCATTGCCTTACTTCACCTCATCTTTTCCTTACTTTGCCTAATCAATCCCTTGCTTATCCTCAATACAAACCACGGTGCACCCTCCAAGCACGTTTCGGAACTCTAAGCTCGCACAAGCGTAAGCGAGGGCGTGTTTTTGCCAACGAGCGTAGCGAAGTGCGCTTTTTTTAAAAAAGCGTTTACCGCAACGGTAGTGAGGACGTAGCGAATCAAGCGTAAGCGAGATTCAGTTGAAGTAAAGGGAAAGTATGCTTGAATTACGGCACTTGCAGTGCTTTTGCCCCCTCTAGGGGCAAAATTCAATCTTTGGTAGTCCTTAGAACTTGTAGGTGTAGAAATATCCTTTTATTTTATATGAAAGTTTGTTAATGCTTTTTTGAGAAAAAAGCACGAACAGAAAATGCTACTTTAATTTATTGTTTTTTTTCTACGTTTGCGGTAATTTTGAGAACATAGTTTTCCCCTTCGTTTGTTGTTATACCAGCATTGAATATTGTGTATCCATTTTTGCCTGTAGTATCAATAGTTAGGATTATAGCTCCCTCCTCATTTGGTTTTAGCACCTCTTTAGAAATCTCAACATCCGTACAAGTGCATGATTTGTATGAGTCAATAAAAACTACTGCTTTTGAACTATTGTTAATACATTTAAATTCTTGTTTGAAAATTTTTCCATGTTCCACATCGCCAAGATTTAGAAATCTTTTGGTGGTGAACTCTAGGCTAGTATTTTCTTGTGCATAGCTTATTGAGCTGATAATTATGAAAATTATTATGCTCATTGTTGCTCCTATCTGTAATTTCATAATTCTTATAATTTTAGTTTACCTTAAATCTTGAGTCGATATAGCATCACACGTTCATTGTCTTCGTCAGGTGGTGTAGATAACCACACTCTTCTGCTGTTGTCTGCACCTACTAATGTCGGTGCTGTGTGTGTTGGTATGTCTCTAATCAAAATATCATTTTGGTATATTTGTATTCCGCCTCCGTTTTGTTTAGGGTTTTTGTATGAGCGATATATGTAGTCGCCCGAAGATAGTATTCCAGTGTAGTAACCCTCATTTCTTAGGTCTCTGTTTCTTTCTCCTAGGGCGGAGTCAATATCTTGATGGACGGGGTATTCAACCTTTTCTAGCGACTTGGCAGCAACACCAAAAGCACGCTCTACATCTCTGTCGGAATTCATTACATATATATTCGGGTCACATCTAAACCCATATATAATATCACTATTTCTCTGGGTGAAAAGTAGGGAGATTAGATGTCCGGGGAATCTCTTGTTGTCGAAACTTGGAGGGTAAGATCCGAAAATTTCCTCAATTCTGCCGCTCTCCATATTGTAGACACCCAAAATTGGTGCATTGTCGTAGTAGTTTTGTACATCGCCAACGAATGGGTTGAAATTGATATGTTCGCTAACAACTGGGAAGATAATATTGCCTTGATCTGTATAAAGCATTCTAGGAGAATCAAAATCATAGTCATACATAGACAAAGATTTAGGGTCGGCATTCTGCAATAGCGAGTTTAGTTCCTCGGTGTCGATTGGGCTAAGGAACTGCCTGTCTTTCTTGTCGATATTGAAATTTTTGTCGATGAAGTATATCAAATTATTCCCCTCGTGAGCTATCATTGTGCCATCCTTGCCTATGGCTGTGTGAAGAATAACAGAACTAATCTCGTTAGGTCCTCTGCCGTGTCTAAGTCTTAGGTCTATTCGTTTTCCGTTTAGATCATACTCAACTAACTGAGGGAGGTATTCGTCTGAAAATATAAGTCTATTTGCTGAGATATTCCATAAGCCAGTCAAGGAAATTTGGTCGTCAACAATAATCACGGAATCTAAAGTGTAGGCCATATCCGAAATTTTAGATATGTTTTTGTACTCAATATCTTCATATTGTTTACTGTTATTGGCACATCCTAATACCAATAATAAAAGCATTGCTATCGTTACTTTCATTATCATAATAATAACTATTGTGGATTAAAAGATTCTAGTAATTGAGATTCGAATTTGTGAGGTTTCCCAAAAAGTATTTTATATCTCTCTAATTTTGATGTAAATATTTTTCTTCTATTCTCTTTTTCCCATTTGATATATTCTTCGTGAGCAATTCTGCCCTCTTCGTCAATTATACTACCACTGTGGTCCGTTGGTAGCAGATTAAATCCGTTGTGTTGAGCTTGCTGAATCAAACTGCTCTCGGAAGTAGAGAGTTTTTCTGTGATTTTCTCGAAATTCACGCCCTCAAATTCAACGGATTCCCACATTTGAGCCAGATATGGAGCTTTCTGTCCGCTGATGCTCCACTCTCCAACTCTCTTTGATAGTGCACATTTTTTCGCTGCATTGTCGTCGAGAGCTTGTTGGTTAGAGAATATAATTTTCTCCCACCGCTGAGTTTTTGTGCCAATGGCATCTTTTCTAAGTGGTACTCTATCTATATAGCTTGACACTTTCCCCTGAGGCTCTACCCAATCTATCGAGTAGGTTGCACTTTGAGGATAGATCACTCCATCTTTTTGTTCAAAGGTTATGATCAATTCTTCTTGGGTCACAGACTCAAGAGTGTCGGGGCTTGGTTGGTATACCCTCTGTCCATAATCTCTATAACCTTTGTCGAAAGAAATAGAGGTAATATAATCCTTAGTTGAGTTGTAAATTATTGTTCCCT
>CAYJOF010000202.1:0-3040 GCA_964371765.1 uncultured Rikenellaceae bacterium
TGTTGAGAGTGTAACGGTAACTACAAATGCAATTAATATGGGTTGGGGTGGTACAGCGATTTATAATCAAAGTGGAGAGTTGTTGCTTTCGGCCAGAATGGCGGTTGCTGATAAGGATTTTTTCAAAACCTATGGTATTGAGATTGTCGGCGGAAGTATCGACACTTGGAAAGAGATCGATCAATATGATGAATCGTGGAATGGTACAGATGCTGTGGTAAATCAAGAGCTTATTGAGCTAACATCGCATCAACTAGGAGATGGCAAATTAAATATTGAAGAGGCTGAGGCAGTAGGTGTAATGGAAAACTTCTATCACTCTCTATATCAGGGAGTACAACCGACTGTAATTAAGAATGGTTTTTGGTCGGGTTTGCCTGAACTTACCCTGAGAAGTAGTGCAGAGAGTTTTAATCGAGCGCAACTCGATGAGATAGCTCAACTTACTAAAAGCACAATCAACAACGAAAACATAGTTGTTAGACCATATACAGAGCTTATTGAACAGGAGTATCAAGATGTATTCGATGTTAGAACCTACATCTCAATAGCGGCTCTTATTCTCATTATCATCTCGGTGCTAGGAGTTGTAAGCTACATCAAAACCGATATTAATAATCGTCGTAGAGAGATTGTGGTGCGCAGAGTTCATGGCTCGGAGGTGTGGGAGATAATTCTTGTTGTGGCTCGCAGGGTAGTCATCCCAGCGATTATTGCTTCGCTACTTGCTATCCCCGTTGCATACTTGGCAATCGATATGCTTCTTTCGTTCTTTGTTCAACGAGTAGATGTGGCGTGGTGGATCTTTGCATCGGGAGTATTCTCGGTGATGGTCTTAATCATTATCTTTACTGCTTTGCTCACTTGGGAGTTGGCAAGTAGGGGGTATATCAAACTAATTGGAAAGATATAACTAATAGCAAACATAAATGTAAAAACTATGATTAAAGTAGGAAATTTTAATAAATTACTAATTTTGATTGCACTCGCTGCAACAGTACTATCTTGTACAACTCTGTCTCGAGGACTAGTTCATTGGGGACCCGAAGCAGATGATTACAAAATATTTACACAAGACACTATCCACAAAAGCGATAATCCTTTTCATTTCAAGGAGTTTGAAGGAGAGTTTAAGTTAGATAATTTTAGATTACGTAATACAGGAACTAATGCGGTATTTACCTATGATGAGCTAATTGATTCAACAATAATTAATGGTAAGAATGGTGGTGCGTTTATCCTTATACAGAACGACACCATAAAATATGAGAGGTATAGAGGACAGTTCGACAGATATACCGATGTTATGTTATTCTCGGTCTCAAAATCTATTACTTCACTGCTGTGTGGCATAGCAGTCGACAAAGGATTAATAGAGAGCATAGACGACCCCGTTACTAAATACCTCATGGAGCTAAACGATGCAGATCCTATGTTCAAAAAACTAACAATCAGACATCTACTAGATATGAGATCTGGCATAAAACATCCAGAGAACTACATTAACCCATTCAAAGGGACTGCAAAATTGTACTATGGTACAAATCAAATGGCACAAGTGAAAAAACTTAAATTTAGAAGCGAACCGGGAACTGAGCACGATTATATAAGTATGGCTACAACTGTGTTGGGTTTGGTAATTGAGAGTGTTATAGATATGCCCTTAGCCCAATTCGCACACGAAAATGTTTGGCAACCGCTGGGTATGGAAAGAGATGGTACGATTGCTCTGGACGACCCTAGAAACCGTTCGGCAAAGACCTTCGCAGGGTTCAATTCTAACGTTATGGATTTAGCAAAGATCGGGCGTCTGTATCTTAACGGTGGAGAGTGGAACGGGCAGCAGATAGTAAGTAAGGAGTGGGTTGAACAATCACTTACAGCAGATGCCTCAAACAAGGGTTATAGCTTGTGTTGGTATATGAATGATGCGTCCATACGAGACAAAGATGGTTCATATTATTTTCCTGATTCAACATCGATTGTGAAACGATACGATGAACTTCAGGTTCCAGAGAATTTAAGATACTACTGGGAACATAAATCTAAAAAAGAGCACCACTGGGAGGGGCGTTATTACCTAGAGGGAGAGAACTATGCTTATGGTATTAACGACCAAATCTTGTACATTAATAGAAAGAAAAATATCATTATGGTTAGACTGGGTATCAACTGGTCGTATGAAAGTGTAGATTGGTTGATGCACCGTACAGCTGAGGATTATCTTGATTAGTGTACAGAATCGTATTTGAGTAAAATAAAGCAATTATAAACATTAAAATTTAAAACTATGATTAAAGTAGAAAATTTGGAAAAAGTTTTCCGAACAGAAGAGATTGAAACTGTTGCACTAGACAAAGTTTCTTTAGAGATTAAACAAGGTGAGTTTGTAGCCATTATGGGACCTTCGGGCTGTGGTAAATCTACCCTTATGAATATCCTAGGATTGCTCGACAATCCCACATCGGGTAGCTATAAGCTTGACGAGGTGGAGATGGGGCAACTAAGTGAGAGCGGACGCACAAAGATGCGTAAAGGTAATATTGGCTTTGTGTTTCAGAGTTTCAACCTTATCGATGAGTTGAGTGTATTTGAAAATGTAGAACTGCCGCTTATCTATCAGCGAATACCTGCAAAGAAACGCAAGGAGATGGTTGATGCTATTCTAAAGCGTATGGCAATCTCTCATCGCTCGGCTCACTTCCCTCAACAACTATCGGGCGGTCAGCAACAGCGTGTTGCAATTGCTCGTGCGCTGGTCTCTAGTCCAAAGATTATCCTAGCCGATGAGCCTACGGGTAACCTCGACTCGAAGAACGGTAAGGAGGTTATGACACTCCTAAGTGAACTTAACGACGAGGGGGCTACTATCTTGATGGTAACTCACTCTTTGAGAGATAGTAAGTATGCTCACAGGATTATTAATCTGTTTGATGGGCAGATAGTTAACTCCCTAGAGGATAGAATGTAAATAACGAAATTGTCTCAAAAACATTTTTGACACTTCCTAGCTCTCATAAATACTCACGTACCTTTAGTA
>CAYJOF010000203.1:0-3013 GCA_964371765.1 uncultured Rikenellaceae bacterium
TACGCAAAACCATCCATAATATATGAGAAGAGAGTAAAGAGCTGCATAAAAAGAGTATTCAGAGCAAGTACACTCTCCCCCATCGTAGCACTGGCTGAGGTGAAGTAAGTAAACACAACTATCATACTCACCGTTTTGAGGAAAATATCGCTATTTACAGAGAAGAATCTTATCATCGCCTTTGCGTTTAGACTACCTCTAATATCAATATATTTAAGTAGCTTTGAGTAGTATTTATATACTATAAACGCACAACAAGCTAAGCCAAAATATTGAGCAATAACAGTACCCATTGCCACACCTGCAATACCCATATCAAACACAAATACAAACATAAGGCTCATCAGAATGTTTACTAGATTCACCCCTATGGACACCCACATAGGCGTTTTTGAATTTTGCATCCCGATAAACCATCCTTTAAATACGTAGAGCATAAGCGTAGCAGGTGCTGCCCAAATGTTGTATTCATAATCTCGGCAGATAAGCTGAAGATGGGATACTGCAAAAGCATTATTACACTCGACGCTATCGAGGCTACAATCAAACCTCTGGCCATCACACGAGTACACTCTTCAAGATCGCGAGATCCAATAGCCTGAGAGGCAAAGGCACTTGTACCCATTCTCAGAAAACCAAAACCCCAGTATACGAAATTGAAAATAATTGTTGCAATAGCAATAGCGCCTATATATGATTTGTCGCCAATTGAGCCCACTATAGCAAGATCACCCATACCTAATAGTGGTCCAGATATGTTTGATATGATATTTGGAATGGTAAGCTTTATGATCTTCCTATTCATTCCATACTCTTGGCTAATCTGACTCATTAATTGTAGAATTTATTTGCTTTTCTCTATCTTATCCATTAATTTTGTAGGATAAAAGTCTACAAAGATAAAAAAATAAATTAGATATATGGAACATTTCGAAAACCAACGATCAAAGCTGGATCTAAACTCAGCTCTGAAAGTAGCAAAAGGAATCTCACAGCCTGATGTTGTAAATCCTCACTACACTAAACCAAAGCGCAAGAGGCTTACAACACAACAATATATTGATGGCATTATAGCAGGTGATATGACTATCCTTAGCAAGGCTATCACTCTTGTGGAGAGTCTACTACCTGAACATCATGCACAAGCTCAAGAGGTGATAGAGGGCTGCCTACCATACTCAGGAAAATCTGTAAGGGTCGGCATTACAGGCGTACCAGGCGCAGGAAAAAGCACCTTTATCGAAGCAATAGGAAATATGGTGACTGGACTTAACCACAAATTGGCAGTTCTAGCAATTGATCCCTCTAGCGAACGAAGCAACGGATCGATTCTTGGAGACAAGACCAGAATGGAGACTCTTGTTCACAACACACGTGCATTTATTCGCCCTAGTCCATCGGCTGGATCTCTAGGGGGAGTAGCTCGCAAGACTCGAGAGACTATCATTCTATGCGAGGCAGCAGGATACGATGTTATCTTTATTGAAACAGTTGGTGTTGGGCAGAGCGAGACAGTTGTTCACTCGATGGTCGATATATTTTTAATGTTGCAGATCTCGGGGGCAGGCGATGAGCTACAAGGAATAAAAAGAGGAATTATGGAGATGGCAGATATTGTTGCTATCACCAAAGCAGACAGAGACAATAAGACTGCAGCAGAGCTTACTCGTTCACATTTTGTAAACGCTCTACAACTCTTCCCTATGCCTAAGAGTCAACATCGCCCTAAAGTTTTCACTTGCTCCTCGCTAGAGGGATTAGGATTGATGGATATTTGGGGTGCTATCGAAAATTTCTTGAATACCACTAAATCAAACGGATATTTCGCAGAGAACAGAAGTGAGCAAGAGAAGTATAGAATGTATGACACAATCAACACCGCCTTGTCGGATAGATTCTATCACAATCCAGCCGTAGAAGAGGCACTAAAGGGCTATATCGATAAGATTCTAGGCAATCAAATCAGTTCTTATGTAGCTGCTAAGGAGCTATTAACTATTTTTGACAATAACAACAACAACTAGAACAGCAGTAGAATAGCTAGAGTCACAACAGAGATCAATACCCACAAAGCCACTCCCAAAAGGATTGGCTTTGTGCCTGCATCCTTAATATTTTTAATAGATAGTGTTGATCCTATCAAAAATAATGTTAAGCTCAGTATCGAGTGAGATCCTTCCTTTAGGAGAGTTGATACAGTATCTCCAAGTGGGAATAGTGTATTTACTATCATTGCTAGGATGAACAAGAAGATAAACCAAGGGATAGATATCTTTTGCTTCTCAGCTCCTGCCTCTGGAGTTGATTTCTCTCTAAAGATATAGGCTGTTATTAACGATAGTGGAATTATCCACAACGCTCTTGACATTTTAACTGTAGTAGCTATCTGGAGAGCTTCCTCGCCATAACTTCTTCCTGCTCCTACAACAGCACTAGTATCGTGGATTGCAATTGCAGCCCACATACCAAAATCACTTTGACTCATCCCAATCCACTTACCTAGAGGAGGAAAAACAATCATTGCAATAGCGTTGAGCAGAAAAATAACGCCTAATGCCATAGATGTTTCACTTGGTTTAGAGCGTATTACTGGCGCAACAGCCGCAATAGCACTACCTCCACAAATTGCCGTACCAGAGGCTACCAAATAGCGAACATTACGACCTACGCCCATACTCTTACCCAAGAGCATACCTACTGCCATAACCAAACACACCGAGAAGATGGTAAATATAATTCCTTCGTATGAGGTTCGTAGTGAATCGATGATATTCATACCAAAGCCAATACCCACAACTGCCACCTTTAGGAGTGTTGAAGCAATTTTCGACACTTTGCCCTCGTATGGATGCCCAAGAATAAAAACTAATACAATGCCCATCAATAGAGATAGAGCTGGAGATAGGAACATAGATAGTGCTGAGATAACAATAAAGATTATTTTTTTCATAGTAGTGTGTTATTTGCCTGCAAAGATAGTCAAACTTATCCACACAAAACAAATACAAAAAAT
>CAYJOF010000204.1:0-3001 GCA_964371765.1 uncultured Rikenellaceae bacterium
AAATCCATTAGACACATCAACACCAATCCCCTTCTTAGGAAGATCTCTAACGTGACCTATACTAGATTTAACGATAAACTCTTTACCTAATATCTTTTCGATTGTTTTCACCTTTCCTGGTGACTCAACAATCACTAAATTTTCTGCCATATATAATTATAAACTTCTTTATGCTCTTGCCAAATTATTTTGAAACAGCGTATGTTATTCGCAATTTTATCCCCTCCTTGTTATAGTTCTCTATTGTGGTAAGTTTATCTTCGAACATTGCTGAAAGTGGATCACCAGAGATATCTAAAACATAATCCTCTGTATCTTTGTTTAACAAAGCTTGGATATATCTAGTGATGTTTAGTGTGTAGAATTTATGTGAGCGATCTAACTGCCCACCAAATCCATAATCATCGTTTGAGCCATCCAAATCAATATCTGGGATATAGATACTGGCAGGAAAATCGTAAGTCGCAACTACTCCAGAGAGCGAAAAATTCAGCGAACCTATACTGTTATTAGTTATAGGTATCTCAAGTACTGCGTTGGTTACAATAATCTGAGCCGACGGAGATACTGGCAGTTGGTCTTGAAGCTTATGTATCTTTTCAATTGGGAAAGTAAGCTGAGTCATTGCTGCTCCCAATCCACCAACATAAGATTTTTCGTGACTATTAAGAGTGTCATTAATTAACTCTGGATCGATACCGATTGTAGCACTAGCCCAAGTGACGTCGTTGCTAAGAGTGGTAACAGCTTGATTATAGAGCTCATAATTACTTATATGAGTAAACTCAATTGTAAATGCACCATCTTCTTTTTCTCCCTCTTCCTCGAATTTTTGCTTATCGTATCCCTGAAAATATAGACTCGAAGCATTAGGGTCGAAGACTAAGATTGCACCATCGCCATAGGTTTGTCTAGGTACAAAACAGACACCCTTAAATATTTTTCTAAAAATTGAATCTTGATCGTAGTCCTCACTAGTAAGGTTTTGGAATTTAGACACAAACTCCTCAGGCAGATCAGCTATAAATGTTTGATCAGTAGATGATAAGACCTCTGAAGGGGTAATCGTGAAACTCATAAGAGGCTTATCTTCGATATAGTTCTGATAGTCGAAATTCGAATAATAGGGATCGTCGTAACCCTCAGGTGCGTATATATCATATACGTTATTGGTGGGCTCTCTAAAGTTTTTATTGAGCTCATACATATCAATTGTAACAGGGTAATCAGGGTTGCCGATATAGTTATTCAATTTCATATATAGGATGGCACTATCAATGACATAGTCATTTACTAGATCTACTTCTGTACCTGTTAGGGTTGTGAATAGTTCTGTTGTATAGGCAGCGTCTACCCTTCCTAATCTTGAAGAGATCATAGAGCCCATATATCCATACAGCATTGTGTTCACTTTGAACGAGTCGACAGAGTTTGTGTGAATATCAAAACCATCGATAGTGTCAACAATAATTGTCAACTTATCATTCTCTGGTATGATATTGTTACCAAGCTCGTTATTGTAGTTAGTACAGCTAAGGGTAATAGCAGAAACTACCGCTAAGGATAGCAGTAGTTTTGAAAGTTTATTTTGAAAGTACGTCTTCATAAATCTCTTTATAAGCATTTGCAATATTTTCGTCCTCTATATACGATATCTCAACACCCATCTGTTTGGCTATTTCGGCTATCTCGCCGCCAACCCCCTCAACAGGAAGGATTAGTCTATCACAATAATTTAACGCAAATTGCATTAAATTAGTATATGATAGGCCAGAAAAATTTTTAATATCTGATTTTTGCAAACCTTGTTCTTCAAGTTTTTCAATAATATTTGAATCTAAATCATCTGTAAATCCTTCATCAAAAAGCGATAGTACGATCTTAGATTTGGCAAATAGTGGATTGTCGGTGTAGATTGTGCGAGCGAATATTTGAGCCATTACACTAAACCAACCATTACAGTGAACTATGTCTGGACTCCACTGCAATTTTGAGATTGTCTCCAACACACCACGAGCATAGAACATCATCCTTTCGTCGTTATCGGCACAATACTCTCCTGTGCTCTCAGTCAGGAGCATTTTGCGGTGAAAATAATCATCGTTGTCTATAAAGTATATCTGCATTCTAGCAGACATAATACTAGCAACTTTAATTACTAGTTGATGATCACAATCATTGATTAGGATATTCTTGCCCGAAAGGCGAATAACTTCGTGTAGTTGATGTCTACGTTCGTTAATTACACCGAATCTTGGCATAAAAGTACGGATATCCATACCTTTTTCCTGCATCATTTGTGGTAAATTTCTACACAAATCCGACTAAAAATCCTCTTCAAGGTACGGCTTCAATTTATTGCAGACGTATAATACTTTGGTTTTAGCACTCATATCACTTCTCTTATTTTCTAAGCTACAAAGATACTATATTTTATTTAAATACCAAAATCAAGGCTACTAGCACTTCTTATCTATAGATTAGGGCAAAGGATAAAAATTCATTAATTCTAACAACGTAAATCTTTTATGGCAAATATATTACCAACTTTAAAGCTTAGGATCAGAAAATGGAAGAATTATTTTTTTGGATTTTCGAAAAAAAAGCCTAATTTTGCAAAAGTTTACCAAAAAGGTAGGCTTTCGTTTGAAATAATAGATACACAATATGACAACACTAAACAAAATTGCATTACTAGCCATAACGCTTCTTATAGCAATATCTTGTTCGTCCGATAAGGCCACAGTTTCTGGTAAATTTGCTGGTGTAAAGAACAGCAATATAATCCTTGAGGAGATGACTCCCAATCTTATTAAATTTATTGACTCTACACGCACAAGCAAGGATGGGTCATTCAAATTCTCATACGATTTTCAGGACGATACGCCAGTATTCTTAAGGGTAAGAAACGGTAATGATTTTATTATTTTGATCGCTCACCCAAAAGACAAAATTGAACTTAATTCAATGCTAAACCTATCTGAGAACTATATTGTAAATG
>CAYJOF010000205.1:0-2979 GCA_964371765.1 uncultured Rikenellaceae bacterium
ATTGCTACAAACAGTATATCTCGTGAGTGTTCATCTGCCTCCTTAGCTGTATAGGCAGCAAGTGGCAATATTGGGGTAGAGGAGCTGTTGTAGTCATTGTTGAGTTTGATGTTTTGTCGAATCCACTCAACAATCACCATAGGATTTTTCAAGGCTCTATTGCGAAATTCGTCTCCAAACTCTCTTTGAAACTGCTCTTTATATATCGAGATCGGCTCGTTTGCAACAGTTGGTGCAAGGATATAATCTTTGCGATATGAGCGGTAGATTGAGCTTGGCGAGTGATCCAAATGGCTCTTTAGTTGATCAAAAGAGGCTTGATATAGTAGCTTAGATGGGATGGACGATAGGAGGTTCATCACCGAGGTTCGTAGGTCTCGCTCTGCGGCGTATCTCAAAATATCGGCAATAGTGTCCCAATTGCCTCTGCTGTGAACAATCACTTTCGAAATATCGCTGTAATTGTAGCCTAATTCTCTTGCTATTTTGCGAATGTCATCGTCGCTAATAAAATTCGCAACATACTGCTGCTGAACTTTTTTTGCCTCTTCAATGCTCCTTATATAGCTAGTGTCTTGTGCTGGACTTATCTGTTTTTGTATAAGGATGGACGAATTGTTGGGTTTGTTGAGGTTCATCTCAAATACTATTCGTTTGGAGTTTTGGCTGCCAATGCTTGTCTGTGAGTGAATTGCAGATATAGAGTCGATCGAGGATATACCCCATTCACTGTTGTGGCTCGCCCAAGCTGCAATATCTGCATATACAGTCTCAGCCTCAGAACTGTTCTCGCCCTCGAAAATAGGAATAACTCTTGCCCCAGCAAATCCAAATAGTTTAATATTGTATTCGTCCACTCGATGCTTTTGGCTATTCTCAACCCCTAGGGTTAATTTCCTTGGTTTGAGATACCTAGCTGTTAGTAACTCCCTAGAAGAAATGGGAGTTCTCTTGAGAATCTTCACTGTAGAGTCTAGTGGGCCAAAACTGTCGGAAAATAGAGCTAAACCGTTTTGATTAGGTGAATTAAACCATCCAGTATTTAGTTTTGGCTGAGGATAGCTAGCCGAAAGCGCAAACCACTTGCCATCTATCCACACCTCACACCAGTAGCTCCTCTTATCTCTTTGGCTCCAACTCTCACTCTTGACAAGCCTTGAAGGAATCCCAACAGTACGCAGAGCTGCCACCAATAGAATGTTAAGCTCCTGTTCGTTTGCAATCGCTGCTCTAACTACTGTTTGTGGCGATAGGGCAGGATGAGAATCCTCTGATAGTTCAGCGCTTTGAGAACACCACAAATTAACCGCTAGTACGGAATCCTCCATACTAAGACCCCTCACGGTGCTGTATAGAGAACCCAGCATAGCATATCGTGTTGAATCTAGTGGTTCGCTGTCTACTCTCAGAGGTAGAACGTAGCGCATAAATATCGAATCGGGTACGCTCTCTCCCCAACTGGAACTGCTTCGGGTGCTAAGCGTGAAATCCACGCTCTTTTCAAAAAGTTCAGCAGGGTAGTTATATAGGTCTGCAAGTGGCATATATGCGTAGAGCATTTGTAGTGCCTCTCTCTTTTGTTGAGGTATATTATCTTTATCGAAAATCTCAAAATAGGGGCTGTCGCTATATTGTTGGGCTCGTTTGTTTAGATCCTGCTCCACAAGCTGCATAAAATCCTCTCCTGCCGCAAACTCACCGTTGCAGGAGCTCAGCAGAATTACCGACAAAAATATTTTAAAAAAATCTCTCAACATAAACATATAGGGGGACTGAATCTCTCAATCCATCCCCCTCAATCACTCATAATAACACACAAGCTGCACTATCTTGCATTGAATCCCATAGCAATCTGCTCTGCAATTTGATCTAGTGCACCATCAATTTTTTTGCCAATCATCATCTTCATCATCGTATTGAGCTTTGCCTTAAGGACCAATCTCATACGAGTGTCATAGGCATCAACGCTCTTTAGTTGAACCCAGAAGAAGAACTCAAAGGGCATATCCTCGCCTCCAATCTTGATTAGACTATTTGGAGTTTTCTCAACCATTCGCAGCTTTACGGTAAAACCTTTTGCCTTGAATGAACAACTATCTTCAGTAGCACACCACTCCTCGACCCTATCCTTTAGCACAGGGGTGAAGTTGTCGAAACTACATAGTGCCTCATATACCATACTCTCAGGTTTGTTTATCTGAACCTGTTTACTTACGTACTCTGTCATACCGCTGCTTACTTTCCCCACTCAGATGGATTCTCTCTCCATTTTGAGATAGTCTCTGTGTACTCTGGTTTGATATAATCGATCTCGCTTGCTACCTCAATTAGAGTAGGGTAGTTGCTTAGAGTTAAAACCTTGCAATTTTTTTTATTGAAATTCTCCTCAGCTTGAGGGAAAGAGTAGGTGAAGATAGCCATCATACCTAAAACCTCTACACCAGCCTCGCGAAGAGCCTCAACAGCTGCCAATGAGCTACCCCCTGTCGAGATAAGATCTTCAATCACAACCACCTTGTCGCCACGCTTGAAGTTTCCTTCGATCTTGTTGGTAAGGCCGTGACTTTTAGCCTCTGAACGCACATAAATGAATGGTTTGTTTAGTTGCTCTGCAACCAACACCCCGTGTGCAATAGCACCGGTAGCCACACCAGCAATCACCTCCACCTTTGGGAACTTCTGCTTGATGATCTCCACAAAAGAGTTGCATATCTGCTTACGAACCTTTGGGAACGATAAAGTTTTGCGATTGTCGCAATAGATTGGCGATTTCCATCCCGAAGCCCAAGTGAAAGGGTTCTCAGGGCTCAACTTAACTGCCTCGATACGCAATAAGCTCTCGGCTATATCTCTACTAATTGATAAGTTCATTTCTATAAAAATTTAATTCGCCACAAAGTTACAAATAATTATAATTATTTCAAAGAGTATGTTTTGTGCGACGAGACCCTACAAATACAATTTAGTATTAAATATTAT
>CAYJOF010000206.1:0-2656 GCA_964371765.1 uncultured Rikenellaceae bacterium
GTTTTTTATCCTTACTTACGAATATGACAGCTTCATTCCAAAAATCCTTTTTCTCATCTTCACTATGTTGACATAAGCGTTTATAGACATTTTCACTTTCACCTACATACGCAAGCTTCTTATCTCCTGCACTACCAAACAATAAGTAAACTCCTGCCTGCTTCAAGTCATTGCGATCATCTGAGTTTTTAACTTGGGTACGTGAAATTTTATATGCAACACCTGTCCAATTAGACAACTCGCACATTATGCGCCCGTTTGCATCTCCGTCTATTAGAAATAGAGTTATTGTTTTTCCTCTTGCCATAATATTCATTATTAATATTTACAAAGATAATCTATATTTAACATATTTCAAAACTATCGCTACATGGTTTTGACAAATCCTAAAAAGTATAATTTATTAAGCAACCAAAAACCTATATTATAAAAATCACTCTAGCGTTTGAGGGGTATGAGAATTGGTAGGAATATCCAAATTGCTATAAGCGAGAATAGGATACCTCCAATTGACCCTACTGCAAAAGAGAACCAAAAAACCTCTTTATCTCCCTCCATTATAAAGGGAAGAAGACCCAAAACGGTAGATATAATGGTAAGTGATATTGGGATTATCTTTCTATTAAATGCCTTTACGTATGTTCTTGGAGTTGCGCTATTAAGCGCAGTTGACAGCATCTGATACTCATAGACTATATAGATACCTGCATTAACAACCAAACCACTCAACAACACAAATGCTGCATATCCTCCTTGGTCGAAGAAAAATCCCCCAAAATAGAAGGTCAAAAAGAGTCCTGTAAATGATAATGGTATAAGAAGAATAATTGCTAAAGGCTTAAGAAGACTCTCGAACATTATGGCGCAGATAAAGTATATTATCACCACCACAAGGAGAATAAGGTAGTATTGAGTTGAATCATCAAGTCGCCATCTACCCCATACATTTTCGGTAATTGTAAAACCAATTGGTAGCACCTCATCGGTAAATGTCTCAACTACTTTATCCTGAAAATTATTTGCTAGTTTGCCACTTCCAACAAAACTATATCCTACATAAAGTATATACTCCTGATTCTCTTTCTCTATATCAATTCCAGTACTTCGTTGATCAATTGTGCCAAAATTATCAAGCTTAAAGGATAGAGAATCTACCTGAACCAGACTATTACGAGCGTTCCACACATCGAAGCTCTCAGATTCATTAGATTTAAGAACCATTCCAACCATACCATCCTCTTGAGGTATTCTAACAAACGAAGAGTTGAAGAGCTGGTTTCTTAGATATTGAAAATATCTATCAATATTTAAGTTATTGGCAGCTACACGCTCTTTGTTGTAATCGAGATATATCTCACGCTTGGCTCTAGAGTAGAGGTCGTCGTTGATAGAGGCATCGGACACACGTTTGTTAGTGGTGATTGTATCCATCACCTGTTGAGCGTATTGATAAAGAGCATCATAATTATAGCCCTTTAACTTAAATCTGTAGGTTTGGAATCCACTAGAGATGTTATTGTTGAAGGGATTGTTTCCAACACCATATATTCGCCAACTTGCCCCTCCAAAATTTATTGCCTTGCGTACAGCATTTTCATACAGCACATAAGGGAATTGGCCTTGCGGCTCTTTGAACGACACTACTATTCTTGCAGATTCCGAAGAGTATATTGATGTTTGATACATCTTTATCTCATCGAAACGACTCAAGTAATTCTCCATCGAAAGAATCACCTCATTGAGTTGATGAATAGTACAGCCTTGGGGCATACTTGCATTGATATATAGTTTCACCTCCGAGGGGTCACGATAACCACCATAGTTCGAAAGAAGAGATGTAAAGAGACGTAAACTGCCACCTAGAGCCACATCAACCACTGGTTTTATACTCTCCTGATATACACTCGAACCTATAGTTTTATTGTAATACTCTGCTAGTTCTTTATGTTCGGTATCCTCTACATCTATCTCTGTGGGGAGATGATTGATAGGTAGTCCAAAAATTAGAATAATTATGACAACAAACACCCACTTTCTCTTACGCCAAAATGTGATATAGCGAATATACTTATTCGAGAATTTGACTAGTCGCCTGCGATAGGAGATACTCTTGACTCTCTGCGAACTTTTGATCTTGACCTTAACCATCAACGAACGGATAAAAAGATAAGCAATAAATAGAGACAAAGATAGATTTATAATTATTACTAGCGCAAAATCGGTAAGGTTCTGTTTCTGCTCATCGGGCAGAAAGAACACCACAATAAGAGAGCCTATTGAGGTTAGAAGAGCACCCAGAATAGAGAAGAAGACTCTACGATTACGATAATAGCCGTAATGATCAATCATCATAATTCCTGTATCGATAATTATACCCAACGAAACAGTTATACCTGCCAGGGAGTATATATGCAGCTCAAGATTTAGAAGATAGTAGAGGATAAAAGCTATGAGAATATTTACTACTAGCGTTACAACAATGATTGAGGTATACCTCAAACTACGGCTAACCATAAACACAAAGGCAAGGAGAATTAGCACCGAGTAAATAGTACGAAGATATATCTTATCCAACTCTTTTTTGATATACTCAGAGGAGTCATAAGACAACATCATCGAGAAATCGGATGGAAAATTCTGCTCAAGGCTAGCAACA
>CAYJOF010000206.1:2742-2964 GCA_964371765.1 uncultured Rikenellaceae bacterium
TTGAGTCCATTTATTCGGTAGTAACTCCTCGGTTGAGATTGCTTGTAGGTAACCTTAGCAACATCAGATAGGCGAATAACTCTATTGGTTCGATTTGAGACTATTATATTATCGATGCTACTCTGATTCAAATTACTGCTAGCAGCTATCTTGATGGTAGAGAGGTTTTGCTGTTCGTCGAGAACATCGCCCAATACCTCATTCAAAAGAAATTCATTTCGT
>CAYJOF010000207.1:0-2953 GCA_964371765.1 uncultured Rikenellaceae bacterium
CTCCTCAATTACACTCTCTACACCACATACATAGCACGCTGTGCCAGCACATATTGAGATAGGGTATTTTCCGCGAGGTTTCATCGTGAAGAAAGAGTAAAACGTTACTACGCCATATACTCTAGAGACAGGGGTGTCGAGGCATAATGCTACCTCTTCCTGTACCTCCTTTGGTAGATAACCAAATAGACCCTGAGTTTTATGCAGAATAGAAATCAACTCCATTGGGTCGTTGTTGTAGCTATCGCATATTTTGCGTATCTTATCTTTATTTGCTTTGCTTAAGCTATTTTCACACATATTATTTTCTGTTTTAGGGAGTAGCCATACCGACCAACTCCACATTTATAACTTTAGAGTTTATGCAAAGAGAGCGTCCCTTTGGTTTATTAATCCTCTTTTTGAAGTCGATTAGGTCTGTACGAGTAGCTCGTGTGAAGCAGATGGTGCGATTTATGACCAAGAGGCTCTCCAAGGTACTCTTCATATAGCTTCTTTATGAAAGGATTGTCGTGAGACTTGCGGAACTTCTGGCTTCTGTCGTCGGTGTATAGTGCAGCCTGACGAGCTTTTATGAAGCTAACATCTCCGTAGTGTAGTGGTTGTCCACCACCGCCGATACAACCTCCAGGACAGGCCATTACCTCCACTGCGTGAAGTTCAATCTCCCCTGCTCTAATCTGGTTCATCAATTTTCGAGCATTTCCAAGACTGTGAACAACAGCAATCTTTAGAGTGAGTCCATTAACATCAAGTTCTCTTATTCTTATACCTTCATCTCCACGAATCTCCTTGAAATCAACCTCCTTGAGAGTATCTTTAGTGATCCATTCGTATGCAGTACGCACGGCAGCCTCCATAACACCACCAGATGCACCAAAGATTACAGCTGCACCAGTACTCTCGCCTAGGGGATCATCGAAGTGACCCTTTGGAAGTGTGTTAAGGTCAAGATTTGCACCCTTTATCAGATATGCCAACTCTCTTGTAGAGATAGAAAGATCCACATCTGGGCTATACTCCTCCTTGAACTCATTTCGAGTACACTCATACTTCTTAGCCAAGCAAGGCATAATTGAGACAACGGCTATCTTCTTGCGCCTAATTTCCCATTTCTCTGCTAGATAGTTCTTCACTACTGCTCCAAACATTTGTTGAGGAGATTTAGCAGTTGATGGGTAGTCTAACATATCGGGGAAGTTAGTCTCATAGAAATTTACCCACGCTGGGCAACACGAGGTGATGATAGGTAGCTTTACGCTGGTATCGCCTGCCATAGCCTTTGTTACTCTGTCAAGAAGCTCACTTGCTTCCTCCATAATAGTAAGATCGGCAGCGAAATCAGTGTCGAAAACATAATCAAATCCTAGGCGTTTTAGAGCTGTAACCATCTCTCCTGTTACGTTCGTGCCAGGTTTCATTCCAAAACTCTCACCAAGGGCAACCCTTACGGCAGGAGCAGTCTGAGCCACCACAATCGTATCAGGGTCATTTAGTAGTCTTAGTAGTTCTGGAGTGTTGTCCTGCTCGGTTAGAGCAGCAGTAGGGCACATAGCAACACACTGACCACAGAATGTACAAGTAGACTCAAGTAGAGGTTGCTCAAATGCAGTTGCGACAACTGCGTTAAATCCTCTAAAAACAGAATGTAGAGCACCAACGGTCTGAATCTTATTACACATAGTCTCACATCGACGACACATTATACACTTATCCACATCACGAATAATTGATGGAGATGAGTCTTTGTGATAGTGGGAGATAGTTGCGTATCGCTGAACAGGAATATGGCGCATACCAAATTTTACTGAACACTCCTGAAGCTCGCAGTGGCCAGCCTTTGTACACGTTAAACACTCTTTTGGGTGATCCGATAGAATCAACTGAAGTACAGTCGATCGGGCATTTATAACTCGAGCAGTGTTTGTAGATACCTCCATACCTGCCTCACATTTTGTAGAGCAAGATGGTGCTAAATTCCTCCTGCCTTTTACGTCAACCACACAAACACGACAACCAGCAGGTTTATTCTCATAGTTGAAGTGGGGTAGTTTCATAAAGCATAGAGATGGAATTGTGATATCGATGGATTTTGCTGCCTCGATAATCGTTGTTCCCTCTTCAACCTCGACAGGTTGATTGTCAATATATAATTTTATCTTAGCCATAATTTACTTTGTATAAATTGCTTTAAACTTGCAGCGTTGTAGACAAACACCACATCTCATACACACATCCTGGTTGATAGTGTGAGCTTCCTTCTTCTCGCCAGAGATAGCATCAACTGGGCACGCCCTAACGCAGGCAGTGCAACCAACACACAATTCAGGATTTACAATATAGTTAGTCAACTCTTTGCATCTGCCCGCTGGGCAACGCTTCTCTACCACGTGAGAGAGGTACTCATCATAGAAGTTATTTAGAGTAGAGAGAACAGGATTCGGAGATGTTTGACCCAAACCACATAAGGCAGTATCTTTGATTACATTTGCCATATTTTTTAGCTGCTCAAGATCCTCCATATTTGCTCTACCTCTAGATATATGTTCGAGAATCTCATACAAACGGCGATTACCAACCCTACAAGGAGCGCATTTGCCACAAGACTCCTCAACGGTAAACTCTAGGTAGAATTTAGCAACAGATAGCATACAGTCATCCTCATCCATTACGATCATACCACCTGAGCCCATCATACTACCAGCACCAACCAAAGTATCGAAATCTATCTTTAAATCTAGATCCTTCTCAGTAAGACAACCTCCAGAAGGTCCACCTGTTTGCACAGCTTTGAACTTCTTTCCTCCCTTAATACCTCCGCCAATCTCGTAGATAACCTCGCGCAAAGTAGTTCCCATAGGTACTTCGATAAGACCTACGTTGTTGACTTTGCCTGCTAGAGCAAATACCTTTGTTCCTTTTGAATTTTCAGAACCAATAGACGAGAACCATT
>CAYJOF010000208.1:0-1226 GCA_964371765.1 uncultured Rikenellaceae bacterium
CATAGATAGGCTCTCTACTGGGCAAATACCATTCTTTTCTCGATTAATAATCTGAGGTACTACCTCACTGTAACTTACCTCAATTGTGCTTGATTCTAGCAAATCTAGAGCTGCTTGTGAAATGATGTGAGTGTATAACTCTTTGCATCCTCCAGCAATAAGTATAGCAGCAGCACCTCGCCCAATAATTTTGTCGGCGACCTTACACCCAGCCATAAACTCATTGTGGTCTCTCCATAGTAGATACAGGTCTGCCACTCCTCTACTAGTGAATGTGCGAATCTCTCCCCCACTCTCTACCACACACGAATACCCTCCTTGGGCTAACATCTGTTTTAGCTTCTCCATAATATATTTTATAAAAAAAGAGGCAGACTATCGGGAGCCTACCTCATATTGTAACTATTTAGCTAATAGCTCATTAATTGTTTTTTTCATTCCTTCGAACTCCTCCTCAACAAATAGTCTTGTCATAAAGGCAATTTTGCCATCTTGGTCAACGATAATGTTACGAGTAACACCTGCGCCCTTTGCAGCATAAAGGTGGAAAAACTCTCCACTCTGGTCAATTGCTAGAGGGTAAGTAGTTTTTGTTTTTTCTGCCATCATCTTAGCATCCTTAACACCTTGCTTGTACATAATACCATAAAGTGCAAAGTCTTTGTTATCCTTGTGTTTCAACCATATATCCTTCTCGATATGAGGCATCTCTTTGATACAAACACTACACCACGTAGCAGTAAATTGAAGCATAACAACTTTACCACGAAGGTCACTAAGTTTGATTGTTTTCTCACCATCTACGATTAGATCAAAGTCTGGAGCCATTTGCCCTACTTTTACGATATAACCACTCTTATCTGCTGTTTGGCTAAAGCCTACCAGTGATACTGCCATAAATAGCAGAACTGTAATTAATTTTTTCATCTCTATTTTTAGTTTAGGTTTATACTAGTCTAGCTAACATATTCTTGATATTATTCTCAATTCTCTCTTCGATATTTTGAGCGTCGGCCTTTAGGAATTTCTCACCAATGATTTGCTCATATAGCTCGATATAACGCTCCGAGATAGATTCTACAATCTCAGGTGTCATCTCAGGAACTTGTTGTCCATCCTTACCTTGGAAACCATTGTCCATCAACCACTCACGTACAAACTCTTTTGATAGTTGACGCTGTTGCTCATCTTTATCGAAAAGCTCTTGATAACCCTCAGCGTAGAAA
>CAYJOF010000208.1:1236-2946 GCA_964371765.1 uncultured Rikenellaceae bacterium
TGAATCTGGAGTGTGGATCTCATCTATAAGATATATTTTACCATCCTTTCTACCAAACTCATATTTTGTATCAACCAAAATAAGTCCGTGCTCTGCTGCAATCTGCTGACCTCTTTCAAAAAGAGCTAATGAGTACTTTTCTAGCTGCTCATACTCCTCTTTTGATACCAACCCTTGAGAGATAATCTCCTCACGTGAGATGTTCTCATCGTGGGCTCCTTGCTCAGCTTTGGTTGATGGTGTAAGGATTGGTGTTGGAAATTTTTGGTGCTCTTTCATTCCATCTGGAATTGGCACACCACAAATCTCTCTTGCTCCAGCTTTGTAGTCTCTCCACGAGCTACCTGTAAGATATGCTCTTACGATCATTTCAACAGGATAACCCTCACAACGGTGTCCTACAGTTACCATTGGGTCTGGTGATGCAATCTTCCAGTTTGGGCAAATATCTGCCGTAGCATCTAGGAATTTTGCTGCTATCTGGTTCAGAACTTGTCCTTTATATGGAATGCCCTCAGGTAGAACAACATCAAATGCTGAAATTCTATCAGATACCACCATTACTAGGTAGTCATCACTAATATTGTAGACGTCTCTTACCTTGCCTACATACAAATCTTTTTGACCTTCAAAATTGAAGTTTGTTTTAACTACTGCTTTACTCATAATCGTTAGTGTTTTAAAATATTATTTACTATTTTCAAATGCGTCTACTATCTGTTTTACCAGCTTGTGGCGAACAATATCAACTCCTTCCATTCTTATAACGTCAATACCTTCGATAGGCTCAACCATCTCGACAATTTTCTCCAAGCCAGAATCCCTACGATTTGGTAGGTCTATCTGTGTCATATCTCCCGTGACAATAAATTTTGCATTTCGCCCCATTCGTGTCAAGAACATCTTAAGTTGTGATATGGTACAGTTTTGCGCCTCGTCCAGGATTACAAAAGCATTATCTAAAGTTCTACCTCTCATATATGCTAGAGGAACGATCTGAACAACTGAGGTTTCTACATACTCCCCCAATTTTTTGATATTAATCATATCGTGGAGTGCGTCGTATAAAGGTTGTAGATATGGATCTAACTTCTCTTTCATATCACCAGGCAAAAAACCCAGTTTCTCACCCGCCTCAACAGCAGGGCGTGTAAGTATTATCCTCTTAACCTCTCTATTTTTAAGTGCACGTACTGCCATTGCAATTGCAGTATAGGTTTTACCTGTTCCTGCAGGTCCAACAGCAAATATCATATCGTTTTGCTCAACACTTTGAACCATTCTCTTCTGATTCACACTACGAGGGCGAACCACAAGACCATTATTTCCAAAAATGATCACATCATCGCCCTGAGGAGCATTCTTGTTACTGCTATTGATAGATTTCAAATTATCTAAGCTCTTGGCATTGAATATTTGATCTACTACCTCACTGGATAAGTGTCCATACTTTGCTACATAGTCAATTACCTGACGCATACGCTTCTCAAATAAATCAAGCTGCGCTGTATCCTTTGCAGAATATTTAATCTTAGAGCCTCGTGCTGTAATTTTCATTTCAGGAAACTTACGCACTATCATACCAAATAGTGGGTCCTTTGTATCAAAAAAAACTCTATAATCAATATCTTCAAGTGTAAGCTCTCTATGCGTCATATCAATGAAATATTTATGAGATTCTTAATCTTTGGCCAACTCTTAATTTATTAG
>CAYJOF010000209.1:0-2937 GCA_964371765.1 uncultured Rikenellaceae bacterium
CTGAGAATTGGATTAACCAGCGTATTAAGTCTATTGAAATACGCAAGGAGCTTACGGACGAGTGGAAACGCTGTGGTTTGGAGGAAGGTGTACAGTTTGCCACGCTTACCGATATAATCTACAAAACTTGGAGTGACCACACTGCAAAGGAGTATAAGCGATTGAAGAGCCTCAAAAAGGAGAATCTGAGGGACAATATGACCAACCGAGAGTTAGTCTTAAATATGTTGGCAGAGCTATCAGTTAAGGATATTTCTGAATCAAATAATCCTAAAACTATGACGGAGCACGCTCAAATAGCTCAACAAGGTGGAGAAGTAGCACTAAATGCTAGACTAGAGTTGGAAGCAAAAACTGGTAAGAAAGTTGTAAGCCCTCTCAATGCAAAATCAATTCACAAAAGTATTGACAACAAAACTGAAGATAAATAATTAGTTAAAAATATCAATCACACAATGATAACACTAATATCACCAGCAAAGACAATGAAGGGTCAGAGTGCAGACTCCTTGCTTACAATAGGAGGGAGCGAGGCTAGGTTCTTGGAGCATACGCACTCGATTGTGGGGATAATGTTGGCTTATGATGTGGGGGAGCTATCAGAGATTTTTCGAGTGAGTTTGCCGATTGCTCGTGGGCTTAAGGAGCGATTTGGGGAATTTGTGAGTTTGGGAGACGAGGGACTCATTAGAGCTATTGACAGCTATGATGGAGTTGTGTATAAGCATATTAAGGGGGATGATGGAATTACGGATGAGCAAATTAGTTATCTACAACAGCATCTTAGGATTAGTTCATTGTTGTGGGGATTTTTGCGACCGATGGACTTGATACGCCCCTATCGAATGGAGGGTTTTGTTCGACTGGCTGGTAGCGACCAAAGAGTGGATAGGTATTGGCAAGATATTCAAACCCAAACATTGATTGACGATGTGCAAAAAGAGGGTGGCACACTACTCTACCTTGCATCTAAAGAGGAACAGAATGCTTTTAATTGGAGGGAGGTAAAAAAGAGCGTTAGAGTAATTGATTTTCTGTTTATGCAGCGCAAGGGCGATAAATTACGTCAGGTGGTTATCTATACGAAGATGGCTCGTGGGGAGATGGTGCGCTATATGATGCACAACTCTATTACCGATCCAGAGGAGCTAAAAGCATTTGAGTGGCAGGGGTATAGATTTAGTCCCGAAGACTCGAGCGAGGATAGTTGGGTTTGGGTAATGGATTAAAGTTTGATGCCATTATTATCATTTTGTTTACAGCAGTTTAAAAATCAAGAAAACAGAGGAGTAAGTATATGGGTTTTATTTTCAGTGTTTCGGCGATTATTGCCACACTTTGGATAGTCTACTATATCGCAAAAAGTAAAATAGGAGAAAAATGGGGTCGCTTCATCCAAAAAATGCTCTCTATTGCAACTATGTTGGTGACAGTGTTTTGTGGAGTGGCTAGCTACACTTGGATCGATACCGATAGACACCTACTAGAGAAGACCAACGAAGTGGTGTATACTGTTGGAGCTCTTGATTCTGTTAAGAAGGTGAGCGGCTATCGCACTAGCACTAGCTACTATGGAACATTTAATTTCAAAATTGGCGAACAAGGATATAGATACACACTTAGAGTTCCTAAGTACTATACCGAAAATTTCTATATCATTCAGCTAAATCGAAACAACGAAAATAAGGCAAAGGTTATTTCAATACCGCTAAATAAGATTGCAGAAGGGACAATTTTTATTCGTGGTGCGGGCTTTATAGGCAGGCAGCAGCTTTTTGATTTCTTCCCCGTGAAAGATTCTACAATAGTGGGTGATTGGGAGATGGGCAAGCAAATAGCCTCATCTGAGCTTAATGGCAAGCCTATGGATAAAATAATACCTATACCCTACGATGGGTGGAGCACCAATCCCCTACCACTTATCACTGGAGAGAGGATTCACGCTGAGAGTTATTCTTCTCAGCTAATGGAGGTAATAATAATGCTTATTATTGGTACAATTGGAGCAGTGATTACCATAATAGCTTTCAAAAGAGGTGTCATGTAGAGAGAGGGATATTGTAGAGTTTTGCAAAAAAGTTGTCTACGAGCGAAAAAAAGGGTACCTTTGCAGTCTAATTCAATAGTTTAATGATAAGTGTATCAAATCTAGAGGTTCAGTTTGGAAAGCGTGTGCTTTTCAAGGATGTAAACCTAAAATTTACGCCGGGCAACTGCTACGGCATCATTGGCGCAAATGGCGCAGGAAAATCAACATTTTTAAGGGTGCTTGGTGGCGAGGTCGATGCTTCGAAAGGAAGTGTTAGCTTCGGCGCAGGAGAGCGTATGTCGGTCTTAAAACAGGATCACTTTGAGTTCGACCACTGTTCGGTGCTCGACACTGTGATGATGGGGCACTCGGTTCTGTGGGATATTATCCAACAAAAAAACGAAATATACTCTAAGGAAGAGTTCACCGAAGAGGACGGTATAAAGGCAGGAGAGCTAGAGGAGCGATTTGCGGAGCTAGAGGGCTGGAATGCCGAGAGTGAGGCAGCCAACCTGCTGAGCGGACTAGGAGTAAAAGAGGCTCTACACTACGATTTGATGGGCAACATAAACCCTAAGGAGAAAGTAAGGGTACTACTAGCACAGGCACTATTTGGGAAACCTGATAATCTTCTACTGGATGAGCCTACCAACGACCTAGACCTGAAAACGATTATGTGGCTGGAGAACTACTTGGCAAACTTTGAGAGTACTGTTTTGGTTGTTTCGCACGACAGACACTTCCTAGATGCAGTCTCTACACACACAGTAGATATAGACTACAACGATATAAATATGTTCTCTGGTAACTATAGCTTCTGGTACGAGTCGAGCCAACTTGCTGCTCGTCAGCTTGCTCAGCAAAACAAAAAAGCAGAGGAGAAGAAAAAGGAGTTGATGGAGTTCATA
>CAYJOF010000210.1:0-2937 GCA_964371765.1 uncultured Rikenellaceae bacterium
CTCTCCTTAATCTCAAATTGATCTGCCTCGTCCAGAGCTCGACTATCTCTTTCGATGTAGCCTAACTCTCTATATCTTCGATTCATCTGATTAACTAAATCTGTTTTGGAGCTTTGTGAGGTAAAGAATCCATAACGCTCGGGATAGCCCTCAATAATCTTTTGAGGGTCGGTGCGGCAGTATAGATTGGGATAAACATGCTTTATCTCATCAAGGATAGTAAGCGAATGATCACCATCCACTCCTTTAGTGTTAAGAGAGTTTGCCTCAACCACAAGAAGTGCATCGTGGTAAAATCTAGCTGTTTGGACTGCCTTCCACACTGCCAAATCTTGATCGAGATGGAATCGATATGTGGCTACACATTCCTCTACCCCATCACTCAGTAGCCAATATCTATCAACTACTGTAATCACAGTCCAGTCGGCTCTATCGCTTCGCCCTCCAATATCCATACTTACCACATATCGTCTTTTAATGCTGTTGTCTTTATCGGGCAATGCCCACACGCTCAAACCTCCCCCACTCTGCTCAGAGAATTTGAGAGATTTATCGATAGCCTTAGCTCCATACATAGCGTCTGCCATAAGTTCTCCCACCCATAAAGGATCTTTACAGAATTTTCTCATTCCAGAGATATATTGAGCAGCGTGGGCGCGCCTACCTGTTGATTGAAATGCTTCGGTAGCGGTTGTAGGAAACTCACAACACATTCGCCAATGGTCGTAACCCTCCATATATTTTTTGTGTCGATACCAATTAATTCCTTCTAGTGTTGCTCCAAGTTCAAAATAACTACGCTCCTGCTCAGAGAGAGATTCTATAAAGTCGCTCTGTTCTTTTGCTGAGGCAAAAGGCTTAAAGTACAACTCAATCTCAAACCACGCAACAAACACAGGGGTATATCCACTTTCGTTATTGACTGCCCTGAGCCATTGACGATGGAAATAGTTACCCACTCCCTTTGCCGTACTCTCCATAACTATCACAGAGTATGGAGTTGTAGGGATTGTTCCTGCAATTGATTGAATCAAATCCTCTGGTTTCTTGCCATCGGTCTGTTTCCATAGTCCTACCTCTGATAGGTGAGCCATCATTACATCTGAAGAGCGTAACGAGTCGGGATTCTGCATAGAGGCTATATAGATAATCGACTCTCTCGTACGAATAACTTTGTTTTTGCTTGAGCCTTCAAAATTATCAAAATTCAATTGAAAAACTTCTGATGGATGATTAGCACCTAGTCTACTATACATAGATTTAATGTTTCGAGCCTGATCTTCAACATCTGCCACAATTGCTGAATGCCATCGTTTCCGATGAAAAAGCTGTATCCAAGCCATAAATACCTGAACAACTGTTGAACCACCCCACTGGCGGGATTTAAGTAGTATCACTCGTATGGGTTCATCATTGAAGAGTTTCTCAAGTAGCACTTTACACAGTTTTCGCTGTGGGTAGCGCAGTATGAACGGGATTATCTGCTTTGACTCCTTATCTTGAACCTTTACACAGGTAGCACACCAAAATTCAAAATCATATTTAAGGCGAATAATCATCAATTCTCTTACAATCTTATTGTAGCTCTGGCCACTAATCAGGCAGTAATCCTCTACACTCTGGCTTTTGTGTAGTTCTCTTATCAAAGGGTCACTCAAAGCATAGATAGGGATAGAGATGCTACTAGATGAGCTAATAGGTATTTTAATTCTTCTAAGAAAGCTCCCCTTGCCCAACAGAGGGTCATATTTTGCAAACAACTGCCTAATTTTTGCTTTGTTTTGCTTTATGATACTGCTATTTATCATTACCTAGGTCAATATTTTCTATATCATCTAGTGAAACATTTAGAGTTGCACGAAGAAGATCCGATTGAAATTTCTTCTCGTCGTTGAGTATTTTGCAGATAATTGAGCAGATGTAATTGGGAGTTAAATCAAAGTGATCACTTAATTTGAGGTAGTAGTAGGTGCGAGCAACAAAGTCTGCTATCTCGGGATTAGTTTTTCTGGTCTCATTGCACATATCCTTATATTTTTCATAGATTTGTTAGTGTTTAATAATCGTTAAATCATTGTGGTTCAATAAAATAGAGTTTCTCATAAATCATTTAGTATTAAAGTTAAGTTGTTTAACTCCCAACAAAATTAAAGCCGAGAAATTGCCTAGAAAATCAACATTGTATAAAGAATTACAATTCACACATACTAAATATTAGTAAATTATACTAATTAAGGAATTTGTATACAATTTAAAGTTTTTAAAGTGTTCGATTACAGAAAATTATAAGTAGCATTTTATTGATTTTCGGGCATAAATCCTCCAAATATTTTTAATTGCAAAATAAAATTACTATCTTTGCAGCCGGAGTATAGGAATCTCTTATGAACAATTGGATAGTCATAATATTCCGTACTATAATTTAAAACGTTTTAACAAGGTGGAAAATCTAATTAAACTTGCTGCATCGGCATACAACACTGCAGAGCAAAAAACCTTTCCAGATTTCAAGGCTGGAGACACAATCACAGTAACCTACAAGATCGTTGAGGGCTCTAAAGAGCGTCAGCAGAGCTTTAGAGGTGTAGTTATTCAAAGAAAAGGTACAGACAAAACTCAAACTTTCACTATCCGTAAAATTACAGATGGTATTGGTGTTGAGAGAATCTTCCCTCTTTATGTTCCTACAATCCTATCAATCGAAGTTAATAAGGTTGGTATTGTACGTAGAGCTAGAATCTTCTACTACCGTGAACTTAAAGGTAAGAAAGCAAAAATTAAAGAGAAAAGAGTTTACAAGAAGCAGTAATTCCTACTTCTACAAAACTTTAGACAAGAGAGAGACTTTTATGTCTCTCTTTTTTTGGCTAATTCTACCACACAGGGGTAAAAAAAGAGAGAACATCCAAACAATTGGATGTTCTCTAGCTATTTAAT
>CAYJOF010000211.1:0-2934 GCA_964371765.1 uncultured Rikenellaceae bacterium
TAGAGATGTTGCGTCAGCAGCAACAACAACAGCAGCAAAACAAAAAATAATACACAAAATATCTAAATGTCCAAGATCGCCTCTCTAAGTAGGGGCGATTTTTTTTGGTAAAAATGTAGGTTTAGAACTATATTATGTGTACCTTTGGGCATATAGAGGGTGTTTTTTGCAATTTTGTAATTGTTGGTTGTTAATTGTTAACTCTAAAATTAAACCTATGTATAAGCAACTTTCGCTACTACTTGTAGCAATGATAGTTGGTTTGTTTAATTCTTGCTATGATTATAGCGAGGTGAAATCTGAGAATTCAGACCCTTATTCGCAAAATTTTGGTATGATAGTTCCTATTATAGAACCCTCTGTATCTGGTCTTTTTGCCCCAATATACTTTGAAAATCTGCACTATACTAATGTCGGAATCTCAGAGGGTGGATTCGACCAAATTGAATATTTACCTATCACTATACCAAAGAATGGTGCAAATATGACCTTTGTAAGCATAAGCGAGATGCAAACAACCCTATTGAAGTATAATCATACTTCAGATACCTTTGAGCAGGTCCCTTGGACGTGGACTGTGGATAAAATTTATTTTGGTGATCTCGAGCAGCCGCAATACCCTGCTGTGTACTATTCTATCAATAATCTGAATAGCTATGCGGCCTCAAGCGACGTTGAGTTAGCCAGAAGATTTAGTTCCTTTATCCTTGATGCTATTATCACTCCTGTGGTAAGGCGTGATACTACGCGCGCGGAGTTAAATATCACGTTTAAACCTAACGAAGAGAATAAGGAGAGATTTATCTTTGTGGCAATCTCTGCAGGGGCGCAATATGAAATTTTGAACTTTAGGCAGAGAGGAGAACCTTAATGAGTAAAGAAAACTGTCTCAAAATATTTTTGAGACAGTTTTCTTATAAATGAGGCTATCCCGAATTTATTCCGAGATAGCCTCATTTTTTTTTGCTATAATTTTTCAAGTTGTTGTTCGATTATGCTTGGGAAATATTTGTGTTCTAGTTGATGTATTTTTTGTGCAAGAGTCTCGGCGGTATCTTCCTTACAGACCGCCACCTCAGCTTGAAAAATAGTATCACCCTCGTCGAAATGTTGATTGACGTGGTGGATAGTTATTCCGCTAGTGCTCTCTTTTGCTTCAATAACAGCCCTGTGAACATTCTCGCCATACATCCCCTTTCCTCCAAATTTAGGGAGTAGGGCAGGGTGGATATTTATTATTTTTGTGTTGTATTTCTCGACAATATTAGCGGGCATAAGTAGCAGAAATCCTGCCAAAACAATATAATCTATCTTATGTTCAGTAAGTGCATCAATTACTTTACTGCTCTGGCAAAGTTCATTTTTTGTGAATGTGATAGATTTAATGTTGTGATTTTCTGCTCTTTGCAGCACAAAAGCGTCGGGTTTATTGCATAAAATCAATTCAACTTTTGTGGTTTTAGAATCCTTGAAGTGCTTGATGATCTGTTCGGCATTGCTCCCTGATCCAGATGCGAAAATTGCTATATTGTTCATTATTAATGCGTTATTTGTGTTTGTTCGTAACTTTTTGGTAAAAAAAGTAAATTATTGTGCAAAAGTAATCAAAATTTTTATATATTTGCACCGTATTTTGTCTAGCTCCAACGAGCGGGACTAACGCTAAAATTGAATATTGTTAAACTAAAAAATTAAAATTATGTCAGAGATTTCTTCAAAAGTAGTAGAAATTATTGTAGAGAAATTGGGCGTTGAGGCTCCAGAAGTTGTTCCTACAGCAAGTTTTTCTAACGATCTAGGTGCAGATTCACTAGATACAGTAGAGTTGATTATGGAATTCGAAAAAGAGTTCGATATCCAAATTCCAGACGAAGATGCAGAGAAGATTGGTACAGTAGGTGACGCAATCAGCTATATCGAGAGCAAGAAGTAATTTATCATTAACCAATAACTTAACAATCACACAGATATGAGTCTTAAAAGAGTTGTAGTAACTGGCTTAGGTACTATTAATCCACTAGGAAATAATATAAAAGAATATTTCGATAATCTTGAAAATGGCGTAAGCGGAGCGGCTGAAATAACACGCTTTGACACTGCAGATTTTAAGACACGTCTAGCATGTGAAGTTAAAGGTTATGATTCTACCAAATTCTTCGACCGCAAAGAGGTTCGTAAGTATGACCTGTTTACTCAGTACGCTATTGTAGCGTGTGAGGAGGCGATGAATGATGCCGCTTTTGATTTCGAGTCTCTAGATCTTGATAATTGCGGTGTTATCTGGGCTTCAGGTATTGGTGGAATTATTTCTTTCCAAGAAGAGATAAAAGGGTTTGTAGACGGCGGCTGTAAGCCCCGTTTCAACCCTTTCTTCATCCCAAAAATGATTGCAGATATTGCAGCAGGTCACATCTCTATGAAGTATAACTTCAGAGGCCCAAACTACGCTACTGTTTCGGCTTGTGCATCAGCTAACCACGCTCTGAACGACGCATTTATGCAAATTCAGCTAGGCAAAGCAAATGTTATCATCACAGGAGGATCTGAGGCTGCAGTAATTGAGGCAGGTATCGGAGGATTCTCAGCAATGAAAGCACTATCTAGTCGTAACGATGAACCACAAAGAGCTTCTCGCCCTTTTGATGTTGATCGTGACGGTTTTGTGCTTGGTGAAGGTGCAGGCGCGCTTGTGCTAGAGGAGTATGAGCATGCAGTTGCTCGTGGCGCTAAGATCTATGCAGAGGTAGCAGGTTGTGGAATGAGTGCAGATGCTTATCATCTAACTGCTCCACATCCAGACGGAGATGGCGCAAGACGTTCTATGCTTGGTGCTATTAAAGACGCTGGCGTTGAGCCAACAGCAATCGACTATGTAAACACTCACGGAACATCAACTCCAATTGTTGACGTTTCAGAGATTAAGAGTATTATGGG
>CAYJOF010000212.1:0-2923 GCA_964371765.1 uncultured Rikenellaceae bacterium
TATAAAACGTTACGGCGTGGACAATGTTGTTTTGGATCCAGTTATGGTAGCTACCTCTGGAGATATGTTGGTTTCAAATCAAGTGACGAAACAAATTATCAAGAAACTTTTTAGTATATGTAGGGTAGTTACTCCAAATATCCCTGAGCTGGAGTTCATCACCGGGATGAAAGTGTCCTCCGAAGCAGATTTTTATGAAGCTGCAAACTCTCTTAAAGAGTTAGGTTGTCGAGCAGCCTTACTAAAGGCTGGTCATCTCTCTGGAGATAAACTTACGGATCACCTTTTCGACTTTGTAGATGATAGCCACACCACATTCTCATTCGATAGAATCGATACACCAAATACCCACGGAACAGGCTGTTCACTATCCTCAGCAATTGCAGCGCATCTCTCAAAAGGAGAGTCGCTTGCCGATGCCGTCGCTCTATCTGAAGAGTTCTTGCATCGAGCAATCGAAAAATCTACGTGGTGTGTAGGGTCGGGACACGGCCCGATCAATCATCTATTTGCCCTGAAGGATACTCTTTAGGTATCTGCCAGTGTGACTCGTTTTGTGTCGGGCAAGTTGCTCTGGGGTACCAGTAGCTACCACCTCACCTCCGCCTTTCCCTCCCTCTAGTCCTATATCTATAAGATGGTCTGCACATTTAATTACATCCAGGTTGTGTTCTATTACAAGGACGCTATTACCTCTGTCTACCAATCTGTTGATAGTGTTGAGCAGTTGCTTAATATCCTCAAAGTGAAGCCCCGTAGTTGGTTCATCAAGTAGAAAAAGTGTATTACCACTATCTTTCTTAGATAGCTCACCAGCTAATTTTACTCGCTGGCTCTCACCCCCTGATATAGTAGTACAAGGTTGTCCTAGAGTAAGATAGGATAGACCTACATCTAGCAGTGCTTTTAGTTTTGAGCGAATCTTTGGGATAGCCTCAAAAAAGTCATAAGCCTCCTGAATGGTCATATCAAGTACATCATTTATGCTCTTTCCTCTATACTTCACCTCTAGCGTTTGGCGATTGTAACGTTTGCCGTTACACACAGGGCAGGTCACATACACATCAGGTATAAAGTTCATAGAGATGGTCTTAACACCTGCTCCTCGACACTCCTCACACCTTCCTCCCTTTACGTTGAAAGAGAATCTGCCCGATTTGTATCCTCTAATTTTGGCGTCGGCTGTGAGCGCAAAAAGATCTCTCACATCGCTAAACAGATTGGTGTATGTTGCAGGGTTGCTCCTAGGTGTTCGACCAATGGGTTGCTGGTCGACAACTATTATCTTATCTATATTCTCAATTCCTTTGATAGCCTTATGAGCAAGTGGTTCACCATAGTAGGTATTGTATAATGCCTTAGAAAGTGCGGGGCGCAATGTTTCGTTAATAAGAGTGCTCTTTCCGCTACCACTAACCCCTGTGACAACAACCAAGCAGCCCAAAGGAATCTTTACATCGACACCTTTGAGATTATTGCCCGACGCTCCTAATATTTCAATATGCTTCGAGTTGCCGCTACGACGTGACTTTGGTGTCTGGATGCTATCTCTGCCGCTAAGGTAGTTGGCCGTAATAGAATTAGAATTCAAAATATCATCGTAGTTGCCTTGTGCTACCACCTCACCTCCATTCTCCCCTGCTCGTGGACCGATGTCAACTATCCAATCTGCTGCTCTCATCATCTCCTCATCGTGCTCAACAACAATCACACTATTACCCACATCTCTAAGTGCACATAGGGAGTTAATTAGCTTGGTATTATCTCGTTGATGTAGTCCAATGCTCGGTTCGTCGAGTATATATAACACGTTGACAAGCTTCGTTCCTATCTGGGTTGCAAGTCGTATTCGCTGGCTCTCACCACCCGAAAGTGACGATGATGACCTGCTTAATGATAGATAGCCTAATCCAACGTCAGCTAGAAACTCCAAGCGTTGAGAGATCTCTTTTAATATCTCGTGAGCAATAGCCGCTTGAGGTTTGTCCATTCGCTGCTCTACGCTTGCTGCCCACTCTTGAAGCTCTGTGATACTCATTTGAGATACATCGCCAATACTCAATCCATCGATTTTGAAGTGAAGAGACTGTTGGTTTAGTCTCATTCCGTTACACTGTGGGCATTTTTCGTATCTCAAGAATTGCTCTTTCCATTTACGCCCCTTACTCGAAGTGCTATCGGCTAGCTCCTCTTCGATTATTCCTGCAACTCCGCCCCACTCAAAATAGTGGCTGCCACTTATCAGAGATAGCTTTCTGCCATCTATTTTAATAGGTTCGCTATCGCCTGAAATTATCATACTCATAATCTCTTCACTTAGATTCTCAATAGGCTCATCAAGCGAGAAACTATATCGAGATGATAGTTCTTCTAGCATTATGAAGTTTAGATTATTCGCCTTCTTGCCTATTATATCTATTGCTCCTTGGGCGATGGATTTCTTGCTATCGGAGATGATCTTATCTCTATCGATTTGTGCAATACTGCCAAGTCCCTTACACTTTGGGCAAGCTCCGTGAGGAGAGTTGAACGAAAATGAGTGAGGAGCAGGTATGTCGTATGATATACCTGAGCTAGGACACATCAAATTGCGTGAATAGTAACGTGTCTGTGATGTCTGGTAATCATAAATTAGAAGTGTCCCCTTGCCGTGGCGCATAGCGTCCTCGCAGGAGTTCAACAATCGAGTTCTATCCTCTGTTACCTTAATCCTATCTATTACCATATCAATTGTATGGATTTTATACCTATCTAGCTGCATACCAGAGTATATCTCCTGAATCTCTCCATCGATATGCGCCCACAAGAAGCCTTTTTTTATGAAACTCTCGAACAGCTCCCTATAATGACCCTTTCTACCTCTAACCACTGGAGATAGAATAGCAATCTTCTTGTCGGCGTACTGCTCAGATATTAGGTCTAC
>CAYJOF010000213.1:0-1052 GCA_964371765.1 uncultured Rikenellaceae bacterium
TATCTTTTCCTATCCACTCTGGGAAGAAATCGAAATCCTTGCCCAATGCATCCTCTGCGATTGTTTGTTGTTGGATAATTACAAACTTTGTTGGAGTACAATAACGGCTTTTGCAACATATATCTACTCTTGTGATTCAAATAATAACATTGATATTCGCTGCAATTAATAAATTTTGTAAAAGGAGTTTTATTTTAACAAAAAAATGGTATCTTTGCAATTCGTAAAAATTAGAAGAAGATATGAATAGAAAATTTCCAACTTATAGACAGCTCGACCTCTCTGGAATCAATAAAGAGGTATTGGAGCAATGGAACAATGAAAAGACATTTGACAAGAGCATAGAGCCAAGAGATGGTTACAAGAGCTATGTGTTTTACGAAGGACCTCCATCGGCAAATGGAACCCCAGGTATTCACCACGTGATGGCACGTGCAATCAAAGATGTGTTTTGTAGATACAAGACACAAACTGGTCACATTGTACACCGTAAGGCTGGTTGGGATACTCACGGCTTGCCAGTCGAGCTGGGTGTGGAGAAGAAACTCGGAATCACCAAAGAAGATATTGGAAAGACAATCACAGTAGAGCAGTACAACGCTACTTGTCGTACTGAGGTGATGGCATATACCTCGCAATGGCAAGATCTAACTGCTAAGATGGGATATTGGGTAGATATGGATAATCCATACATTACCTACGATAACAAATACATAGAAACTCTGTGGTACCTACTAAAAGAACTTTTTGATAAAGGTCTTCTATACAAAGGGTACACTATTCAACCATACTCACCCGCAGCAGGAACAGGTCTATCGAATCACGAATTGAACCAGCCGGGATGCTATCGTGATGTGAAAGACACAACCTGTACTGCTCAATTCTCGATAGTTAGAGATGCAAGAAGTGAGCAGATGTTCGACTCTCAAGACGAGGAGATGTTCTTCTTGGCTTGGACTACAACACCTTGGACACTTCCGTCGAATACAGCACTTGCTGTTGGTCCTTCGATCGACTACGTAAAGGTAAAAACATTTAACCCATATACCCTA
>CAYJOF010000213.1:1062-2921 GCA_964371765.1 uncultured Rikenellaceae bacterium
GGTAATCCTTGCGAAGCCTCTTTTTGAGTCTTATTTCCCTGCAAAGAACGCTGAGTTGAAACTAGCGGATTTTGATGGCGATGCAAAGAAGATTCCTTTTGAGGTTGTGGCACAGTACTCTGGAAAGGATCTTGAGGGTGTGCGCTACAATCAACTTATCCCTATGGTTAAGCCAGATGGTGATGCATTTAGAGTTATTTTGGGTGATTATGTAACAACCGAAGACGGAACGGGTATTGTTCACATTGCACCTACTTTTGGTGCCGATGACGACCGAGTAGCTAAGGTTGCTGGTATTGCTCCGCTTATCCTTATCGACGCTAGTGGCAAGAATATGCCAATGGTTGATAAGACGGGTAAATACTTCAAACTTGATGAACTTGATGCAACGTTTGTAAAGGAGTTTGTAAACCTAGATGAGTACTCTAAGTATGCAGGCAGATTTGTTAAAAATGCTTACGACGAGAACGCAAACGATGATACTATGTCGCTTGACGTTGAGATTTGTATGAATCTAAAAATGGCTAACTTAGCCTTTAAGATAGAGAAACACGTTCACAACTATCCACATTGCTGGAGAACTGACAAACCAGTGCTTTATTATCCTCTTGATTCGTGGTTTATCAAGACCACTGCCATCAAGGACAGAATGATAGAGCTGAACAACACAATCAATTGGAAACCACAATCTACTGGTATTGGTAGATTTGGTAAGTGGTTGGAGAACTTGGTGGATTGGAACTTATCTCGTTCGAGATACTGGGGAACTCCACTACCAATCTGGGCTAATGAGGAATATACCGAAATTAAATGTATTGGGTCGGTAGCTGAGCTGAAGGCTGAGATACAAAAATCAGTTGATGCGGGTGTGATGTCGCAAAATGTATTAGAAAAATTTGTTGAGGGAGATTTCTCTCAAGAGAACTATAATATCTTCGATCTTCATAAGCCATTCGTAGATGAGATAGTTCTTGTGTCATCTAAAGGTGAGCCTATGCACCGTGAGAGTGATCTAATCGACGTTTGGTTCGATTCTGGTGCTATGCCTTACGCTCAGGTTCACTACCCATTCGAGATGTCGAAAGAGGAGTTTATGAATGTTTTCCCTGCTGACTTTATTGCCGAAGGTGTTGACCAAACTCGTGGATGGTTCTTTACCCTTCACGCCCTAGGAACAATGCTTTTTGACTCAGTAGCCTTTAAGAACATTATTTCTAATGGATTAGTTCTTGATAAGAAAGGAAACAAAATGAGTAAGCGTCTAGGAAATGGTGTAGATCCATTCGAGGTGATAGATAAGTATGGCGCAGATGCTGTTCGATGGTATATGCTATCGAATTCTCAACCTTGGGACAACCTTAAATTTGATATTGAAGGAGTGGACGAGGTGAGAAGAAAGTTCTTTGGAACACTATACAACACTTATGGATTCTTTGCACTATATGCTAATGTAGACGGTTTTACAGCTGATCAAGAACTAGTTCCAGTTGAGCAACGTCCTGAGATTGATCGTTGGATTATATCACTTCTAAATACCCTTGTAAAGGATGTTACTGAATCTTTAGATGCTTATGAGCCAACTCCAGCTGCCAGAATGATTCAAGATTTTGTGAATGAGAACCTGTCTAACTGGTATGTTAGACTAAACAGAAAACGCTTCTGGGGTGGAGGTATGACTAAGGATAAATTAGCAGCTTATCAAACTCTATACACCTGTCTTGAGACCGTTGTTAAACTCTCGGCACCATTTGCGCCTTTTGTTTCAGACAAAATATATAGAGACCTTACTGGTGCTACTAGTTCAGTTCACTTGACTATGCTACCTGTGAGTGATAGCTCGCTTATTGACAGCACACTTG
>CAYJOF010000214.1:0-2907 GCA_964371765.1 uncultured Rikenellaceae bacterium
CCTTCCCTGTGTTGTTGTCTGGATATGCGCCACACCATACTGCCCCAAGCCCCATTCCGTGAGCAGCTAGAAGAATGTTTTCTGTTACCGCTGAACCATCCTGCATCCAATATTCAGGAACTAGCGCTTGAGCAGGAGAACCAAGTACTATGATTGCAAGTTGAGACTTAGATGCCATATGCGCTCCTTTGATAAGAGGTGGGATAGCGTCAAGAATAGCTCTGTCGGTTACCACAACCAGCTCCCAAGGTTGCTTATTGCCAGCCGTAGGCGCAGCCATACCTGCTTTTAGCATTTTATCTATCTTATCATTCTCAACAGCTTGAGACGTATAGCTTCTTACACTGCTACGTGTCATAATATTATCAATGATAATATCCTCCTTTTGTTGAGGTGATGACTCAGAACTTTGATTGTTAGATTCGTTTGTAGTTACAACTTTGATTGATAGTGCAACTAGAGCTACTGCTAGTAGTAGCGTTAAGATTTGCCAACTGTTTTTCATTATGTTTCTATTAAAATTTCTATACTATCAAACATTATTCCGCTTTAGGCTAATGTGTGGGTTTGAATATTATTATTTCCGACAAACGAGGCTATCTCGAAATATTTCAAGACAGCCTCGTTCTACTATTGTACTGCTTTAATTAGTCGTTAAGCGAGAAACGCTTGTATGCGATAATTTTAGCATCCTTGTTCTCTTGTGCAATATATTGCGCAACAGTAAGCTTGTTATCTTTAACTAGAGCTTGGTTAGCAAGAGTATTGTCCTTAAGGAACTTAGCTACCTTACCTTCAGCAATCTTCTCAAGGATAGCCTCAGGCTTACCCTCTTGACGAGCTTGTTCCATACCAATTTTGTACTCCTGCTCAAGAATCTCTGCTGGACAATCATCTTTGTCGATAGAAACTGGAGCCATTGCAGTTGCCTGCATAGCTACATCCTTAGCAACAGTTTCGTCTAGCTCAACGTTGAAACCTACGATAGAACCAAGTTTGCTGTTCGAGTGAACATAAACTGCTACCTTAGGAGCCTCGATACGAACGTAGAATGGAACCTCTACCTTCTCACCAGTCTGGCCAGATTTCTCAGTAATGATGTCAGAAACAGGTCTTCCGTTAACCTCAGTTGCAAGAAGAGCTGCTAGGTCTGCAACATCGTTTGATACTGCAATATCAAGAATTTCGTTTGCGCTAGCTACGAACTCCTCGTTCTTAGCAACGAAGTCAGTCTCACATGCTAGGCACATAAGGTAACCTACATTACCAATAATTTTAGATGCCATAAAGCCTTCAGATGCCTCGCGGTCTGCACGCTTGTTAGCAATTAGTTTTCCTTTCTCACGGATAATCTCTTGAGCACGAGCGAAATCTCCCTCTGCCTCCTGAAGTGCTTTCTTGCAATCCATCATACCCGCACCTGTCATTTTACGTAGTTTTGCTACGTCAGCTGCTTTAATTTCCATTTGTTTAATCCTTTTTGAATATTTGGAAAAAAGTTGGGCTATTACACCCAACCTACTTTATTTAATTACTCAGCTACAACCTCCTCTGCTACAGGCTCAGTAGCCTCTGGAGCAGCCTCAGCTGTTTTTGCTCTACGTGGACGAGTTACTCTCTCTGTTTTAGCTGGAGCTTCGTTCTCATCCTCCTCTTTGTTCTTCTCAACCTGACGCTCAGAGATACCCTCTTTCATAGCTGCAACAACTTTGTCAAGGATAGCTGCAATTGATTTTGAAGCATCATCATTCGCTGGGATAACGTAGTCTATCAATGTTGGATCACAACAAGTATCAACCATTGCGAAGATTGGGATGTTCAATTTCTTTGCCTCTTTTTGGATGTCAATAACAAAAAGCGCAGCTGGTAGACGGTTAAGGTCTGCGATAGAACCAAGGTTCTTCTCTAGCTTAGCTCTTTGGCGACTGATTTGAAGACGCTCTCTCTTAGATAGAGAATCGTAAGTGCCATTTGCTGATAGTTTGTCGATAGTTGACATCTTCTTAACCGCCTTACGAATAGTAGGGAAGTTAGTAAGCATACCACCAGGCCAACGCTCAGTAACATATGGCATATTTATTTCAGAAACTTTCTCTGCAACTACATCTTTAGCCTGCTTTTTTGTAGCAACAAATAGCACACGACGACCAGATTTAGCAATCTGTTTCATAGCAGCAGCAGCCTCATCTAGTTTGATTGCTGTCTTGTGAAGATCGATAATATGGATACCGTTCTTCTCCATGAAAATATATGGAGCCATTTTAGGATTCCATTTTCTCTTTAGGTGACCGAAGTGCACACCTGCCTCCAGTAACTCTTTGTAATTTGTCTTTGACATTGTTTTTTCTTTTTTAACAATAGTTCTTATTCATCAATAGCTCAGTAGCCCATTGAGGGGTCTGAACAATTTTTCGCAGTGTGGCAACATATCTAAGTAGTGCTCCTTGAGCAGTCTTGATAGTTTTGTCCAGCACTGTGCAAATATAGGACGATGTAGAAATATTAACGTTTACTAAACTGGAATTTCTTACGTGCACCTGGCTGACCTGGTTTTTTACGCTCAACTTTACGTGCGTCACGTGTTAAGAATCCATTCTTTTTTAGGGTAGGTCTTAGCTCAACGTCGATCTCGCAAAGTGCTCTTGCGATACCTAGTCTTGCTGCTTCAGCTTGTCCTTTGATACCACCACCTGTTAGGTTGATTTTGATATCAAACTCACCCATCTTCTCTGTTACGATTAGAGGCTGATTAACTACGTACTGAAGAATCTCCAATGGGAAATACTCAGTCATAGCTCTACCGTTGATAGTAATGTTGCCACTACCGCTCTTTACATAAGTACGAGCAATAGCAGTTTTTCTACGTCCTACTGTGTTTACTACTTCCATAAATTACTTAATCTCCTT
>CAYJOF010000215.1:0-2902 GCA_964371765.1 uncultured Rikenellaceae bacterium
GATCAACAAGAATAGCAACGTGCGTATTATTCGCGACGGAGTTGTTGTATACACAGGCAAGCTAGGCTCTCTTAAGCGTTACAAGGATGATGCTAAAGAGGTACATATGGGTCTAGAGTGTGGTCTTAATATTGAGAACTATAATGATATTAAGGTTGGGGACTTTATAGAAGGGTACGAACAAATCGAAATCAAACAATAGGGTATAGTTTGTCTTGAAAACATTTTTGTCACTTCCCTCGACATCAAACAGTCACGTACTTTAGTACGCTCCTTGCTTTGCTGTCATCACGAAGCCCCAAAACTGAATTCCAATACGAGTTATTTGTGTTGGGGTTATCGAGGAAACATTTTTGGCACTTCCTTTGATGGCAAAACCCCAAATGTTATACACAATAAGAGAGGTTTACTAAAGCAGTAAACCTCTCTTTTTGTGTATCATTCATCATCAGTCTTATTCGAACATCGCAAATGCTTTTTTGATGCACTCTATTGCCTCCATAAGCTCCTCTTTAGTTATTGTGAGCGGAGGAGCAAAGCGAATAATGTTACCGTGTGTTGGTTTTGCTAACACTCCGCAATCTCTCATCGCTAGGCATACATCCCAAGCTGTCTTCCCCTCCTTATTCTCAATAACTATCGCATTGAGAAGACCTCTACCACGTACAAGTTGAATCATAGGGTTATTTATCCTCTCCATCTCCGTTCTAAATATCTCCCCCATAGCCATAGCATTTTCTGCAAGATTCTCATCCTTTACAACCTCGAGGGCTGCCATTGCAACTCGGCACGCTAGCGGATTTCCTCCAAAAGTCGAACCGTGCTCTCCAGGTTTTATCGTAAGCATTATCTCGTCGCTAGAAAGAACTGCCGATACTGGTAGTACCCCTCCTGAGATTGCCTTGCCGAGAATCAATATATCAGGTTTTACCTCCGCATAATCAACCGCAAGTAGTTTACCAGTTCGTGCAATGCCAGTCTGAACCTCATCGGCAATGAACAGTACATTGTGCTCTTTACAAGCCTCATAGCACTCCAAAAGATAATTTGCATCTGGCACATAAACACCTGCCTCTCCCTGAATAGGCTCTGCAATGAAACCTACAATGGTATCAGAGTGTTCCTTTAGAACCGCTCTAAGAGCCTCTACATCGTTGTATGGAATCTTAATAAAGCCACTGTTTAGAGGGCCAAATTGAGCGTATGCGTCGGGGTCAGTAGACATAGAGACGATTGTAATTGTACGGCCGTGGAAGTTGCCATCACACACAACTATCTTTGCTTGGTTATCAGGTACCCCTTTTTTGACATATCCCCACCTTCTTGCCAATTTCAATGCTGTCTCGACAGCCTCGGCACCGCTATTCATAGGCAGTACTCTGTCGAAACCAAAGTATTCTGTTATATACTGCTCATATTCGCCCAATACGTCATTATAGAATGCACGTGAAGTGAGTGTTAGTTTGGATGCTTGTTCAACTAAGGCTGATATGATTTTAGGGTGGCAATGTCCTTGATTGACTGCCGAATATGCCGATAAAAAATCGAAATACCTCTTGCCGTCAGTATCCCAAACATATATACCTTCACCTCTCTCTAGTACAACTGGTAGTGGGTGGTAGTTGTGAGCACCAAATCGCTCCTCTCTTTCGATGTAAAAATCTCTGGTCATAATAATAGCTATTTTAATTGTTGTTTAATTTTGTTTATTAACATCGGATTAATACTGCTCTCATTGTTGTGAATGTATTCATTTACGATCTCTCTAGCCTCATTAGAGTTGTGGGAGTAGAGTAGTGCTGCACACCAATTCTTAGGGAAGAATATATCCCCTGTGCGCTGAATTTCGGGTAAAATTTCTAAGCCGGGCTTTAAGAATTTTAGTCGGTTGTATGGCTGTGGAGGATGATTTAGGAGTCTAAGTGGCGTTAGTGTCCACGGTTCAATGGCTCTATTCTTCTCCTCTAGCAAACTCTCAAAGAATTTTTGAGTCTTTACAGTGTCGGGATTGACAGCCTGCGATATAAACTCAAATTCATCTCGAACATCTGGGTTTGTTATCTGCTTTAATCTATTTGAGATAATATCCTCTGCCAACTCAGGAAAGTATATCGATAGGTGGTAGGCAAGATTTGTTTTTTGGCTTTCATCCAAATTACTCATTATATGCTTATCGTTTGATATTTGTAGAAGTCTAGCTTTTGTTGAGTTAGTTTTTGCTCCCGAAATCAGCTTATTAAGAGCATTTTTTCTATACGAAATATTCTCGTCATTATTTGCTATCGACCACAATAAAGAGTCTACTTTTATTGTAGTCTCACTACTTAACTCTCTGTTTGAGTAGCAGTAGAATAGATTATTGATAGCACTCTCGAATAATAAGGGTGAACGTTCCACAGAGAGGTACTCAACTAGCGATTCTACATAGTAATCTGGAGAAATGTAATGATTAAGCATATTTTCGTGTAGGTTGAAAAGGATAGAGTGCTTAATGATTGGCTCATCAATGGTCATTAACTTATCCACCGAGTGCTTGATGTTTGTCGAGTCGAGTACAAAATATCCATAAGCCTTCATATTCCAATTCGGTAGCAAATATTTTGTGCCCTGGGGAAGATTTACGGAGTGGGTGCTCTTAGTCATATCTACTGCAATAGGTACCGACAGATCGTCCCCTTCGGCTAAGAAAGATACTCGCTCATTCCAGATAACCCCTCTATTGAATGGATCATACTGTATGATAAATAGAGTATCGTTGTTGATGGCAGATTCGATAGTTGGCATACCCTTAGTATCCACCCACACCTCGCTCCACTTCTCTAGGTCGCTAGTTGTGTAGCTGTCCAATATTGTTATTAGATTGTCCCACGTTGCATTTGAATATGCGTATTTCTTTAGATAT
>CAYJOF010000216.1:0-2894 GCA_964371765.1 uncultured Rikenellaceae bacterium
AAATCTTATCAACACGATGAAATAGAGCTTTTTGGAGTTGGTAGCGATAGGGATGTCAAACATTGGGGGGCTGTTGTTCGCCAAGGTTTGTTGCGTGGATACATTAATAAAGATATAGAAAATTATGGAATCCTATCAATCAGTGAAACTGGTGAAGATTTTTTGAAAAAACCTGAACAGATAATGATGGGAATTGATAACGTGTACCCAATTGATGCAGCTGATAGTTCAAATGTAATTGCAAAAGGAGGTGGAGCCTCAGATGAGGTACTTTTGAAAATGTTGAAAGATCTGAGAAAGGATGTGGCACGTCAAGTTGAATTACCTCCATTTGTTATTTTTCAGGATCCATCACTAGAGGATATGGCAACTCAGTACCCAATCACAAAGGAGGAACTGGTTAATATTACTGGTGTAGGAGTTGGAAAAGCAGAGAAATTCGGAAAGAAGTTTCTTGAGTTGATTAAACTATATGTTGAGCAGAACGATATTAGTCGTCCTCAGGATATGGTCGTAAAGAGTGTAGTCAATAAAAGTGGTAATAAAGTATATATCATTCAGAGTATAGACAGAAAGATGGATCTTGAGGATGTTGCAGCAGCAAAAGGTATGAGTTTCGATGAACTTCTATCTGAGCTTGAGGCAATTGTCTATTCAGGGACAAAAATCAATATTAATTACTATATCAACGAACATATCGACGATGATAAGGTGGATGATATCTATGATTATTTTCACAGCGATGCACAAGACGATACAGTCGAGAGTGCAGTAGAGGAGCTTGGAGGAGATTATAGTGAGGATGAAATTCGCCTAGTACGTCTGAAATTCTTGGTGGAAAAGGGTAATTAATCACACAACTAATCGAAAATGAACGTAAAACCAAAAAAACATCTTGGGCAGCACTTCTTGACCGATATGAACATCTCGCAACGAATTGCGGATTCGGTATTGGGCTCCTATGCCCCTATCACACTTGAGGTTGGGCCAGGAACAGGTGTTCTCACTCAATTTTTGCTCAAAAGAGATGATTTTGAGTTGCAGGCCGTCGAGGTTGATAAAGAGAGTATAGAGTATCTTCGTATAAACTACCCAGAATTCTCAAATAGAGTTATAGATGGCGATTTTCTGAAGATGAATCTTCAGGAGCTTTACCCTCAAAAAGTAAATGTTGTAGGTAATTTCCCCTACAATATCTCTACGCAGATATATTTCAAAATTTTAGAGTACAAAGATCTTGTTCCTCAAAGTGTAGGGATGATTCAGCGCGAGGTGGCAGTGCGAATAGCTAAACCCCCTGGGTCGAAGGAGTATGGAATATTGAGTGTTTTTTTGCAGGCTTTCTACGATATCGAATACTTATTTACTGTAAACGAGAATGTGTTCAACCCACCCCCAAAAGTAAAAAGTGCGGTTATACGCTTGATAAGAAATGATAGAGTGGCGCTCAATTGCGATGAAAAACTCTTTTTTAAAGTAGTTAAAGGATGCTTCAATCAGCGACGTAAAACAATACGTAACTCACTGCGTGCAACATTCCCTCAACTGCAAGCAAGTCACGAATTTTTCTCCCTGCGCCCCGAACAACTTTCAGTTGAGCAATTCGAGGAGTTGACTCAATTTGTTCAGAGTAATATATAGTATGAAAAAAGTGTTGATTTGTGTGTTGCTGCTCTTAGTCTCACTGCTAGGCTATTCTCAAGAGAGAATATCTTTGGGGATAGTTCCCCTTAAAGATACCCTCAAGATAGAGTGGCAATTTAAAAATGAGAACAAAACGCCTCTTGTGATTGTTAAGTATGAGGTGGATTGTGACTGTACTTGGAGTGAATTCTCTAAAGAACCAATCAAGCCACAAGAATCTGCAAAGCCTGTAATCTATTTTTATGCGGATACAAAAGGCACATTTCTTAAAAAAATCGAATTCTTTCTCTCAGACGGAACACGTCGAAGAGTGAGCCTTATTGGTAAAGTCGAAAAGCGATAGAATCGAGCCAATTATTAAATTATTTCTAAAAAGTTAAAAAAAAGCTAAAATTTGATTGTAGTACCAAATTTTAGCTTTATCTTTGTCGAATCATTTGTCGAGTGCTGATCTGTGCTTTAGTGGCGAATAATGAAACTGTGATTTTAATCTGTGCAATTGCCTGTAAATCACGAATATATAAATTTAGATCGAAATAATATTAACTAAAAATTTAAATATAATGAGCTTAACACACATTGAACACATCGGCATCGCTGTAAAAGATTTGTCGGTTGCGATCCCATTTTGGGAAAAATTACTAGGAACTGAGTGCTACAAAATCGAGGAGGTTGAAGAGCAAAAAGTAAAAACTGCCTTTTTGAAGATTGGCCAGACTAAAATCGAACTACTTCAAAGTACTTCTGAGGATGGTCCAGTTGCTAAGTTTATCGATAAAAAAGGTGAGGGTATCCAGCACATCGCTTTTGCTTCAACTAACATCGAATCAGAACTTGAGAGATGCGAAGCAGAAGGTATTCAACTAATTGACAGAGCTCCACGTGGTGGTGCAGATGGAATGAGTATTGCTTTCCTACACCCAAAATCAACACTAGGTGTGTTGGCAGAACTTTGCGAAGATAAGAACAATAAATAAACATAGATTTACAGAGTACTATGAGTGAAATGTCAAAAAAAATTAGTAAGCTGCACACACTACGCAGCGAGGCTAAATTGGGTGGTGGCGAAAAAAGAATCGCATCACAACACGCAAATGGTAAATTAACTGCAAGAGAGCGTATCGACCTACTTCTAGATCAAGGTAGTTTCGAGGAGTTCGATATGTTCGTTAAGCACCGTTGCACAAACTTCGGTATCGACAAAACATCTTTTTATGGTGATGGTATCGTTACAGGATATGGTACAATTG
>CAYJOF010000217.1:0-2870 GCA_964371765.1 uncultured Rikenellaceae bacterium
AGTGTTGTCTCTGTTAGCTTAGCAAATATAAGAAATATAAATCAATCTATTGCAATTTTGGGCAATAAAAATTAAACAAACAAGAAAATCAGACAATTAACGTACTTAAAATCCGAGTCTTGTTCTGGGCACAAAAAAAGTCTTAAATAGTTTAACTACTTAAGACTTTTTTGTGATTTAATCTGAAAATACATCCCATCCACTATCTCTATAACATTATCTTCTAGGAGTTTATCAAGCGTCTGCTGCACAAGTGTCGAGGTAAATCTAGTACGTGATATAATTTGAGGTATGTCCAACTTTCCTAGCTGCAAGAGACCCTCAAGACGTCTACTAGGAGATAATTTGCTATCTCTAGCCCTACATATATCACATTTTCCGCAATCCTTTACATCCTGCTCACCAAAGTACGTTTGGATGATAACACTCCTACACACATCCTCGGAATCTACAAAATTGTACATCTTCTCAATTCTCTGCTGCGATTGTCGCATACGAATTGCATAGGTTTGGGGAGCAATACGAAGATCTGCATCATCGAGTCTCTCTTCATTCATAAAGATAATAGCCGATCTACGCTTAGGGATATAGTTGATTATACGCAACCTGCCTATATCTATAAAACAGTTATTAATATACTCCAGCGACCAGCCTGTTACCTTTGCAATGTATCCCTCATCTATCTTAACAAAATGGGAGAACACACCACTATAAAGCCTCATTACTACTTGAATGAACTCATTTAGATGCTTCTGTTTAATTTGAATGTGGTACAGCTCGTCACGTGCAACCCTAAACTGAACTCTTGTAGGATTGTCCGAAGGCTCAGAGAGGTAGAGATAACCATTGATTTGTAGAATCTCTATGGCAGAGTGAACAATGGCAGGAAACTGCTTGTAGCTATAACAAAACTGCGTAATATCGAAATCAAAAGCTAGACCTTTGCCATCTCCTATACCAAGTTGGTAAGAGGTAAATATCTGTTGATATATCTCCTTAATCTTAGGGATAGAGGGGTAGCGGGAGGCTAGGTTTTGTTCAATGGTGCGACGAGTTGCTGGATTGTGTAGCAGTACTGCATAAGCAGCTGCGCCATCACGACCTGCACGACCTGCCTCCTGATAATAGGCTTCAATCGTGTCCGGCATATCAAAATGAATTACAACTCTTACGTTCGATTTGTCTATACCCATACCAAAAGCATTGGTAGCCACAATAATTGGCGTACGTTCGCTAATCCAATCCTCCTGCACCTTTGTCCTCATCTCTGGGCTCATACCTCCGTGGTAAGCAGAGGAGCGATAACCTCGCTCAGAGAGAGTAGCAGAGAGTAACTCACACTCTTTTCTAAGACGGCAATAAATAATTGCTACGCCTCTAACACTGTTTAGGATATTGTAAATATACTCCTCTTTATCTTTTGTGTATCTTATTAGATAGGATAGATTGTCTCTGGCGAATGACTGCTTGAACTGCACACAATCTTTGAGCGAAAGACGCTGAATAATGTCATCGCAAACCTCGCTAGTAGCCGAAGCAGTCACAGCGAGTATAGGCACATTTGGGTGAAAGGCTCTAAGCTCGTGGAGAGCTAGATAATCTGGGCGAAAATCGTAACCCCACTGTGATATACAGTGCGCCTCATCGATAGCTAGAAACGACACTTTCATTCGAGCAAATCTCTCGCGAAATAGACGTGTTCGGGCTCTTTCTGGCGATACATACAGAAATTTGTAGTTACCAAAGACAGCGTTATCAAGTGTTTGGTCAATAATTCGTTTACTCATTCCCGAATGTACACACAAAGCGCGAATATTGCGACTACGCAGATTATCGACCTGATCCTTCATAAGAGCGATAAGAGGAGTCACAACTACACAAATTCCAGATCTTATCATCGCTGGCAGTTGATATGTAAGAGACTTACCTCCACCAGTAGGCAATAGAGCAAGCGTATCGTTCCCATCCAAGAGCGAAGAGATGATCTCTCTCTGGAGCGGGCGGAAGGAGTCATACCCCCAATATTTCTTTAACGCTTTGTCTAAATTCGGCATCACACTTAACAACTTATGAGCACAAAGATAGTAAAAAAATGGTATTAAAATTTGTTGATTTCTACATTTTGCACTATCTTTGCATCAACAAATTGAGAGTTATACCAGCACTAAGTGTTTGGTATAGTTTTTTTTATCTATTAAACGAAACCGATTAGACGATGGTAAAAATTTCATATATGACCGAAGAGGGTTACAATAAACTTAGAGATGAGTTAGCTCATATGACAGGCGTTCTTCGCCCTCAAATATCACAGCAAATTGCCGAAGCTAGAGACAAAGGCGACCTTTCTGAGAATGCTGAATATGATGCAGCAAAAGAGGCTCAAGGTATGCTAGAGATGAAAATTGCTCAAATGGAAGCGATCTTTGCTGGAGCAAGAATTATCGATGAGAGTATGATTGGCACAGATGCTGTTCAGATACTAAATCGAGTGACGATTCGCAACACGAAGACAAAAAAAGATATGACCTACACGATTGTCTCGGAGAACGAAGCCTCACTAAAGGATAAGAAACTATCAATCGAAACTCCAATTGCAAAGGCTCTACTTGGCAAGAAGAAAGGAGATAAGGTGGTAGCAAATACGCCTGCTGGCGAGGTAGAATTCGAAATTATTGAAATATCTATGTAAATTTACCGATTTTTTATTTGTTGAATATTAGCCACTTAGAAAAAATATTAAAATTTATTGAAAAAAAGTTGCTAAAAAATTTGCATAATAACAAAATCCGCAATATCTTTGCATCGCAATTAGAGAAAATTCCTCGTTAGCTCAGTTGGTTAGAGCACCTGACTGTTAATCAGGGGGTCCT
>CAYJOF010000218.1:0-2862 GCA_964371765.1 uncultured Rikenellaceae bacterium
CCCCCCCCCCCCCCCCCCCCCCCCCCCCCCCCCCCCCCCCCCCCCCCCGGAAAATCAAGACTCAAGGATTTTTTAATCAACAAAACCTTTCGGCAGGAAAAAAAAGGACACAAATAATATTAAATTCAATACCAATATGCCAATAATTAAGTTCTCAGGAGTATCACAACAAGCAGTCGAGGAGAGTCGATACCAAGAAGTTATCGAACAGCTAGCTAAAGATTTCCAAACATCACTCGACAATATCACCCTAGAGATTATCGCATCGAGACAATTTACTGCCGATTCTACACAAAGCGATTATCCATTTGTAGAGATATGCTCTTTTGAAAGGGATCCCTCAATAGAGGTACAAGCAGCAAGAACTATTCATAATTGGTTAGTTCAGATTGGCTATGAAGACTCAGATATATACTACACATATCTTAACCAGAAGGGCTACTACGTAAACGGGGAGTTGATATAATGATATTCGATAAACTCAACGGTCAATGGCGCGAATTATTAGACGATGAACTAGAACAGGAATATATCTCATCGTTAAGTCAATTTGTAACAGAAGAGTATCAAACCCAGACTATCTATCCACCACAAGCTGAAATTTTCGCTGCACTGGAGCTATGTACCCCAATGCAGACAAAAGTTGTAATTCTAGGACAAGATCCCTATCATCAATATGGGCAAGCACACGGATTGAGTTTCTCTGTTGAGGATGGCATTAAACCTCCTCGCTCGCTGTGTAATATCTTTAAAGAGATCGAAAGAGATTTAGGCATAAGGCCTTCACAGAGTGGTAACTTAAAGAGATGGGCAGTACAGGGTGTGCTACTTCTCAACGCCACATTAACTGTAAGAGACAGCTCTGCTGGCTCTCACCAACGCAGAGGTTGGGAGCAGTTTACCGACTCTATGATATCAAAAATATCCAAGCATAACAACAATGTAGTGTTTCTACTTTGGGGAAGCTACGCAATCTCTAAGAGCAAGCTAATCGATCAGAGCAAGCATCTAGTCCTAAGCTCTGCCCATCCATCTCCTTTGTCGGCACATAGAGGCTTTCTGGGGAATGGGCACTTTAGTAAATGTAACGAATACCTAACTGAAAAAGGAATAGAGCCTATTGAGTGGTAGTAGCTAGAAATTAAATTTTCCATTACTATTCTTGCTATCGTCATCGCTTACAATTGGCTCTACAACATCCCAATGTTCAGCAATTTTACCCTCAACTACCCTAAAAAGGTCGTAGAATGCAGTAGCAACACCACTACCCTCTCCATAAAGACCTTCACTTACTGTTAACACGAAATTTCCTCTTCCTAAGACTTTGTGCAGTTTAGTGAAACTCATCACATAGTTGTTCTCTTGCATCCACTTCATCGCCCTACCCAATCCAGACAAACCATCACCAATATTAGGATTATGTTGTATGTAGTTATCTCCATCAAAATAATCCATCATTTGCTCCCTCTTACCATTTATCATCACATCGGTAAAAAACTTCTCTACAAGTAGTTTATTCTCAAAAGTTTTATCCAAATCTTCAATTTGGTCTGTACCATCTATCATCGATCTAAGACTTGGATTGAGCTGCTGGGGAGTTGGCTGCATATTATCCCAATGCTCAACAATTTTATCATCCTCAAACCTAAAAATATCAAATGCTATCTTAGGCCCATAGAAGTTATAACTGGTGTGAGCAACAACATAGTCCCCATCTGTAAACAGACGCACCACATCTACTTTAGGCGGGCTCGGATATGTGCTTAGTCCACTTAGTAGTGTAGCAAAGCCCTCTAGCCCATCGCTTGCATGTTGGTTGTGTTGAACATAGTTCTCAGGGTTGATATACCCAATTGGCTCTTTCTGGCCAGTTTCAATACTCTTTAGTAGCTGGGCTACTTGTTCCGATTTTCTCATAGCTTAGAATTAAAATTTGAATAGCATTTGCAACTATTACGCCAATAGTGGGCATATTCTTTGTATATGGGCAAGAATGAACAACAGGCAAGCAATCATAGGCCATATTTCGATGGGAGCAACAGTAATCTTTTGGGGTTTTAATATCACAATCCTAAAAGCTTTAATCCCTGAATGGGCATCGGCTAGCGACACTACACTCATTCGGCTTGTGGGTGCTACAATACTCTTTTGGTTAGTATCTCTCTTCGTGCATAACGACAAGATTGAGCGGAAGGATTGGCTCAGGCTAATTCTCTGTGGTATGTTTGGACTATCGACCTACTACACTCTCTTCAACTTTGGTGTCGAGAAGAGCTCCGTGGTGGATGTATCGATAATTATGAGTATGCGTCCTGTATTGGTGATTGTGTTTAGTGCCCTAATCTTCAAATCTGGTATAGCTAAACGACAAGGATTAGGTTTGGGCTTATCGCTCATAGGAACTCTAATCTTAATATTTACTCAACACGAAGCAGGCTCCACTAGGACTGCCTTAGGAAATATAATAACGATTGGTGCAGCACTTAGCTACACTCTTTATTTGCTGGCAATCGACACACCATCAAAAAGGTATAATCCCATAACTCTTATGCGGTGGATATTTCTTTTTGCAACTATTGCCGCTCTACCGTTCACCATAAAAGAGGCAATAAGTGCACCAATAATCACCACTCCAGACCCAAAAGCAGTATGGATGTTTATATTTGTAATAATCTTCCCCACGTTTCTTTCATACCTGCTCACTCCCGTAGCCATCAAACGTATCGGAGCAGATTTGGTCTCTATATATCTATATATGATACCTATTGTCACCACAGCAATTGCCATCTATCTAAAGATGGATAAACTACATTGGGATCAACCTTTAGCAGCATTGGTGATATTTATAGGTGTCTATTTATT
>CAYJOF010000219.1:0-2838 GCA_964371765.1 uncultured Rikenellaceae bacterium
TGATGCTCCAACTATTGGCAATCAGGATACAACACTATATATTAACTATGTAGGATATTTCCTTGATGGATTTGTATTCGACACCAATATCGAAGAGGTAGCCCTAGAGCATAATATATTTGATGTTAACCGTAGTTACACACCATTACAATATACATTAAGTACAGATACGACAGATTTTGGAGGTTATATCGAAGCATATAAGTACGTGATCCAGAAGATGAAAGATAAAGAGAAGGTGAAGTTTATTTCTGCTCCTTTATGGGCTTATGGCGCTGAAGGTAATTTCGGGTCTAGCACTCTGTTCTACCCATACACTCCAATCATCTTTGAGATAGAGATTGACGAGTATCGTTCGGAGGATTAATCTATGTCGAAAGCTAAATTATACCTATTCCCTACACCCATATCCGACGATACGGCTGTAGCTGATGTATTGCCTTTGCTGAATTTAGATATTCTAAAATCTACTACTTACTTTGTGGTAGAGAATGTACGTACGGCAAGACGGTTTATCTCAAAGTGTAGGCTAGGTATCGAGATCGACTCCCTTCACTTTGTGGAGTTGAGCGAACACACCCCACTCACCGATATTGATTCTATGCTCAAACCAATAGGGCAGGGACATAGTATAATTCTTATGTCGGAGGCTGGTGTGCCAGCAGTTGCTGACCCTGGGAGTGAGCTAGTGAGTCGAGCACACGACCTATCTATCGAAGTGGTTCCGCTTGTAGGTCCTTCATCTATAATAATGTCATTGATGTGTAGTGGAATGAATGGGCAATCATTCACATTTAACGGCTATCTTCCAATCAAGAACGACGAGCGTAAACGAAAATTAGATGAACTCTCTCGAAGAGCAATCTCGAGAAGAGAGACTCAAATATTTATTGAAACGCCATATCGTAATGCTAAGCTTTTTGAGTATATGTTGCAGAACCTACCCTCAAATATCAAACTTTGTGTAGCTGCTAATATCTCATCTTCAAATCAATACATAAAAACGAAAACTATAGCGCAGTGGCGTAATTCGAAAGAAATTCCTGCAATAAATAAAATTCCAGCAATTTTTATCATAGGTTAGATTTTGAACCTATTTCCTAAAATCCAGTTTAATTTTGTACAAGTTGAAAAAAAAGTAAAATATATCTTAGATTTCCTTTTGACTATAGCAAAAAATGATTATTTTTGTTCCGAGAAAATTAATTAAGAAGTTTTTAAAATTTTAATATAGAAAGTTATGAATATTCCATCAAATTTGAAGTACTCAAACGATCACGAGTGGATCAGAGTAGAGGGTGATGTAGCAGTAGTAGGTGTTACAGATTTTGCACAAGGCCAACTAGGCGACATCGTTTTTGTTGACGTTGCAACTGAAGGCGAAACTCTAGAGCAGAACGAAGTTTTCGGTTCTATCGAGGCTGTTAAGACTGTATCTGATGCATTTATCCCAGTATCAGGCGAGATCATCGAGTTCAACGAAACACTTAACGATGCTCCTGAGACAATCAACCAAGATCCTTATGGTGAGGGTTGGATTATCAAGATCAAAATGACAAATCCATCTGAGGTGGATGCTCTTTTGACTGACGAGCAGTACAAAGCTCTTATTGGCTAGTACTCAATCGTTATGAGAGAATAAAAAAGGGCTACTTTGGGGGAATCCAAGGTAGCCTATTTTCTGAAATCGAAAGAAACTAAATCCCGAAAGGGACAATTATAAACAACCTTATTTTTATAAGAAATGGCATTTTTAACAGACGAAAAATTGGTTATTGTAGGTGCAGCAGGTATGATCGGCTCGAACATGTTGCAAACTGCATTGATGATGAAACTATCATCTAACATTTGTGCATTCGATAGCTACGCTCCAGGTTTGGAGGGTGCTGTTGAGGAGATGTATCACTGCTCTTTCCCAGGAGCTAACATCACTTGGACCTCTGACGTAAAAGAGGCATTTACTGATGCTAAATATATCGTATCTTCTGGTGGCGCAGCTCGTAAGGCTGGTATGACACGTGAGGATCTTCTAAAAGGTAACTCAGAGATTGCAGCTCAACTAGGCCGTGACATTAAGTCATACTGCCCAGATGTTAAGCACGTTACAATCATCTTCAACCCAGCGGATATTACTGGTCTTGTTGTTCTTCTTGAGGCAGGTTTGAAACCATCTCAAGTTACAACTCTTGCTGCTTTGGATACTACTCGTTTCCAGTCTGCAGTTGCTCAACACTTTGGCGTTGCTCAAGACAAAGTAACAGGTTGTAGTACTTACGGTGGTCACGGTGAGACTATGGCTGTTTTTGCTTCAAAGGCAATGGTAGATGGTACTCCACTTATGAGCTATGTAGGTACAGATAAACTTACACTAGAGCAGTGGGATGCACTTAAATATAAAGTAACTCAAGGTGGTAAGAGAATCATCGATCTTCGCGGTCGTTCATCTTTCCAGAGCCCATCTTATGTATCAATCGAAATGATTGCTGCTGCTATGGGTGGCCCAGAGTTTACTATGCCTAGTGGTGTTTATGTAAACGACGCTAAATATAGCCAAGCTATGATGGGAATGGATACAGTAATCACTAAGGATGGTGTAAGTTACAAAGAGGTGACTGGTACTCCAGAGGAACTTGCTTCACTTGATGAGAGCTACAAGCACGTTACAGCGCTTCGTGACGAGGTTATCGCAATGGGTATTATCCCAACACTTGATAAGTGGAACGAGGTTAACCCTAACTTATAAGCATATACAAAATATTAATAGCGGTCGACCATTGGGAGTCGACCGCTATTTTTTTGTGTTCTACGGTAAAGTACTATATAAAATTATTGTTGTCA
>CAYJOF010000220.1:0-334 GCA_964371765.1 uncultured Rikenellaceae bacterium
AAATCTCCGATGTATATAGCTTTTGTGGCTTATACTGTTGTGTGTGTGCTGGTTGCCTATCTCTTAGGCATTGTCTTTGGGTTTGGTGGTGTTGGTCTTTGGAGTGGCTTTGGTATTGGATTGCTCCTAACCAGTATAGTCTATCGTGTAAGGATGAATACCATACTAAAGAGAATGAGCCACAGCTAATTATTGCCACTGCCATTTAATATCGAGTAAATAAAAAAATCTGCCACAAATTCATTTCGCAATTTGTGGCAGACTCTTTATGTAATTCAATCTGAAGGCTATTGATCCATTCTCTTTAGCATCTCATCGTTGTTTTTACTTGTTG
>CAYJOF010000220.1:425-2832 GCA_964371765.1 uncultured Rikenellaceae bacterium
CCTTATCAAGAAGAAGATCGTCTCTACGGGTACTTGATGCAGTAATGTCGACTGCAGGATATATGCGCTTGTTGGAAATCTTACGATCTAGTTGAAGCTCCATATTACCAGTTCCCTTAAACTCCTCGAAGATAACCTCATCCATTTTACTACCTGTATCGATAAGGGCTGAGGCTATTATAGTAAGTGAGCCTTTCTCCTCGGTGTTACGAGCTGCTCCAAAGAATCTTTTTGGTTTGTGGAGAGCATTTGCATCAACACCTCCAGTAAGTACCTTACCCGATGCAGGTTGAACAGTGTTGTATGCACGAGCAAGACGAGTAATAGAGTCAAGAATGATGACCACATCGTGACCACACTCAACCATTCTCTTTGCCTTTTCGAGAACCATTTCCGCAACCTTAACGTGGCGTGAGGCTTGCTCGTCGAAAGTAGATGAGATAACCTCAGCATTCACACTTCTTTGCATATCTGTTACCTCCTCTGGACGCTCATCGATCAGTAGAACAATGATATAAGCCTCTGGATGATTATCTGCAATTGAGTTTGCGATAGTCTTTAGCAGAACAGTTTTACCAGTTTTTGGTTGTGCAACGATAAGAGCACGTTGTCCCTTACCAATTGGGGCAAACATATCGATCACTCGGTTTGATAGGTTGTTGTGTGAACCTCCAGTAAGATTAAACTTAACCTCTGGGAATAGAGGAGTTAAGAATTCAAACATTACTCTATCTCTAACTACATCTGGACTTTGACCATTGATTTTAAGAATCTTTATAAGAGGGAAATATTTCTCGCCTTCTCTAGGAGGACGAATCTCTCCATATACAGTATCTCCAGTCTTTAGACCATTTACCCTAACCTGAGAGGATGATACATATATATCATCAGGAGAGTTTAGGTAGTTGTAGTCAGACGAACGCAAGAAACCGTATCCATCTGCTAGTACCTCCAATACTCCTTCGGCAAGAATAGGGGTTGGAATATCCCATACATTTGCAGATTTTGTAGCTGTATTTTCCTCTTCCTTTTCTGGTAATTCGAACGAAGGTTTTGGTGAGGGAGCCAAGCTATCTGTGGTTTCGTTATGCTCCTCTTTTGTTCTAGGGGCAGATGATAGGTGAGAGTCACCTCTTCTATCGCTAGTCTCATTCGAGTTAGTTCTTGTATGCTTGTGCTTAAAGATAATAGTTTTATCACTATCCTCGCTCTGTTTTGGTGGGGTAGAGAAGATCGATGTTTGCACTCCATTTCTTGAAGAGTGTTGCTCCTCGTTTTCGGGAGTTACATCTGCTCTTTTAGAGTATGAGGTTACTCTTTCTCTCTGCATTATTCTAGTGCGAGTGCGTCTAGTATGAGGTTCTGTTGCATTTTGCTGAATCTCTTGACTTGCCTCTGCACTCTGAGGTTCGCTTGCTGTGTCGGTTTTTCTAGGTCTCCCTTTAGGTTTGGGAGCAGGCGCACTTTCAACAAAACCCTCTAGTCCTAACTCTTTTTCAAGGTCACTGATGGTATTAATGTTTTTTTCGTAAGCGAACTCAATGATTTTCTCAATCATAACCTCTTTTTTTAGAGTAGAGTATGATTTCAATCCAATATTTTTGGATAAATGTCTGAGCGATTCATTACTAAGTTTGCCCAGTTTAGAAAAATTTTCCATTATGTGTTTTGTGATTTTTTAGATTAGTGTGCGCTTATGAGCGCAGAAAAACAGCTATGATGAATGTAATGTTGACAATTACCTCGCAAAAATAGAGCAAAAAAAATTGATATGCAAGAGAAAAATATATTATTTTTGTTGGAAATTTATTTTTTATACAGATTTTATGAATTTCAGAGCAGATATTATATCGAAATTGAAGAATAATTTAGCAGTAGAATTACTCCCAGATGATATTCTTGAACGTGTTATTTCAGATAACTCTTGGTTCACTCCAGAGTCAATTCATTATGCACTACAATCTCTTTGTGATACAATGCTCGACGATAATAGTGTGCAAGAGTGGCTCTCTGGCTATGATTACCGAACTATGAATGATAAGCGAGTGGGTATTATTGGTGCAGGGAATATCCCCTTGGCTATCTTCTCAGATCTGTTAGTGTGTGTTGCCTGTGGAGTTGAAATATACATCAAACCCTCCACAAAAGACAGAGCTTTAGTTGAATGGATTGTAGAGATATTAAAATCACTTGGAGTGAGGATTTTTCCTTTGGAGGCCAACTCTCCAATCAATGCACTGATAGCCACTGGCAGCAATAACTCCAATCGCTACTTCAATACAATATACCCCAGTGCAAAGAAACTCTTGCGTAACTCTCGAGTAAGTGTTGCTATTGTTGATTCCTCTACTACAGACCACGAGATTATAAAGCTTTGGGATGATATTTTTATCCACTTTGGTCTAGG
>CAYJOF010000221.1:0-2827 GCA_964371765.1 uncultured Rikenellaceae bacterium
ACCTCTATTCTATCTGACAATCTTTTAGGTTCTGCATACTTGCATCAATCACACCTAGTTTAGTAGGATTTTTTTCATCCATATTTAGCCAGCTCAACACTGTATAAACACTTGTTAGTGGGGATTTAAGATCGTGAATGACTCCTCTTATTGATGCTTCCCTCTCTCTGATTATTTTTTCCTTAACTCTAAGTTCAGCAGCAAAATAATACAACAAAAACACTGCAAACCACACTATCATAAAAGATAGTATCAATATAATTATAGAATCTTTTACAAACTTTATAGTTGGGATATACACATACAAGCTCAGCCATTGGTATTTTTTTAATCCCACAGCCAAATTTTCTTCAGAATAATTGTATCGAGGAAGTTCTTTTGTCTGACAAATCAATTTTTTATCTGAATCAAAAAGTTTTAACTGAGTTTGATACTTATAGTTAGTGTAGCGGTCTATTAGACTATCAATGAATAGTATATCAATAGGCATCCCTTGCTCAAAATTGTAATCCTGCCTTTCGTATCGATCAATATCGTCAACATTTTTGATTATGCCACTATCTATCATCATCTTGAGGTCATATTCTTTGATAAGATTTTTCGGAGGTTCAGCAGGAATAGGATGTATTGCTAGAATGCTATCTCGCATTTTTTTAGGCATATCATTTAATGATATAACAGTTTTAGTTAACTCTATTTTGCTTTTATCTTTATGGGAAGCGTAAATACTTTCTATACTAATTGCATTAGATAGAGCTATATCTATATCACCCTTAGTGTCGTCTATAAATTTACGATGCAGATTTACTACAAAGATACTCTGCAACAAAAGAATTAATATAGCAGCAAAAAAAAATAGTATGTAGTATTTTTTTATCATAACCTCCAACTCAATGATATTTAACAATTTACCAAAGGAAATCTCATAATCGCTTGTGCTATTTCATATGCAAAGATAATATTTTTTTGCAATGTTAGAAGAAAAAAGATCTATGTTAGATAATTTCATTTTTTATGTTGTATATTTGCCAAATACATTCAACAATTTAATTAAAATTATGGAAAAACAAATTGAAAAGATTGCAATTGAACAGATGAACAGTATTAGAGGAGGAAACAATGATTCCTCTAATGAGAATGGATTCTGGAAATGGAACGAGACAAAAAAGTGCTGGGAATGGATTGTGTATGCAAGATAACGTCATTTAACATTGATTTCATTTTCTCGGCAACTTAAGTAATAACTAAAACATACATAAATTTTAAGGCAGAGACAAGATTCAAATCAGACTAATCGTGCAATAGTTGCACAAAAGTCTTGGGAGTTGGGTATCTTTCACATGCAAAATACCTCAAAAAAACCAAACAACAAGTTTCGACAGCGTTAGCTACCGAAAAAACAAAACAAAATTTAGAAAAATATGAAAAAGAAATTAATGATTCTAGCGAGTGCATTACTACTAGCAGGCGGATACGCCACTTATACTGCTGTTCAAAATTCTGTATTGATTCAATGTGTTTTGGCACAGAGTACTGAGGATATGGCCGAAGGTGAAGAAGGCGGTGGAGGTAATGGAGATTTTCCTACAGCTCCGTGTTTCACTGCAATTAATTCAAGCGGAAATGGAAAACTAATAATGTGCAATAATTGTAGAAAAGTGGTAAAAGGAGAACCTGTGACGGCAGGAATAAAGTGCTACTAACATTATTATGTTACAATAAATATCAATAAAACAACAGCAATTTGGAGAGGATAAATCAACGTAATTACACTTTGCTATATTCTCTCCATTATTAAACAAAATAAATCATATTAAAATATACACCTAAATATTATGAGAAAATTAATACTATTCATTGCAATTATAGCATCATCAATATCTTGCGGCAAACAAAATAACCAACACGGGTATATAAAAGGGGAATTCGTCAATCACAGTGGCTTTGAGAAAACAGTTGAAATCAGCGGCGAGCTTGTAAACATCCCCAAAGATGATATGATAGGTGCGATAGGCATATACGAAATTTCCGATGATCTATTTCTTATAGAGTTGCTGCCAGAAAGAGGCTACTGTTTTGGATTGTACAGTCGCTCAAGAAACAAGATCATAAATTATCTATACCGTATCGGTAATGGTCACGACGAGTACTCTCTTATTGATTATATGGGACAATATGACACAAAGGCGGATGGAAGTGTAGAGATTCTTGTAGGTGACGCTAATTTGAGTAAGTTCTTCAAAACCAGTATTTCGCCTGATGGGAATATTGAAACTGTGAATTTTGGTAATTATCCAGATGGCATATTATTCTATCAGATGATGCTCAATGACGGCTCAATAGCGCTACTGGGTTCGGATATGACTAACTACAAAACAATATTGGCAACCTATGATCCTGTAGCCGACACAATCACCAAAGTCAACTTTCTATCTGATTATACTTTTGATACTCCTATTGGCGGCAAGGCTCTACCATTCCCTGCAATAAATCCTAGCAAATCAAAAATAGCATTAGAGAATGGATACCTTAATCAAATAGCTATTTGGGATATTGCCACATCAAAAGCAAAAGTTTTTACCACAATGGACGACACGATGAATTGGAATGAGATAAAAGGAAAAGATATTACTAAATCTTTTAACTTCTACGGCTGGACAATAGCATCTGACAAATATGTATTCTCCAAATATCGCGAGATTGGAACAGACAAAACATCTATTCACGTATTAGATATGGAAGCAATGCCCGTAGTAGAGCTAGTGCCAAATATACCAATTCAAAGATTTAGTTATAATCAAAACACAAATCAGCTATACATACTTAC
>CAYJOF010000222.1:0-2826 GCA_964371765.1 uncultured Rikenellaceae bacterium
AATTTTACACTTTTTTTCATAATTTTGTTGTAGTAGTATGAGGGGAGTAGCCCCCCCCTCATAGATTAAACATTACTTCTTACAGCATCCGCATCCCGATTCACAAGCATCTTGCTCTTCAGAAGGATGGTTACTTTCGTATATAGCGGTTATCTTATCCACACCGACTTTAGTGCTTCACTCATTAGTTCAATCTACGAGAAACTTGTGAGTCAAAATTGTTGGTGCGATATGATGTTCTAAAATTATTTAGTTTATATGTAACTGCTAAACCGATAGTGTATAGTGGGCTAATTCTCTTTGAATCCCACACCACATAATCATTATAAGTAATCCTATCCTGACCGCTTCTATATGAGCCATTAACGTTTATGATAAGATTATTGTTTAATAATGAGAAGTTTACTCCTGCCTGCACCCTAAACACCTCGGGTACGTGATAATTAGCCATATCATACGTCGAAGTATATTGCCCTAAGATATTGAAATTGACATTTTCCGACAAGTAGAATATGTTATTCAAATATCCACTTAGATAAGGTTTGTAGCTATCCATATCTCGGTATTGCATATTTCCTTTGACTACTTGCTCATAAGTGAAATTTGAGTTAAGAGTGTATAGTTTCCCAAAATTCCTCGACCACTGTATGTTAGTTTTTATGTTCTCGTACTTGCCCATATTGTCGAAGGTGCGGTATGTGTCATAAGGAGTGAGACCATTTGGATCTTTTAGCTCATTTGTAAATACCGCCTCATCGTTTATCGTGTAAGCTAACGAGAAATTGATCTTGTATGGCAGGTTAATGTTATAAGTAAAAGAGGTCACCTCATTAGGAACCAAATTAGGATTTCCTGTTAGATAAGAGGTGAAATTGAGGTAATAATAACCGGGATTAAGCTGATTTAGTGTAGGGTAGATTGTATAGCGTCTAGCATATAGCGACATACTAACCTTTTTGCTAGGTGCATAATTAAGCAGTAGCGATGGCATAAAAGATAGTGGGTTTTGATTATCCTTATCCGCTACATAAAATAACTCCTCTCGCAGACCAATGTTGTATGAAAACTTTTCCCACGATTGTGTCAAATTGAGGTACAAATTACCTTGGTGCTCATTTCTGTGTGTTTTTGAGAACTGTTCACCTTTATTAAGATCTGTTTCTGAGTTGTTTGTAACATTAGAGTAGAGGAAACCTGTCTCTGCACTTAAGTTATTATATATTTTAAATTTATAATTCAATGCAGCGGTTAGCATACTAATCTTACTTTGATTATCTACAAATGTCGACAAATAAGTATCGGGTTTGCCTTCCATTTTCAACAACTCCTCTGTTAGCTCGTTTTGAGTATAGATGTAATCTCGATAGCTAGCATTTACGGTTAATTTATTTCCATTGTCGAAATTATTATCATACCTCATAGCAACAGAATGAAGACGTTGATAATCATCGCTATTTCCGTCTACAATGTCGGTAGCATAATAGGGAATCTCTAAATTATTCTTAGAACGGTTCTCTACATCAGGCATTATACTATAAATATATTGTAGGTCGACAAAACTGTTGTCATTTATATTGTATTTAGAGCCTAGTATAGCCGTATTACTAAACATACTAGTTTCATTTTCTGTATTGTTGTATTTGTAGAGAGGTCCCTGATCTGTGTTGATTGTATGTGTTGATTGCTGTTCATACGCACTATTGTTAAGAAATCCTGAGTATAGGAATTGATTTTCCCACTTCTTCGCCTTATGATCTAGCTGTAGAAATGTGTAATTGCTAATTTTTTTGTTGTCATACGTTAAATTATCACTTACAACCAATTTTAGATGATCTTTTAAGTTTTTCTTTGTAATGATATCAACCACGGCTTTTACCGTATGATCATATCTGGCAGATGGATTTCTATCCACAACTATTTTATCTATCATATCTGGTCGTAGTAGGTCTAAATCGCCCTCACGAGCCTCTATGCCATTTATTATGAAAATAACTTTCCCAAAACCTAATGCAGTTACCTCTTTGCCTTGTACATCCAAACCAGGCATTTTTGCTAACAGGCCATATATATTACTCTCAAACGAAGATACTGCCGTTGGGATTGCAAAGGTGGTTTTCCCTTGGCTATTGCTCTGGGTAACTCTTATCCCTTGCTTACTGGTTACAGTAACTTCGTCTAGCGCTACGGCAAGTAGTTCCATTTTTATTTTGCCGAGGTCTAGTTTAGCAGGATCAATTCTCATAGATAGATCTTTGTAGGAGTATGCAACAAAATATATGATAGCATCGGGATTCTTCTCCTTATCATAATCTATACTGAAGTCGTTTGTTTTGAAATATTCCCACGCAATTGTTGATGAATCACGGGCATTAATCAATCCTACAGAGTAACCTCCAGAAAGTTCAATATTCATATTCTCAATCTCTCCTCTAATTGTACTATTGCTCTGAGAATAGGCAAGAGTCGATGTCATTAACATAAGTGCTAACGACAAGAGTATTTTCATTGTGTTTGTTGTTTTCATAAGATTTTGTTTTAGTTAAAAGATATCTTAAGTTGTAAAATTAATAATAATTATTAATATAATCTCCAAATATAATTGCGGTTATATTTGCGTACTTTGCTTATGAAAGATACTCAACTCCCAAGATTAGCGTGCAACTATTGCATCCCTAATCTGATTTAGTTTTTTTTGTTTTTACGCCGAAATTTGTATTTTTGTATTGTTTAAAGGAAATGTGACGACTTTTCGCCACATTTCCAAAATTATCATTCAGCTTAACTCTTAGGCGTCAGAATCACAACCTTGATATTGCTGTTGTCGCT
>CAYJOF010000223.1:0-2818 GCA_964371765.1 uncultured Rikenellaceae bacterium
CCAATGGAACCTGAGGTGGTGTTGGCCGACCTTATAAAAATATTCCACCCATCGTTACTTTCAGATCACACTGCTACATACTATAAGCTACTGTAAAAAAATGAGAAGAGAGATAATATTCATATTGGTGCTCATACTAGGGGTAATACTCTTTATGTTGAACCTTGCTTTGGGAAGTGTTGCTATCCCTCTTGGGGCTGTTTGGGAGATAGTTACAGGCACATACGAGGGAAATGAGGTGTGGTATAACATAGTGATGAAATCTCGTTATCCAGCAATCATAACTGCAATTTTTGCAGGTGCTGGGCTCTCTATAAGCGGACTTCAGATGCAAACCCTCTTTCGTAACCCGCTGGCTGGCCCCTCAGAGTTAGGGATAAGTGCTGGTGCTAGTCTTGGAGTGGCTTTGGTTATCCTCCTTTCGGGTAATATATTGGGGCATACCTTGATGAATATTGGTATTTTTGGCGAACTAGCACTTACCATTGCTGCCATTGCTGGAGCTATGCTTGTGATGTTCATAATAATCGCCATTTCAAAATATGTTAAGGGTAGCGTAACGTTGCTTATTATCGGTGTGATGATTGGCTATATTGCGACAGCTTTTATTGGAGTTCTCAAATTTTTTAGTACCGACGAGGATGTAAAGGGGTATGTGATATGGGGGCTTGGTAGTTTTGCTAAAGTCTCTGGGGGGAATATTGTCCCATTTGTAGTTACGATGTTGATACTTATACCTCTCTCGTTCTTGCTAATAAAAAGATTGAATCTAATGATGTTGGGAGATAATTACGCAACTAGCTTGGGGCAGCGAGTAAAAAGTGCAAGACTCTTCACAATCATCTCATCTTGCACAATAACAGCGGTAGTGACTGCCTATTGTGGTCCAATTGTATTTCTGGGGCTAGCAGTCCCACACTTGTGTCGTATGTTGTTTATTACTTCAGATCATCGTATATTGATGCCCTCGGTAACGCTTGTAGGTGCAGTTTTGGCTATGGCGTGTAACCTAATTGCTCGTATGCCGGGAATGGAGGGAGCTCTTCCTATTAATTCAGTAACGGCATTGATAGGAGCCCCAATAGTGATTTCTGTGATTTTTGATCGTAAAAGGAGACGAGAGTAGATTATGGAAAGAGATAATATCATAATAAATTTAAACGACTTAGCTATTGGTTATAAGTCTAAGGCTTCTACCAAAATTGTGGCTAGTGGAATAAATACCTCTATAAAAAAAGGAGAACTAACAGCACTATTAGGCTCTAACGGTATTGGTAAATCGACTCTACTACGAACTCTGACGAAGAACCAAAAAGCATTGAGCGGTAGAGTGGAGATCCAAGGCAGGTGTCTTTCTAGTTACAAGGCAGCAGAGCTTTCAAAACTTATTAGTATCGTTCTTACCGAACGTATAGAGCTTAAAAATACAAGTGTTTTTGAGGTAGTGGCAATGGGACGTGCTCCCTACACAAACTACTGGGGTGCGCTCTCGTCTCACGACAAAGCGATTGTCGATGAGGTTCTTGCCTTGGTAAAGATAGAGGGTATGCGAAATAGGTTTGTCGATACTCTTAGCGATGGCGAGAGACAAAAAGTTATGATAGCTAAAGCATTAGCGCAACAAACACCAATAATCTTCCTAGATGAACCAACTGCATTTCTCGACTTTCCAAGCAAGGTAGACATAATGCAGATTCTACATAAGCTTACCAGAGATCTACACAAGACAGTGCTCCTTTCTACTCACGATCTTGATTTAGCACTACAAATATCCGATAGGGTGTGGCTTATGGATGGTAAAAGTAAACTGCACGTTGGTGTTCCTGAGGATTTATCACTCGATGGAACTTTAAGTAAGTTTTTTGAGCGAAAAGGGATTATCTTTGACAAAAATAGTGGACTCTTTAAGATAGAGAATACCCTAACACGCAAAATTAGGATGGTAGGACACGGTCATCGATACGCTATGATACGTAAAGCAATGCTTAGAAATGGAATACAGGCTAGCTCTCTTGTAGAGAGTCAAGATTCTAATTTCGATTTTATGATAGAGGTAAACAAAGAGCGTATAACGCTTACCTACAATGATAATCGTCACTATGAAATATATAAGATTGAAGATTTATTAAGACATATTTAAGATGATATTAATATTTGGAGGCACAACAGAAGGGCGTATAGCTGCTGGAGTTTGCGATAGAGCGATGCAGCCGTTTCACTATTCAACAAAGAGTGGTGATCAGCTTGTTGTGGCTACCAACATAAACTACATCTTTGGCGATAAATCATCTTCAGATATAGTAACATATTGTAAAGAACATCAAATAAGACTACTTATCGATGCCTCTCATCCATTTGCTGAGAAGATTCATCAAAATATAGCCCATGCAGCTCACATACTAAACATTCCAACAATCCGCCTAGATAGAGAGCTACTAACAGTTGAGCATCCTCTTGTGAGCTACTTCCCCACATTGGATAGTGCCATAGAGGAAGCTAGAGCTTATAAAAAAATCCTATCCTTGGCTGGAGTAAATTCGGCAGAGAGTCTAATCAATTTGGCTTCTGGGAGCGATCTAAGGGTACGAATAATGGATAGAGAAGAATCTTGGCAGATTATCGATAAGGTAGGCTTCCCTCGAGAAAAGGTTGTGGTATATAATAAAGACACCACCCAAGAGCTATTTAGAGATTTTAGACCAGACGTAATAATAGTCAAACAGAGTGGCAAGAGTGGAGATTTTATGGAAAAGATAGATCTAGCTAGCTCTATGGGGATAAAATCGTTTGTTGTTACGCGTCCCTCACAAGCGGTGTA
>CAYJOF010000224.1:0-2797 GCA_964371765.1 uncultured Rikenellaceae bacterium
TTAATTAAACCAATCTCGTGACAAGGTTCAATTCCATATCTCTCCATAATGATTTGCCCATTGATTGGAGGTTGGAAATTACGAATTTTATCCTTCTGTTCTATATCTACCATTTTTTGGCGAACCAACTCAAAGTTTTTGAGATAGCGTTGAACCTTATTATCGTTCTTGCTTGTAATATCTGCCTGGCAAAGAGTCATAAGATCGTCAATATACTCCCCTGCCTCGAACAGCAATCTTCGCACAGCAGAGTCCGTTACCGTATCCTCTACTAATGCAATTGGGCGCAGGTGAAGATAGACCAGCTGTTGAATATATTTCATACGCTGGTTTAGCGGCATTTTCATCCTTTTGAATATCTGGTATACCATCTTAGAACCTAAGACCTCGTGAGAGTGGAACGTCCACCCCACCCTATCGTCCCATCGCTTGGTTGCTGGTTTAGCAATATCGTGTAATATGGCTGCCCACCTAAGATCAATATTGTCACTCCTTTGAGCTACCTTATCCACCACCTCAAGTGTGTGTAGGAAGTTATCCTTGTGGGATCTGCCTCTAACTGTATCAACGCCTTTAAGAGCTGTTAGTTCAGGAAATATCAACTCAAGGAGTCCACTCCTATCAAGCAACTCGAAACCTATTGATGGACGAGGGGACGCAATAATTTTTTCTAGTTCTGTATTAATTCTCTCCTTTGTGATAATTTTAATTCTCTCTGCATTTCTAGCTATCGATGCAAAGGTATCCTCCTCAATAACAAAGTTGAGTTGGCTAGCAAATCTAATTGCTCTCATCATCCTTAGAGGATCGTCAGAGAATGTTTTGTCGGGTTCTAGGGGGGTACGTATAGTTAGCTCTTCCATATCTGCCATACCTCCAAAAGGATCTATTAGCTCTCCAAAATTATGCTCATTGAGAGAAAAGCCCATTGCGTTAATGGTAAAATCTCTACGATTTTGATCATCCTCAAGAGTTCCCTGCTCAACTATTGGATTACGAGAGTTGCGAGTGTAAGACTCTTTTCTTGCCCCAACAAACTCAAGTTCAAGATCTCCATAGCGCAACATAGCCGTACCATAGTTTTTAAATACTGTCACACTAGAATGTACCTCCTTGGCCACTGCCTGAGCAAAATCGATACCACTACCAACCACTACTATATCAATATCCTTACACGGACGACGCAGGAAGTGGTCACGCACGTAGCCACCAATTACGTAAGCCTCCACAGAGAGTTTACTTGCAACAGCTCCTAGAATTTCAAATATTTCGCCCTTTAGGTAGTTTGTCATCTCTATTTCAGTGCTTTAAGATATAGTTGAATTGTATTCTCCAAGCCAAGGTATAATGCATCCGATATTAGAGCATGGCCGATAGACACCTCCATTAGGTTCGGTATAGATTGGTGAAAAAATGCAAGGTTTTCGAGATTAAGATCGTGACCAGCATTTAGTCCTAGCCCATATTTTTGAGCCTCAAGAGCAGTCTCTACAAATGGTTTAATTGCCTCTTGTCGATTTATAGGATAACCTACCGCGTAGCTCTCTGTGTAGAGTTCTACTCGATCACAACCTGTCTCAGCGGCATGACGAACCAGTTCGGGTTGTGGGTTAAGAAATATCGACACTCTAATTCCTGCCTCTTTAAACCTAGCAACAATTTGTGTTAGATACTCTTTGTGGGTGATAGTGTCCCAACCTGTATTTGAGGTGATCGCCTCTGGTGGATCTGGCACAAGCGTCACTTGATGAGGTTTCGCCTCTAATACAAGTGAGATAAAATCCTCTGAAGGGTAGCCCTCGATATTGAATTCGGTTGTCACTAAATCAGTCAACTCTCTTACATCGCTATAACGAATATGACGCTCATCTGGACGAGGGTGAACGGTAATACCTTGAGCTCCAAACTTCTCACAGTTAACTGCGGCAAGAGCCACATTAGGGGTATCCCCACCACGTGCATTTCTTATTGTGGCTATTTTATTTATATTTACACTCAGTTTTGTCATTCTATCTATTTATTCTCGTTTAGTAATTTATATGCCACATCGTATAGCTTGCGAGGTGGTCTACAAGCGGTTTTGGTATCCGATTTCATAAAAGCGACTGTTACACTACCCGTAGTTATAATCTCCCCCGATTCTCGAGTAACCTCATAATGGAATGTTGCTGTTACTTTTGGAACTTCTTTTATCATAACTCTCACATTGAGTATATCGTCATAGTGAGCGGGTTTTTTATAGTTTACCGTTACATTAATAACGGGAATCATCACACCGTCTTGCTCAATTTCATAGTTTGAAACACCCAAAGAGCGTATCATCTCAGTGCGGGCTTCGTCGAAATATGTTACATAATGTGCGTGGTAGAGGAAACCCATCTGGTCAACCTCACCATATCTCACTCTAATTTTATGATCGTAAGTTATCATTATTTAAGTTTTTTATTCAACATAGACTACCAGTCCTTTGAGGTATTCTCCCTCTGGGTGATAGATATTGACTGGATGGTCTGCTGGTTGGGTCAGTTGGTGAAGAATTCTCACTTTGCGATTTGCCATTGCAGCTGCAGAGAATACTGAATTTCTGAATTGCTCCTTCGAGACTGCCTGAGAGCAACTAAATGTGAATAAGATACCTCCCGGGGCAATTTGTCGAATAGCCTGAGCATTGATTCTTCGGTAGCCCTTTAGAGCATTTGTAAGCACCTTTCGATGTTTAGCAAAAGCAGGAGGGTCAAGTATTATCATATCGTACTTTTGAGGTAACTCTTTGATAAAATCTAGTGCATCAGCAACA
>CAYJOF010000225.1:0-2792 GCA_964371765.1 uncultured Rikenellaceae bacterium
TAGTGCTATGATTCTTCAGAATCGAGCAATAGAGCTAAGGGGAGATGTTAAACAGGGTTATACCTTAGTGGATACAAATAATACTGAGTGGTGGTGCGAGAAGGTAACAGTAGATGGAGATAGTTATTGGAATCAACTCGGACAATCTACCATCGGTCAGGCTACAAACTCTACATCTGGTGTTGTAAAAGGTTCGATGTTGATAGATAGAGTATCTGTTGATGCCAACGCGGAAATGAATATCAATACTATAAGCGGAGCAAAGGTCGTAGGCTCTGTTGTCTCGTCAACTAGAGCCGATAGACTATCTACACCTAGAATGATAGGGGATGCTTACTTTGATGGTAGTGCAGATATATCGCTTGTTGATATTGGAGTAGCCTCTTTTGAGGATATGGGGCAGATGGTATCTGCTCACGCTTTAGATAGTGCAGCTCATCAAGATATTCGAGCCGAACTAAAGAGTATCGATAACTATCTTGATGGTTTAGTTGACATTGTAGATGGAAGAGCCCCTGTGTCTCACGCAAGTGAAACTACCACTTATGGAGTAGCTACAACATCCAATTATGGGCACATACGTCTTACCAATAGTGTTGCAGATTATAGTACAGATTCAGGATATGCAGCAACTCCTAAAGCAGTTAAGAGCGTGAGTGATTCTATTCTTCCCAATATTCTAAGCCATAATAGTGATGTTGAGGCTCATAAAGTGATAAGAGATAGAATTTCGGCCACAGAGCTAGCTGTTGGGGACTGGAATGATACACTCAATCTACTTGCAATAGAGGTATCTACCAATGAAGCAACTGTCAACAATGCACAGCAACGAATCAACAACCTTGAAGAGGATTTAGAGCTTAAAGCAGATATAAACCACGCAAGCTCATCGATGGACTATGGCGTAGCCAACGATTCATACTACGGCCACGTTAAACTAAGCGACACCCCTTCTAATCAATCAGTCCACAGCGGAGTTGCCGCTACCCCTCGAATGGTTGCAAACGCTATTGATTCTACAATAATTGGCGGAGAGAACCTAGTATTAGATGGTTACGATATGAGAGTACTAGAGAATGATGGTGTGAATGAGAGTTATCAATACTATAAACGTACTGAGGATATAGCAGCAGGGCAGAAATACTCTGTTTCACTGTGGGCTCGATCTACTATCGATGGGGTTTCTTCTGAAATATTTATTGCAGAGAATGGTTTCTTAGCTCAGGGATACGTGGTTGACACCACTTGGCGAAGATACGAATTTGAGATTGAGTCAAGTGTCACCTCAAGTGCTAATGTTAGGGTGGATGCCAATCCGAGTGCCAAAACTCCGTATAGCTTATACATAAAAGAGTTATGTATTACTAGAGGTAGTAATAAATCTGCAGGATTCACTCCTGCCGTAAGAGACCCTAAGAGGATTGGCGATTGGAAGATAGAGCAGAGTGGTGCGCAACTCCTTTTTAAGTATGGCGATACGATTGTGGCAAGATTGGATAGCACAGTAGGTATAATCTCAGAGAAAGACGTTCAAGGATATATATAATATGATACGACTAAGTGAAATAGCAGAAAAGATAGGACTTCCACAAGAACGTTCCTTTAGGTCTCTTGTGATTAGTGCCAAAGATGGCGATGAGGCATTCGATCCAAAAACATTTCGCCTTATTGAAGGTAAACTACCATATTGGAATATATACTCTCCTGTATGCCCTGGATACTGGTCAGCCGAGGCAGGCAAGATAAGGTTTTATTGTAAGCAAGGGATACTTTTTTCGGATCTCTCTGCCCAATATAAGCATAATGCCCAAGGGCCTTTTATTGAAGTTGGTACCCCGATTATTGTAAATAATGTGCCAACATCTCATAATATCTACTATCATGGAAGTGATTTCAAGATAAGTGATGGATTGGTAAAGGTTGTAGCTTATGTGGGACAGTGGCAGAGTGAACCCGTTGATATTCCTAAATCTGGCGATGGGGTACTTCTTCCGATAACAATACCTGCCAATGCCCTAGAAGGGGTCTATTCTGCTGGGATTTTATATCACAACAGCAGCTCCACTCCTTTCGAGATGACCTCATTATCCACCTCAGTAGAGATTATTGACCACGAAGTACCCCTACTTACTCTTAATGTTGAGATAATATATGAGTATGAAAATGATTCAATTGTGGCTATTACGGGATATTGGGTGAACGCCTCTGTCAATACCCAACACACCCAAACAATAGTAATAGATGGCTACATTTCGGCATCTAACTCTAAAAGAGAGGCACTCTCAGATGTAGGGATAATTTCCCTGGATCAATTAACTATCCCTGCTGACTCAGACTTTACAGACAAATTCTATCAAGCACGCTTTGACTATCCCCCAAATCCTGATTTTGTGGGAGTGAATATATTTAATGTAAGTACGAATTTCTCAGGAAGAGTTAAATCGATATTGGTGCCAATAAAAAAAACAGAATGATAGACTTCACTCTGGTGCTGACACAGAAGTTTTATTATCTTTGCCAGCTATTACACAAAACTCAATATTTGATCTATGAATGGAGTAAAAAAGGGATATATTGCAGGGGGTGTTGCGGCAATTGCTTATGGCCTAAATCCGCTATTTGCACTTCCTCTATATGAGCAGGGGCTGGGGGTAGATTCTGTGCTTTTTTATAGACAGCTATTTGCTCTTATTATTCTAGGAGCTTATTTAGCTATAAGTAGAAAATCAATTCTAATAAGCAGAGCCGAACTGCCATCATTGATCTATCTAGGAGCTCTATTTGCGATCACC
>CAYJOF010000226.1:0-2783 GCA_964371765.1 uncultured Rikenellaceae bacterium
TTGGAATCTAGGCGTTGTAAGCTTCGTTAGAATTCATTGTCGTTTGCGGCAAAGCAAACTGCCCTGCGGTTTGATAACTCGACGAAGGAGATCTATCGGATAAAGACGACGCGCAGCAAGTAAGCCCAAAGCACGTCTTTGAGCCGTAACAGGGAGCTTCTCTATCGTTGACAAAGCAATAAACTTGTTGGGTAGCCGCCACTTTTGAAACCTATTTGAGTAAATATGCTAGGCTGTGCACCTAGAGGGTGAGTTTTCGATTATCCTCGAGAACGCCGATGCTCACGTACTTCAGTACGCTGTGCTCAGCAACCCCGATGATACTCAAAAATCCCTCCTCAATGTACTACAGCAGTGAGTATTTCCTTAGTTTATATATAGTTCCAAGCGTTGACAAGGGCATCTTCCTCTTAAGTGGCGCAGTTTGTAATAATCGCTCATATTTTGTGCAAGCTGCGTAATTAGTGCTTTATTTTATAAATTTTACACTAACTTTGTAGTTTAATAATTGATTACAGGTATGGAGATATTAAATATAGCTTTGAAGGAGTATGTTTCTCAGGGACAGTATGAGAGTTTTGCACTAAAATCTTTAGATAAAGAATTCTTAGCGGCTCTTTCACAGACACATCGCAACGCTTTCTTTCAAGTTGTTATGATAGAAAATGGTGAGGGTTATATTTATATAGATTTTGAGAAGCATGAGATTAAGGCTCCTGCTATCTGCTTTGTCTTCCCTCAGCAGATTTATTCTCTTTCGTTGTCTGATAATTCGGAGGGTGAGGTTGTGATGTTTGATCATACTATATTTTGTTCTGAGATACTTGCAACTGAGCTAAAAGAGTATAATATCGACTTGCATAAGAGGGTTAATTCAATAAACTATACTCAGCATAACGTTGAGCAATTTCACGAAATAATCTCCATCAAAGAGCACATCAAACGCCTTGAAGAGCCATACAATAATATACGTAAGATTGAGGTAAAGTTCCTCTCGAAAATAATTATTCTAAAGACAATAGACTCCACGGCATCTAACAACTTTAAGGGTATAAGAGACAAAGATTTTGAGTTGTTTATGGAGTTTAGACGACTCATTGACAGTGATTTTAGACATGATAGAAAAGTGCAAAATTACTGCGATAGGCTTGGTATTTCCGCTAAAAAACTTAATTTGCTCTGCAAGAAGTATGTAAATGATACGGCGCTTGATTTGATTCACGAACGCTTATCTTTGGAGATAAAGAAGCTACTAATCTACGAGGAGATACCTCTAAAGGAGATTGCCTATTCCCTAGGCTTTGACTCTCAGTCGGCACTCAATAAATATATAGGTCAGAAGTTTGGATGTACACCTTCTGAACTCAAAAAAATGATTGCCCAATAATTATTTATACATTTGCGCCTTTGTATAACAAAATGGCGCAAATGTATAAATCTCTTTAGGTATATCACAGTAACTTTGTACCATAATTAAAACCTAATAATAAATAATATGGCGAAGTTATTTCAAACAAACGACCTTTACTACGGTTTAGGTTCACTTTCAGAGCTTAAAAACATCTCTGGCAAAAGAGCGATCATCGTAATTGGCGGTAAATCAGTAAAAGAAAATGGTACTTTGGCTCGTGTAGAGTCAATTCTTGATGGAATTAATATTGAACACACAGTTTTCTCAGGCGTGGAGGCCGATCCGTCAATTAACACTGTGCGCCGTGGTGCAGCAGCATTTGAGGAGTTTCAGCCTGATTGGGTTATTGGTCTTGGAGGTTGTTCAGCAATTGATGCTGCGAAAGCTATGTGGGCTATCTATGAGCACCCAGAGCTTGAGTTTGAGCAGATGGTGAAGGTGTGTGGTATTCCTCCTTTGCGCAAAAAAGCTCGCTTCGTGGCTATTCCTGCAACAAGCGGAACAGGAACAGAAATTACTGCCTTGGCTGTTATTACTGACACAGATAAGGGAGTTAAATATCCATTGGTGTCGTTCGAACTGCTACCAGATTTATCTATCGTAGATGGAGATTTGTGTAAATCTATGCCTAAAGAAGTTACAGCGAATACAGGTCTTGATGCTATGACTCATTGTGTAGAGGCTTACGTGTCAAACGTAGAGAGCAACTATGCAGATGCTATGGCTAAGGGTGGTATTGAGTTAATTTTTGCTAATCTACAAACTGCTTACAATGAGCCTGATAACGGTGCGGCACGCCAAAATATGCACGATGCTTCTTGTCTTGGTGGATATGCCTTTACCAATGTTTGGTTGGGTATTGCTCACTCTTTGGCTCACCAAATCGGAGGACGTTTCCACGTTCCTCACGGATGTGCAAATGCTATTGTTCTTGGTAATGTTATCCGTTTCAACTCAACTGCTACAGCAAGATATGCAGACCTTGCTAAATTAGTTGGGGGAACGACAGCTGAAGATTTTGCGCAAGCAATCGAGAAATTACGCTCGGACGTAAAGATCCCAGGTTCACTTAAGGAGTGGGGCGTCTTAGAAGATGAGTGGAATGCAAATGTGAAGCAGATGGCTACTGATGCTATGGCGGACCCGTGTACAAGTTTCAACCCTCGTGTTCCATCGCAAGACGAGCTTGAAAAAGTTCTTAATGCTTGTTACTACGGTCAGAAAGTAAATTTCTAGGCATAGCGTTTATATAGCTAATGAACTCTGTTTCAAAACTATTTTTGTCACAGGTTTCTTAAAAAGGAGGTTATCTCGAAAAATAATTTGAGACAACCTTCTTTTTCTTGTGTTAATGATGCGCACAAAATATCTT
>CAYJOF010000227.1:0-2756 GCA_964371765.1 uncultured Rikenellaceae bacterium
CATTGCTCCCCAAGCGATAGTCATTGTATTTAACTCATCGCCAAATTTAGTTGTTAGTAGCACTCCGCTCTTAACTCCCTCCAGAATCACTTTACTGTACTCTAAGACGTCGATTTTTTTCATAGTTGCTAGTTTAAATTTTTAAATTACCATATTCTATTATAAAACGCAGCAATATACCTAAATATTGTTACTTACTTACATCTCCTCATAAGCAAACTGAACAGCTCGATTGATAATTGTTATTAGTTCGACTACTGGTTCCAGCTGTTGTGACAATCGTTTAGGCATAGTTGTATCGTCGTCGAAAAAATCATCATCAAGCGCACTCTGAACAAGAAAATGTTTCATTCTAAGCATATTATCATAGGGTGTATTAGCAGGAAAGTCACGAGGAGTTCGCTTAAGGGTATCGTGCATCTGTGAGAGTTCAAACCCTTTAGCACTATCAATAATATCCATCATTTTACCTCCTGAACTTAGTATTTCCTCGCGAATACTCTTCAACACTTTAGGCTCAGGACAGTAGATTCCTGCGGCAATAAACGAACCTGATTGATTTAGATATGCACCTTGCTCAGATTTTGGTTCAAGGTGAAGATAGTAGCCTGCATATCCCGATTTCTTTCCCGAGGGTACGATATATGCTCCCATATGAGTTTTGTATGGCTCTTTGTTGGAAGAGAATCGTACATCTCTATTGATTCGGTACGTGCACTGTTTGACTGTTAGGCCTGCTATTGAGGGATCAATCAAGGATATTTGTTCAATCACATCGCTCACTAGAGATTCCCAATCTTCTTTTACTTGAAGATACTCTTTTCGATTTTGGTCAAACCAATCCTTATGGTTATTCTGTTTTAGTCTTGTCAGAAAATCTATAATTCTACTATATCTACTCATCGTTTAACGTCTTGGTTTATTGAAAAACATCTCTTTTTGCTGCTTCTTTGCTCTAATATCTCGCTCAACAAAGACTGGTTTCATTGTATAGGGATCTAGCCCTGTGTAGAACATTGTTGTTGAGAGAGTCATTGGTGTTGGAGTAAAGTCCTGTACCTGCTCCAGATTGAAATTAAACTCTTTGAGGGCAAGTGACAATTCCTTCATATCGGACATTCTACACTCTGGGTGAGAGGATATGAAATATGGGATGAGTTGATAGTTTAGACCCTCCTTGCGGCATATCTGCTGAAAATCTCTATTCAAGGCTCTAAAAAGTTCAAATGAGGGTTTACGCATAGTTCTAAGAATTCCATCTTGGGTATGTTCAGGAGCTACTTTCAGGCGTCCAGAGGTGTGATGCTTTACAACTTGGGTAAGATACTCACGAGCATTGTTATCGAATAGATCATACCTAATTCCACTACCAATATATACTCGTTTAATGCCTTGCATATCTCTTATCTCGCCGTATAGTCTCATCAAAGGTTTATGATCGTTGTTAAGATTTGGGCAAATCTTAGGGTATAGGCAGGTTGGGCGACTACAAACCTCACATTTTGTTTGGTCGTGTCCAGCCATTCTATACATATTTGCCGAAGGGCCTCCCAAATCGGAAAGATTACCTTTAAAGTTCGGATCTTGGCAAATTTGACTTACTTCTTTTATGATTGATTCTCGACTTCGAGAACTGATAAACTTACCTTGGTGAGCTGATATTGTACAGAAGCTACACGCTCCAAAACAACCTCGATGAATATTCACCGAGTATTTTATCATCTCGTAGGCAGGTATATCGCCACGTTTTTTATATTTAGGATGCGGCAAGCGAGTATAAGGCAGATCAAAACTGCGATCTAACTCCTGTTCAGTAAGAAGAGGATAAGGTGGTCGTTGAACTACATATTTATCTTGGTCATACTGCTCTACAAGTGTGGATTGATGATATTTATTTGATTCTTGCTCAAAAATTCTGAAATTCTCGGCATAGTGTCGCTTACTCTCAACACACTTATCAAAGGAGTGTAGATGTATGGTAGTTTCACTCTCTAGATTCTCCACATAGCGTTCATCTGCAACGAAAGCCACTTGACGAAGCGCACGCAACCGCTTAAGATTAAAGCCTCCAGAGGCAAAACTATTAGCTATATCAATCATAGATTTATCTCCCATACCGTAGGATAGAATATCTGCACCACTATCGATAAGTACAGACGGTAGGAGTTTGTCCTGCCAGTAGTCATAGTGGGTCAAACGGCGCAATGAAGCCTCAATACCTCCAATCACCACTGGGGTATCTGGATAGATAGATTTTAGGATTTTGGAATAGGTTGCTGCTGCATAATCTGGGCGAAATCCTGACACATTTCCCGCCGTATAGGCATCATTTGAACGTAATCGCTTGGCTGCCGTATAGTGGTTTACCATCGAATCCATATTTCCTGCCGACACTCCAAAGAATAGGCGAGGCTTGCCCAATTTTTTAAAATCTCGCAAGTCGTCCTGCCAATTAGGTTGGGCAATAATCGCTACACGATAGCCCTCAGCCTCCAATAGTCGTCCAATGACTGCCACGCCAAAAGAGGGATGATCCACATAGGCATCTCCCGTGAAGAGGATAACATCTAACTCCTCCCATCCTCTGCGCCTTACCTCTTTGAGAGTTGTAGGCAAAAAATCGTCAAGCGAATATCCCATAATTATCTTAAAAATAGTATTGAGCTATCTCCATAGCTCAGAAATCTAAAATCGTTCTCTAGTGCATAGGTATAGATATCTAGCCATCTGTGCTCTCCAACGATAGCAGAGACTAG
>CAYJOF010000228.1:0-2746 GCA_964371765.1 uncultured Rikenellaceae bacterium
TTTATTGTCTAATCCGAAAAGTTTGATTGCATTGTTTGAGCTAGTCTCAAACAATACTTGACTATCCATCTGTTTAATTTGCGCTATCTTTTCTCCCACATATTTTACATAGAGAGGTTCATTTCGTTTCCCTCTGTATGGCGAAGGAGTAAGATATGGTGCATCTGTCTCAAGAAGCAATCTATCGAGAGGGATATGAGCTACGGTATCGGCTATGGTCGATTTTTTAAATGTAACTACCCCTCCAACTCCAAAAAAGAAGTCCACAAATTTACTCATTTTTTCGAGAACATCAAAAGATTGATCAAAACTATGAAAAACTCCCCTGATTTCTCTCCCTTTGAATGACTCTAAAATATCCTGCATCTGATCGTAAGCATTGCGAGTGTGTATTATTAGTGGCAAGGAGTGCTTAATCGACAACTCAACCTGTGCTGCGAATACTTCTCGCTGTTGTGCAAAAAACTCATCACTCCAATACAGGTCCAATCCAACTTCGCCTATGGCGACAATATCCTGTCTATGTACGCTAAGAAGACGCTCAACCTCGTCCAGCTCCTCTTGCCAAGAGGCAGCTACACTTGTAGGGTGAACTCCAATGGTTGGGAATAAGTTTTTTGGGTACCTTGCGGCTAAAGCAAATAGCTTATTGTGACTCTGCGAGTCAATAGCTGGTAGTATCATCTTCTCTACCCCTCCCTCAATCGCTCTTTCGATCACCTGATCAATATCATAATCAAACTCCGAAGAGAATATGTGTGTATGTGTATCTATTATCATTAGCTCTTTATGTATAGGTTTCCTCGAACAGATTTTATACAGCCTTGCAACTCCAGCATCGTTATTGATTGATAGAACTGGGAGGCATCGATACCAAGTCGTTGAATAATCTCCTCACTGGACAACTCTGTCGCCCCCTCAAAACAATCATATATTCGTTTCTCAACACCTGCTAAATCGGGCTCAAAGAGCTGAGTTAAGCTCAACTCCTTCTCCCATCCAAGCTCGTATTCCATATCTGCTAGTGACGAGATTAACTGCGCACGTGAGCTCTTAATTAGATTATTACAACCCTCCGAATTAATATCGTTAATTCGCCCTGGCAGGGCAAAGACCGATCTATCGTAATCGTTTGCCAGAGATGCCGTCATCATCGAACCGCCCTTAGCTGGACTTTCAATTAGAATTGTAGCCGTAGAAATCCCTGCCACTATCCTATTTCTTGCGAGAAAGTGGTGACGAAAAACTGAAGTCGCTGAAGGATATTCACTCACTAAGGCACCTCCACTTGCCAAAATATCCTGAGCAAGCGAGAAATTTGAAGTTGGGTGAATCATATCTAGTCCGTGCGCCAAGACTGCAACTGTCTTTAATTTTGACTGAAGAGATGCTCGATGGGCAACACTATCGATTCCTAGGGCTAAACCACTAACGATAGTTGTATTTGGGTAGTGAACAGACAACTCCTCTATTAGCTTGCGACAACTATTCTCACCATATATAGATGAGTTGCGAGTTCCGACAATAGAGATAACACTCTTGTAATGCTCATTAATATCCAGATCGCCCATAACATATAGGACAACAGGCGCATCAATGCACTGTTTTAAGAGAAATGGATAATCTTTATCTTTGATGGAAAGTGCTCTGACGTGGTTTTTGAAAAGGAACTCACACTCATTTTGAGCACGTTCACGCAAGGAAGAAGAGAATATTTTGGAAATATTACTATCCGATAGCCCCCACATACGCAACTGCTGAGTATCGATGTGCCACAGATCGGCAGCAGAACTAACTTGCTCCATCACACTACGCAACAGCGAAGGCTTTATCCCCGACATTGAGAGTATTAAATCTTCTACTACCATCGTCTAAGCTCTTTAAAGAAGTTTTTCATCAATTGACTAGCCTCCTGTTCCATCACACCACTTGTAATCTCAGTTTTGGGGTGTAAGAGCGAATTTGAGATTGAGGTATAGCCACGCTTATTATCGGCAGCAGCATACACCACCTTACCAATCTGCGCCCAGTAGAGAGCCATAGCACACATAGCACAAGGCTCAACTGTAACATATAGTGTACAATCATTCAGGTATTTGGAATTCAAGGCACTACAAGCAGCAGTAATAACCTGCATCTCAGCGTGTGCAGTAGGATCACAAAGCGACTCAGAGAGGTTGTGAGCACGAGCAATCACCTGCCCATTACAAACCACAACAGCACCGATGGGAATCTCACCCTTTTCAAAAGCTTTCTGCGCCTCTTGCAAGGCCATATTCATAAACCTATCTACCATTGTCCAAATTTTAGAGTGTAAAGGTAATAAAAAAAAGCAAAATACCTCAAATGAGGCAATAAAGTCTATGATGAAAATTCAAGACAAACCCTCAATCACCCCAAACAGCAGCGGCACAGACACTGCCGAAATACTGCTTAAAGGCAGCGTTTCGATTTTTGTCAGAGCTAGGTGATTCGGCAATGATAGGCTGAGCGTCTTGCACAGCATTTTTGAAACATCCCATAGAACCGCTCGCACGCGTACGCCATAGTACGCTTTGCAACACGAACCTATGCAATATTCCAAAAGTATCTTCGATACCCTTTAATGCACAATACATCTCAGCTGCGTAAGAGAGAGTAGAAAGAAAGGAATAGCAAAGAAAAAAGGCGGACAAGAAAACCCTCAACCATCCCAACTAGCAGCGGCACGGACGCTGCCGAAATGCTACTTAAAGGTAGCGTTTCG
>CAYJOF010000229.1:0-2738 GCA_964371765.1 uncultured Rikenellaceae bacterium
CTTAAAGAATTTGCGCTGAACATCTGGATTGTCGGGCATATTATCGAGCGGAAAAATGTCTATATTTACACCAAAAGATGCACTCCTACCGACAAAACTTGCACCCTCAATTTCAGTATTATTATCCGATACTTTAATGAATGGGAATTTATATCCAGTAGTTAATCTGTTGGATAAGAGCGTGTATTTAGATGAAAAATCACTTTCTACAAATAGGTCTGTCAATTTTTCATAATCTTCCCTAGGCATCATAAGATCAATATCGTCATCCCATGGAATATATCCCTTATGGCGAACTGCTCCTAAAAGAGTGCCACCACAGAGAAAGTATGTAAGAGAGTGTTCGTTGCAGAAATTCACAACACACTCTAATATTTCAAGCTGAATTTTGCGTAGTTCTGCTACATCTAAATTTTTCATCTTCTATCTCTTTACGTTATATATTTGCCCTGTGTCATCTGTCAATAAAGCCTCAATAGAGACCTCTGCAACAGATTCAGCTGTAAGCAGAGTTGAGTCATCCTCAATACCAAAGTGTTGAGTTCTCATTGGTGTTTTGGTGCGTTCTGGGCATATACAATTAACTTTTATATGGTCACTTGCCCACTCATCTGCAATTGCTTGGGTAAAGTTCACCACAGCAGCTTTTGTAGAGGAGTATAAGCTATAAAATGCTCTACCTCGAGTATAGGAGCTTGAGGTATACAGCAGTAACACTCCCTTTGTCTGTTTAAGGTATGAATGTGCTATTGACGCCACATTAACCATACCTAGATAGTTAGTGTTTATGATAGAGATTATCTCATCTTGTGAACAAGACACTAAAGGTTTTTTGAGCATAATAGCAGCACTATTAATCACAAAATCTATTCGCTGCGTTTGCGCATAGACTTCTTGTAGCGACTGCTCAATTGACTCTATGGAAGATATATCTACCCCTCCCTGACTTCTTGAGAAAGAGAATACCTTGCATCCCATATCCTCTAGTTGTTGGGCAACAGCCAGACCAATACCATAACTACCGCCATACACAACGGCAACTTTTCCTTCGAGTGAGGCTCTTTTAACAGATTGATTTAATATCTGAGAGCGTATTTGGAAAATTTTATCGAGTAGGTATATATCCTCACGATAGGTTAGTTTAATATTTTGAACATCACCCGGAACAACAAATATCTTCTCCTCTGGAAGGTATCTCTTGACTACCCCACAGTCGTCCGTTGTGGTAAACTCTGGATCTTGAAGAGCTCGACGATATGCCTCCTTGATGACTGAAAGTTTGAATGCTTGCGGAGTCTGTCCACTAAACAGACGTGCACGATTAGGAATATTGACAATCAAATCATCATCACACTCTACTACTGTGTCGGTCTGTGCTACAGCCACATCAACCGCTTTGTAGTTATCAAGAGCATCAATTACGTTATTTATTATCTGCTTTGAGACCATAGGTCTAACTGCATCGTGGAAGATAACATTCGACTCTTGGTCTCCAATAGCTGTAATAGCAGAAAGGCTAGACTCATATCTTTCGCTACCACCATTTAAAATTTTGTCAACTTTTAGCCATCCATTCTTAAGTACCAAACGTTCAACAAACTTAATATACTGGCTATGAACTACTATAATAATTTCATCTATTCGCTCACTTCTCTCAAAACGAGATACAGTATGCTCAAGAACTGTCTTTCCTGCAATTTTGAAAAACTGCTTCGGTTCTGAGTACCCTGCCCTCTTGCCGACTCCACCAGCCAATATAACAACTATATTTTTTAAACGATTTTGCATAAATATCATCTCTAACGTAAAAACAAACTCTCACAATCTGAGAGCTAAAAAAAAACATGAGGCTATCCTGAAATATTTCGAGATAGCCTCGTTTGTAGGAAATATGTATCAAAATTCAGTTTTGAGGCTTCGTGGCGAGCATAAGACACAGCGTACTTGGGTACGTGAGTATTTATGAGAGTCAGGAAGTGTCAAAAATGTTTTTGAGACAATTTCATAGTTATAAAGATTGAGGAGTCTAAAGACTCCTCAATACTTAAATTATGATTAATCCAAAGAGTGGATTACGATACCTGAACGAAGCTTAGGCTCGAACCAAGTAGTTTTAGGAGGCATAATGTTACCAGTGTCTGCAATATCTGTAAGTTGCTTCATAGAAACTGGATAGATAGCAAACGCTGCTGCCATCTCACCTGAGTCTACACGCTTCTCAAGCTCGCCAAGACCACGGATACCACCTACGAAATCGATTCTCTCACTTGTACGAAGATCTTTGATGTCAAGGATCTCATCAAGAACAAGGTTAGAAAGGATAGTAACGTCAAGAACACCGATTGGGTCGTTGTCATTGTAAGTTCCCTCTTTAGCTGTCATTGAGTACCACTGCTTGTCGATATACATTGCAAAGTTGTGAAGTTTAGCTGGAGTGTAGATCTCGCTACCCATCAACTTAACGTCAAAGCTCTTATCTAGTTTCTCGATAAGTTGCTCCTTAGAAAGACCATTAAGATCTTTAACTACACGGTTGTAGTCGATAATCTGAAGTTGATCCTCTGGGAATACAACTGCAAGGAAATAGCAATACTCCTCAGTTCCGTTGTGATTAGGATTTGCATTCATCTTCTCTTGACCTACAAGAGCAGCAGCAGCTGTACGGTGATGACCATCTGCTACATAAAGAGCATCCATTCCTTCGAATAGTTCAGTGATACGAGCGATATCTGCATCAT
>CAYJOF010000230.1:0-2701 GCA_964371765.1 uncultured Rikenellaceae bacterium
TGTGGTTTGCCTCAGAACCGAAGTTGATCTCTATGTTCTGATTACAAACCTCAATAGCACGAGCAGAGCTATCAACAGAGTCTACCTCTATTGCTCCACCTGCCATAGCATACACCGAAAAACCTCCAGTGTAGCAGAATGTGTTTAATACTTTTTTGCCTTTTGCGTAGTGACGCACAAGCGATCGATTGTCTCTTTGGTCTAAGAAGAAACCAGTCTTCTGACCACTATTCCAATCCACATTAAACTTAAGTCCATTCTCCTGCACAAGTTGTGGCGTAGAGCCTGATCCGTAGATGTAACCATCAATCGGATTTAAGTCTGCATTAAAAGGTAGCGTAGTGCTACTTTTATCGTATATTGAAACAATACTCTGGCCATAAACCTCCTTGATTGCCTGGCAAATAACCTCTCTTTGTGCATACATACCAACACTATGAGCCTGAACAACAGCATTTGAACCATAAATATCGATAATCAAACCCGGCAGCATATCTCCCTCTCCGTGCACTAGTCGATAACAGTTGGTATCGGCACAAGTGCCAATAAGCAGATTTTGACGCATATCGTAAGCCGATTGGATTCGTTTAGTCCACCATCTCTGATCGATTATTTCGTTTTGGAATGTGAGTACACGAATAGTTATAGAGCCTATCTGGCAATGTCCTTTGGCGATAAAATTATTCTCTGCGTCGTATACCTCAACTATATCACCCTCAACAGCTTCCCCTTCAACCTTAGCGATTGCTCCTGAGAATACCCAAGGATGAAAACGTTTAAGCGACTCATCTTTCCCTCGCTTAAGGAAAAATTTTGTAATATTTTGCTCCATTAAATGTAGTAGATTAGTGGATAAATCCACAAATTATTAATCAAAGATATAATCTGCAAATATAGCTATTTATTTCTAATCTCCCAAAATGGAAGTTGTACTAAAATATCTATAAGGGGTGGCTGAACTATCTCCAGCAGTCTAGATCGTGATTTTCGAGCTCTTTGATTGATGATGCTTTAAAGATTGGGTCTTTAATGCCTCTTCGACGTTGAGAGGCGTAATCATCGAGTAGTTTGAAAGCGATTTTCCCCAATACAACAATTGCAATAAGGTTGGTTATAGTGATAAGTGCCATTGTTAGGTCTGCCATATCCCACACTAGTTGGAGCGATGCCATTGCACCAAAAAACACCATTGCAACTACTGATAGCCTATACAACAACATAAGCGTCTTTGAGCGAGTGACAAAAGAGAGATTTGCCTCGCCATAATAGTAATTACCCATCACAGAGCTAAACGCAAATAGCAAAATTGAAATTGCCACAAAATAGCCGCCAAATGAACCTAGGTGGTTATCGAGAGCTAGTTGAGTAAGTTCAATTCCTACAAGTTCCTCTGTTAGTGGTACATCTGCCATAATAATCATAAATGCTGTGCAACTACAAATAATTAGGGTATCAGTAAAGACCCCTAAAGCTTGCACAAGCCCCTGTTTGGCTGGGTGAGATACGTCTGCCGTTGCCGCAGCATTTGGAGTAGAGCCCATACCAGCTTCGTTGGAGTAGAGTCCTCGACGAACTCCCTGCATAACTGCCGCACCCAAAACTCCACCAACAGCTTGCTTAAAGCCAAATGCCTCGCCCACAATCTTAGCAATGATTGAAGGTAGTTCGGTGATATTTATAAGCACAATTACAACAGCAACAGCAATATACAGAAGTGCCATAACTGGAACTATGATTGCTGAGGTACGAGCAATGCGCTTAACTCCGCCAAACACAACCACAAGAGTAGCCACAGCTAGAATTGCGCCCAAGATTTTTTGATCAACACCAAATGAATTGTGGAACGCAACAGCGATTGTATTTGATTGGACTGAGTTAAAAACAAGTCCATAGGTTATAATCATAAGCACGGCAAAGATTACTCCAAACCATCTTTTTTTCATTCCATACTGCATATAGTAGGCAGGACCCCCAATAAAAGTAGAGCCATTCTTACGTTTATAGAGTTGAGCAAGTGCAGATTCAATAAAACCTGTTGCAGCACCAATGACTGCCACTACCCACATCCAGAACACTGCTGCTGCACCACCAATAGCGATTGCAGTAGCCACACCAGCAAGATTGCCCGTTCCTACTCTGGCTGCAATTGAGATACAGAACGCCTGAAAGGAGCTGATACTACCCTTGGATTGAGACTTGTCGCCCAGCAGGCGGAACATCTCCTTTAGGTAACGAAACTGCACAAAGCGACTCCTTATTGTAAAGTAAATTCCACAGGCCAGCAGCCCTACAATAAGAACATAGGTCCATAGAATATCGTTCGATGCTTTGATTATTTCGTGTAGTGTATCCATCTTTATTGAATTTATAAATGATCTAAGAGAAAATTAACCACAAAGATATAAAAAAAACAAGTACTGTCCGATAAAAATCTACATAATCTTGTAATAGATTGTCTTGTAAAGTGTTGTAGCACTTTACGGACAAAGGTGCTTAAAAATGATGTGCAGCTGTTCAATCCAAAATTTCCTCGATCACTAATAAAAAAAATTAAGGATAATTACTCTATTAGCCTAAATTATTGCTACCTTTGTGGGGTAATATAGAGAAGAAATAGAGACGTGGCTAACAGGTAGCCAAAAAAAAGAGTTTATGAACAGACACAAAAGAAGCGAGAGTGGCAAAGGCGCCATCTACAACA
>CAYJOF010000231.1:0-2675 GCA_964371765.1 uncultured Rikenellaceae bacterium
CTCATCATAGAGATAAATAGATACACTAGCGAATAAGTAGCAAGTGCACTCAAGCCAGCATAAATTATAGCATTTCTTCTGTATGATTCCTCCATTACAATTATAGCAACTACACCCCCAAGAAAATGTATAGAGAAGAACTCAATAGGTTGAGGTGCAAGAATGGATAGGATCATTAGCAGATACACAAATTGGTGAATCGCCATTTTTGAGCTATAAAAAGCTGAGATATAGATTGGAACAATCACGAATGGAATAATGTAGAGGTTCTGAGATGAGTAGGTTGTAAGAATTGTCATCGTAGCAACACTACAAACATAAAGAAACAGCAGGAACAGAACATTCTTTAGTTTGGTCATTACATCTGCCCTAAAACTCTTCAGAGATAGGTACGACAGTACCATAATCAACATTACAAATAGCAGATAACCATAAAACGACAACCTAAAGATTGAGTTTACTCCCTGTTGGTAGAAGCTAGAGCGATATGATTCAAGAGTATTGTATATGCTGTCGTCTATGTAGTCTCCTTTGTTTAGCAGTACGCTACCTTGTGATATAAATCCTTTAGACTTTGAGATGCTCTCTATGCCTCGGTTTATTTCAGTGTCGTTTAGTTGACTATTGTAAATAATATTTGGGATAATCTCAGATCGTAGCTGTTGAATATTTGATTCAGTAATTTGAGCATACTGAGACACCTTATCAACTATTTGATCTTGCGCTCGCTGTTTTGTAAGTAGACTGCTTGAGCTGATGGTTGATAAATTTCCGCTGTGTGTTAGCCTAATAATATTAGGAATCGAGTCGTTGAGGTTGTGAATTCCTCTTTCTAACACGCTCTCGATGCCACTCCTTATTGCACCCTGCGAAGTACTATCAAGTGTAGACCCACTGGAGATAATCCACATTATATTGCTAACAGAATTATTTACAATAGAAGTATCCAGAGAATATATCTCTATGTAGTCATCTCTATACTCTTCTATGTCGTTGTTGTACTCCTCTGCAGATTTTAGAATAGGGAAGTCGAACGCTGCTACTATTCTCTCCCCTGACCATACCTGTCCACGGTTGAAGTTGTAGTTGAACGAACTGTGAGTGTATGCAATGAGCGATATAATTACTGCCGTTGCAATAAAGAGTATGAGTGTAAATATTCTTCGATTCATATTTAGCCTATTTGTCAAGTTCTGTAAATTGCTTAAATCCGTCCCCCATAGTTTCGTGAGCCTCAACAACAACCATAAACGCCTTAGGGTCTAGTGTGCGAATTTGAGATTGTACTAGTGGTAGCTGTTTTATCTCAACCACAACAAAAATAATGTTTTTATCCTGCTTAGTGTACATTCCCTCAGCTTTGATATATGTTCCTCCACGTTTAAGCTCATTGAGGATATAGTCCTTCATCTCTTCGTGTTTATCTGAGATAATAAAGAGTAGTTTTTCTGTTTTGACACCATCGATAATAGTGTCGATAACTCTCGTCAGAACAAATATAGTTACAACAGAGTAGAGTGGTAGTCTCCAATCTCCTATCAACAAACCGCTTAGGATAATACCGCTCTCTACAAATATTATAGCTTTTGGAAGAGGTATCTTTGCATACTTACTTACGATCATAGATACAATATCAGTTCCGCCACTTGTACCAAAATTCTTAAATATTATACCCAATCCAAGACCCATTGTAGCACCACCAAAAATAGCAGCCAAGAATAGATCGTCTGTAAGGTTCATTGCACCACCGAATATTGTCTCTGGAGTTGTACCTATTAAACTCTGGAAAAGGTTCATCAACAGTGGCGTTACAATAGCTGAGAATATAGTCTTTGCACCTACACCACTGCCAAGGGCATAAAAGGCTAGAATAAGTAGAGGAATATCTAAAATAAGTCCAAACGTACCAACCTGAATATCAGGGAAAAAGTTATTGAGAATAATTCCAATACCAAATACTCCACCTGGGACAATCTTATATGGAGTGATAAAAAGTATTAGAGATAGAGCCAAGATAGCCGATCCTAAGAGAATCGCTCCCCATGAGAGAAACCATGCTAGAGAGAATTTTTTTTGTGATGATAGTGTAATAGTGCTCATTAATTGTTCTAGTTAAATGTTAAAATCAAAAGTAATGCTCTGTAATACGTGCATAATGCTACAAAAGTACAAATAAAAACCGTAATATCAAACTACAATTGATGGAAATCATTTCATAATCATCTCGATTGATATAACTGCTTGCTGTATAGTGAATTACCATATTTGCAATTACACTTGGATTGATTTTTTTGCAATATTTGATTTATTTGTAGTAACTTTGCACTGGACAAGCTAACACAATAGATGATATGGGATTTTTCATTTTGCTAGGGGTAGTGGCCTATATGTTGGGCTCTATATCTAGTGCAGTATGGATAAGTAAGCGCAGGTACGGAATAGATATACGCGAGCACGGAAGTGGAAATGCAGGTGCTACTAATATGTTAAGGGTTCTAGGTAGAAAAGCTGCCTTGCCGGTATTTATTATTGATTTTTTTAAGGGATACCTTGCAGTTGTAATTGCAAATCTTACCGATCTTGAGGGTGATTCGCTATTTATCCTCAAACTCGTATTTGCTAGCTTAGCAACAGTAGGGCATATGCTCCCTGTTTTTTCTAAATTTAAAGGGGGC
>CAYJOF010000232.1:0-2663 GCA_964371765.1 uncultured Rikenellaceae bacterium
TGTTTGATACTCTGATATTGGTAGATAGCTCAACTCCCCAATTCTCTACTTTTCCTGTATTAATATTCATAACTCTACCATCTACGGGTACAGCCTGAATCATATTCTCTCCATCGATATAGAAAACATTTACCTCGTAACTCAATATGTTCTTTATTGGTCTGTGTCTCCACGAAATTTCGTAATTCCATAGAGATTCCTCCTTTAGATCGGGATTTTGGGTAGGGAACATGTACATCTCTCGAATGGTAGGGTTACGGAACCCTCGGCTTGCAATCAATTTCAGCTCTCCAGTTGTGCTAGGATATAGCGAAGCTCCAAATTGCGGAATTATATGAGATCCCGTAACTGAATGATAGTCGTATCTTACGCCAGCATCTATAGACACAAAATTGGCGAAAGTTTGGCGGAAATCCAGATACATAGCTACCTCATTCTCGCTTGTATCAATTATTGGTGTTTGTATTCCGCTTGTGAAAATGTTTTTTGCCTTGCCACCAAAATTCTGATAGTCAAATCCTAGTGTTACTCTATTGCCTCTAAACAGTGAGGCACTTTGGTACAGGTTGACTCCAAACATTGTGTCGTTGGAATCAAAATTATAATCCTTTGGAGATTGTCCAGCTGTATAACCATCATTGATATTGTGGTGACCCCAGTTGTAGAATAATTTTAATGCTCCAGAGGTGTTTTCATAATTATTCTGTAGAGCAAATGATCCCATACCACGAGTGATTCTTGAATCGTTATCGATGATTGGGTTTTGGATTGTGCCAGGATTTGAGGCATTGTAGTGTGTTAGATTTATATCGGAGAATAGCTCCCAGCTCTTTGAGAGCTCGTAGCCAACCTTTGCGTAACCGCCATACTGCTCAAACTCCATATTCTCTCTATGTCCATCGGTACGGTTGTAAGAACCAACTACTTGAGCTGTAAATCTCCCAGATCTGTATCTGGCACTGGCTTCGTTTGTAGTGCTATTGAATGATCCGTAATCTAGGCGAGCATCTCCCCTGAAACCATCTTCATTGTGTTGGTGAGTCAGGATATTGATAACTCCTCCCATAGCATTTGAACCGTAGAGCATCGATGCAGGGCCTCGAACTACCTCTACTCTTTGCGCTAGCATAGATTGGTAGGCATCGGCAATAGGGTGCCCCATTAGACCCATATATTGAGGATGTCCATCGATAAGAACAAGCATACCAGTAGTTGGACTACCTCCAATGCCTCGCATTTTCATCCCTCCCGAACCTCCAGTAGATACACCATAGCCCATTACTCCTCTTGCTGTGGTGAACAAACCGGGGATCTGCTCGGTGAGCAGAGGGAGAATAGACGATTCAACTCGATTTTTGATTGAACTTTGATTTACCACCGTAACGCTTAGTGGTAGAAGGCGAATATCTGTTTCGTTTCTTGTTCCAGTAACAACCACTTCCTCTAGTTTAAGAGTGTCTTTTGGTGTTGTTGTAGTTTGGGATAGCACTCCTATTGTTGTACTGAGTGTTATTGCCGAAGTTAGTAGTAATTTTTTTATCATTTTGCTAATGCTATTTTACATCGTTTACCTTTAATTTTTTCTTTGTAAATGTCTTGAACTAAGTCTCTTGCAAGATCATAGCTCACTGCAACGTAGCAGTGGTAGTCTTTCAGCTCAATTACTCCAATATCGCTCTTTTGGATACCTCCCTGCTTACAGAGAAAACCTACCACATCAACCCTAGATAGTTTGTCCTTTTTTCCCATACCTATGTATATAGTAGTGTATGTAGGTTTGGGAGGAGTATGGCTATGTGGATTGTATCTCTCTAGTTTATCTAGTTGAGGCACAATCTGCGCAATATCATCTCTGCTGGTGTCGTCGATTATGTATATAGTACCACTGCGATCTACTCTAGCAGTTCTGCCGTTGCGATGAGTGTAGCTCTCGGTGGAGTCTGCTAGTTGATAGTGGACGATATTCTTAATCCCATCTATGTCGATACCTCTTGCTGCTAAATCGGTTGAAACTAACACATTGCAGCTTCCGTTGCGGAACTTTGCTAGCGCCTTCTCTCGATCTACCTGCTCCATACCTCCGTGGAAATATTCGTTCTCCAAGAAATCATCATAGAGATAATCAGATACCTCCTTAGATGCCTCTCGATAGTTGCAGAATACAAGTGTGGGTTCGTGGGAGATGTCGCATAGAAGAGAGAAGAGCCTATCCATTCGATTATGGACAGTACACTCTACTACTTTTATACTCATTCTCTGAGACAGATCCGCACTCTTATGCTCAATCTTATCAAACTGTGAAAGATCGATATATTGAGGGTAAGTATCTTGGATTGTGGCCGAAGAAAGCACCCTGCTAGTAAGTCGTGATAGTCTTGAGACGATTGCCTCCATTTCATCACTAAAGCCAAATTCGAATAGTTTATCGAATTCGTCGAAGATTATCATTCCAACCTTACGAGCATCAATAGTCCCCTTTGTAATGTGATCTAGAATACGACCTGGGGTGCCGATAACTACCCTAGGAGAGTACTCGAGACTTCTTCTTTCGACCTCAATAGAGTGGCCTCCATAGCAACAAGTTACCCTGTAACCACTTTTCGATTTTCGGAATACCTCCTCAATTTGATAAGATAGTTCTCGTGAGGGGGCTAGGATTAGTA
>CAYJOF010000233.1:0-2643 GCA_964371765.1 uncultured Rikenellaceae bacterium
TCGGTTCTGCTCTTCGGCTTTCGAGAATAACAGATGTACCATACTTCTAATCACACGCTTTAAACGCTCTTTGCCCTCTGGAGTAGAGAAATCTACTGCTGCAAATGTAGAAATCTCACTCTGAGAGTGAAGTGTAAGGTAGTATATCCCTGCAATAACCACAGCAAACATAGGTAGGGCATCCATACCACTAGCCTCAAATTTTTTAAGTCCTGACTCAATAAGCTTGGCTTGCTTTCTATCTCTGTTTCGTGAAAATTCTTTTGGGATAGGGTTACTTCCTTCCAAACCCCACAGGAGCAGTTTCTGCATAACTATGTTGTTGTCGAGATCAGTATAGAGATTAGTGAGCAGCTCAGACATATAGTGATCTAAATTCAATGCGTCGTATGTTGGGGAGGTTGAAGATTCCTGCAACCAAAAATCCACACCAGCAACAAATTTATTGAGAAAAGTATCTAAATCCCCATAATTTCTATAGAATGTAGTCGGAGTAATATTTGCCTCCTTACATAAAGATCTTAGACCAATCTCATTAAATCCCACACTCTCCACAAGCCGTTTCGTCGCCTCAAATATCTCTTTGTCGAGAATTTGTCGATTACGGCGTCCTTTCACATTTTCACTAATATTCATAATATCGACTACTTTGGCTATTATCAGTTATTGTTTTTACCAAAAAAAGCGCAAAAACAAAACTTAAAAGAGCCTTATTACTATATATAACCACAATGCACTAAGATAACAAGTGTTTTCTTATTTGGTATTTTTTTCTACCTTTGCACTGTAATTAATGACTAACGTAGAAGTTAGGCAATTTAGTCTACTAGCGAAGGTATTTATTATACAAATAAATTAGGCGGCAATATTCAAACTAAAAGAGCACATAAGCTCCAGCGCAAAATTGATACACATTCTATAACTAGCTATTTATTTAGCCGAGACCCTCAACGATAATTCGTTGGGGGTCTATACGTATATATCGATTGTAAAACAAAGGGGCAAAACTAAAATTATGCTAGGAATAGGATGTGGTAAGCATTAGCAACAGATGCTTTAATTTGGTGCTATCGGAGGGAATTTAATATTTAACTCTTGGTTTATGTTCTAGAGAGCAATAAATTACTATTATGGTTAACAGCGTGAAGGAATTTAATATGTTTCTTACTCAATTTAGCCTCACTCAATACTTTGGTGTGATATTTTAGCTTATGTATATCTGTTCCAATAAAATCATAATATGAAGACTCTAACAGCCATATAGCATTATCTCGTACACTGTCTCCGTAGGCACCAAAGAGAGCCGTAAGATTAAGCTGGAAACGCACCCCTATATCTTTCAATTGCTTATACTCCCTCTGACTTAGATATAAGTACCTCTCAGGATGAGCTAAAACCACAAAATACCCTTTTGTCATAATGCGCTGCACGCTCTTGACAATATCGACTAAACCCTGCGCATAGGACATCTCCACTAGCAGATAATTGTCCCACAAAGTTAATAAATTGTCTTTTTCGAGTAGAGAGAAGAAAGAATAATCTAGCATATATTCAGCAGCCAAAGAGAGCTCTACATTTCCGCAATATGCAGAACTTAGAGCTTCGAACCTCTGCCTCAGATCATCAATATCTTGGGGAAGATCCTCCATAATGTGAGGCGTAAAAATCACTTTAGAGATTCCTAAGCTCTCGTAATAATCAAGTATCGCAAGAGATTCCTCTTCTGTTTGCACACCATCATCGACCATGGGGAGGATATGGGTATGAACATCGCACATACCGTGGAGAATATCGGTATTTATTATCTTTCTTTTAAAGCAAAACATTTTTCAAAACTTGTATAGAGAAATGGCAAATAATATATTTTGTTAATATCAACACTCTTGATTCTTTCGCCAAAATACTCTGTGGCAGCAATCAATCACATATTGGAATTTTTATTGCAGAAATTTCTTTTTAAATCTGCTGGACATTGTCGAAAGCGATATTTGCGGGGAGAGTTTTATCATCTTGACGAAATATCCGAGTGCTGCAAGCAATCTTAATTTTTTAAGGTTAAATAGAACCAATGAGAAGTAGATATTTACCTCCACTCGATTGAGACAATCATTGGATAATTTGGAAAAAGTTCCACGAAATTGCAATCGATGGATTGAAAGCGGTGTTATATCTTTGCGCTTTATAGCTGTCAATCCCCCTTCGTGCCTTCGATATACTGACATTGGAGAATTGCAAAAGCAATAGAGCTTACCATATTCAGCGGCAGTTAAGAAAAGGGTAATATCTTTATACAAAAACTTCTTATTTTCGAACATTTTTTGATAAACTGGAGTGCCAATAATCTCTCTCCTAAAAAGTGTAGATGCTGTCGGGATAATCCACGTCTCCCAAACCTCATCAGAAGAGTATTCTCTTATTTGCAAATCTATCCACACTCTATCTTCAAATTCTCCGCTTTGAGAATGTTCAGTGGCGTTGTGGAACGATAGGGATACATCTGGGTTATTTTCCATAAAATCCACCTGCTTTTGCAATTTCAAAGGATCTGTCCAGTAGTCATCCCCCTCGCAAAGCGCATAATATTTCCCCTGAGCACGAGGAAAATTATAGGTCGCACTTATGTTTCGCTGCCCTTTAGAGTAT
>CAYJOF010000234.1:0-2605 GCA_964371765.1 uncultured Rikenellaceae bacterium
TCTGATTCACGGCCGTTCTTTGAACTACCTACACCTTTTTTGTGTGCCATTTCTTCTTACTTTTTTAAACGTTTAACCATTAATTTCTTCAACAACTACTTGAGTCAAATACTGGCGGTGACCATTCTTAACCTTGTAGCCCTTTCTTCTTTTCTTCTTGAAAACGATAACTTTATCGTCCTTAAGATGTCTAAGAATCTTAACTTGAACATTAGCGCCTTCTACTACAGGTGCGCCAACTTTAACCTGTCCGTCATTTTCTACTAGCAGGACTTTATCGAAGCTCATAGATGAGTTTTCCTCACCTTTTAGACGGTGTACATACAGCTTACGATCTTTCTCAACTTTAAATTGTTGACCTGCAATTTCTACGATTGCGTACATCTATTGTATATTAAAATAAATTTACTAAAAGAAAACATTTCCTTTTTCAGTGTGCAAAGATAACCATTAATTTGCAAAATACAAACTAATTTTACTTTTTTCTTAAAAAAACCAACCTTACAACACTTTCTCTCCAGATTTGAGTGATCTGAGTTGCTCAATTTGTCATATAGTCTACTTGTATGAGGTGAAATAAATGACTATCTTTGCCAGAACTCTTAGTTTTTATTTTTAACATAGCATTCATTATGAACATTATCGATTTTAGCAAACAAAGATCAATTCTTAACCAATATTTAGCTGAACTTAGAGATATATCTATACAAAACGATCGTATGCGTTTTCGCAGGAACGTTGAGCGAATCGGAGAGTTGATGGCGTATGAGATAAGTAAATGCTTGGAGTACCAGACGAAGACTATCACAACGCCACTAGCACAAAAAGAGGTGTCCGTACTGTCTTGCCAGCCCGTTGTTGCAACTATTCTCAGAGCGGGGCTACCCTACCATCAAGGCTTTCTAAATATTTTTGATCAAGCAGATTGCGCCTTTATCTCGGCTTACAGAGAGTATAGCTCACTCAGCGAATTTAGCATCAAGAGTGAATATATTGCTACTCCTTCAATTGAGAACAGGGTGTTGTTAATAGTTGATCCAATGCTTGCCACTGGCAAATCGCTTGAGGCGTGCTACGAAGCTATCTTAGCCTATGGCACTCCATCCAAAATACACATAGCAGCTGTTATCGCTAGCCAAGAGGCAATTGACTACCTCAATAAGAGATTTTCAGACACCGACATCTCTGTGTGGTGTGGAGCTATCGACCCATCAATTGACAATCACGGATATATTGTACCGGGTCTGGGCGATGCGGGAGATTTATGCTATGGGGATAAAATCTAAAAAACATTAGCAGAGGTGACTCTACTCTGACAAAAAATCGAAACGCTACCTTTAAGTAGCGTTTCGGCAACGTCCTGCGTGTCACTGCTAGTTGGGGTGATTGTAGGTTGTCTTATCCGCTTATCTTTCTTACTATTCCTTTCTTCACCTAATCATTACTTCGCTTATCCCCGACACAAACCACCTCGCACCATCCAAATACTTTTCGGTACCCAGCCTCGCACAAGCGCAAGTGAGGGCGTGTTTCTGCCAACGAGCGTAGTGAGTGCGCTTTTTCTAAAAAAGCGTTCACCGCAACGCCAGTGAGGACATAGCCGAATCAAGTGTAGCGAGATTCAGTTGAAGTAAAGGGAGTATTTATTTCCGTTATTATTATATAGGTTAGTCAATGCTTTATGAGAAAAAGCACAGTAGAGATTTTCTGCTCTGACAAAAAATCGAAACGCTACTTTTAAGTAGCATTTCGGTAGCGTCCGTGCCGCTGCTAATTGGGGCGATTGCAGGTTTTCTTATCCGCTTATCTTTCCTTTTCTACTCCTTTACTTTTCTCCTTTACTTGCATACTCTAATTTTTCCCTTATAACGCCTCTTTTTCATAAAAAAGTAGAAAAATAGTCTTTTTTTAAGAAAAAATATTGTGTATTCAAAAAATATTACTAACTTGCGAGCGGAAGGAATTTGTTAACTCTATAAAATTTATTATTATGAGAAAAATTGCATTATTTTTTATGGGTATCCTAGCAATGTTGGCTAGTTGTACCCAATCTGTTGCCCCTCCCACTTCGGAGGACGTAAGCAACACAACTGAATTTTTGCCTTCGAAAGCTATCTACGCTTTCGACGATTACACTCGCACTATTGAAGATGCTCTTTTGTTCTCCAAGGGAACAAATATGACTAAGTCAAACAGAGCAATTATCAATGCGCAACCATTCGTTACTGAAAATAGGTTAATCAAAACTAAAAGTAACGCTCCTGTTCTCGACACAACTATGTATGTAGTAAACTACGAGGGTGGAGGATTCGTAATGCTATCTGCCGATTATCGAACCACTCCTGTATTTGCCGAAAGCAATAGTGGTTATTTGGATTTAAAAAATATGCCCGCTAATATGGCATTCTACTTCGAGCTACTACAAGAGCATTTCTACAACGAGATAGAAGAGTTCGAGGCAAAGAAAAGTTTGCTTGGCGCAGCAGAGTTAGAGCAATTAAAGAAACAGTATGCTGATTATACGCTCAATATCTCTTTGCCTCATAAAGACGCTTTTGGCACTAACATAAAAACAAAAGAGCCAGGCGAGGGCGGTGAAGGTGGT
>CAYJOF010000235.1:0-2532 GCA_964371765.1 uncultured Rikenellaceae bacterium
TTCAAGATGGGAGCTATATGTACTCAGGTCGTTGTCTAGAGATTGCTGATCTCCTATATCGATAAAAATATTCTGGAATATCGACATCTCTGAATTTGGCGATGCAGGAATCAAAAACCCGCACTGCATCATATATTGCAATAATCCTACACATTTCAAACAGACTGACTTACCACCTGCATTTGGGCCTGAGATTACAATTATATGTTTATCTCTACTTAGTTTAATATCTAGTGGGACGATACTCTTCCCCTCTTTCTTTAGAGAACTCTCCAGAAGAGGGTGGCGAGCTTGTTTCAACTCTATGGTTATCTCTTTGTTGATGATTGGCATCTGTGCCGACATCTCAATTGCTACCTTAGCCTTTGCAATGATAAAGTCTACCATGTAGATAAACTGGGCGTTGGTCATCAGCTGGGGAATATCCTCACGTATCGACGCTGTAAAGGTAGTTAGAATTCGAATTATCTCCCTTCTTTGGCGATACTCTAACTCTCTTATTTCGTTGTTGATAACAACCAGTTCGTCAGGCTCTATAAAGAAAGTTTTGCCAGTAGCAGACTCATCGTGAATAAGTCCCTTTATTTTGCGCTTGTGAGAGGCAATTACTGGGAGAACAGCCCTGCCATCGCGAATAGATACCGTCGAACCCTCCTCTGCAATACCATCGCTGATTGCTCTTTTCATTATAGAATCGACACGTCGTGAGGCCTCGCGCTCTTTGCTAAACTTCTGTGAGCGTATCTCGGCAAGTTCGCTAGATGCTGAATCCCTTACGCTACCAAAATCATCTACAATACTCTCGATTTGTCTAACAATCTCTGGAAAAGTATCAACCTTAGAGACTAGAAGTGATAGATATGGGTATTTCTTGGCATTTGAACTCTTGAAATGACTAACAATAGAGCAAACAGTCGCCAGAGCATCTCTTAATACTACCAAGTCCGAAGATGGGATATGATTCTCCTCTAGCTTCGCCATCGAAAGTATCCTATCTATATCCACAAACTTACTCTCAAGTGTCCAACCCTCTAACATAAGAATATGCATCATCTCATTCACTAAGGAGAGATCTGCTATGATTCGCTTACGATTTACCGACAATTTAAGGTCTGCTACCTTCTGACGAGCACCCTCGCTCTGACAGTAGTTCTGTGCCTGAGTTTTGATGCGCACAAAACCCAATCTTTGTTCTATATCTACTGGAAATAACATATACGCTATATTGTGTAAAAAAGGGTGACTAAAATTTATGCTCTAGTCACCCTCTTGTAGATTATTTATTTTCTCTATCCTCCCTCTTTAGAGCTTTTATTCTCTCTTTCTCTTTTTTTCTGTCGTATTTCTCTTGCGGAGATTGACGTTCGAATACCGATATCTTAACATATTTGTCTGGATTGGCTTGTATGTCGTTCATCAATACGTTTATCGATTTTGCAAGAGAGTCGATCTCGTTATACATCTGATCACTCTCTAGCAACTTACCCACTGTACCCTCTGGACTGTTGACTTTATCTAGCAGACCATTGAGTTGGTTCATCATTGTAGGAATCGATGTGTTTAGAGTGTCGCTTAAGTGGTTGAAATTGCCTAGAATTTCTTTAATCTCAGGTGAAGATGAGTTGAACGTTTCGCTCATTTGCTCGAAGTTTGAAACAATACGAGCAATCTTGTCGCCTTGCGATTCTACTAAGCCATTCAAATTAGCAGTTCCTGACTCAAGTGATGTTAGAGTATTTGATATTGAGTTGATGTTATCCTTAGACATAACAGTTTGGAATGATGCAGCAAGACTATCAACTCTTGTCATAACAGAAGATAGTTGAGCTGCTAGATTATCCATCAGATCAATCATACCCGGTTCTCTGCGGAACTCTATCAAATCACCATCTTTGTATGTTGTAGTTGAACTACCTGGAACCAGTTCAAGAATTGGCGAGTCCATCAATCCAACTTGTCTCATAGTGATATATGAATCATTTGGCAGAGTGTATTTAGATTTTACCGACAAGGTTACATTAACCTTTTGGTTTACGCCCTCAAGTTCAACCTTGTTTACTGCGCCAATCTTTACACCCTTTACATTTATTGATGTTGAAATTACAATTCCAGTTGCATCATCAAGTGATAGATGATAAATCTCTCGGGTCTCAAATATATTCGCACTCTTTAGGAATGTTACCCCCCAGTAAGCGCAAAACAGTATTGCAATTGTTGATATACCTATTCTTAATTCTTTGCTAATCTTCATTTTAAATTATTTTAGTAATTGTTGTGCCTTTTTTACGTCTATGGGCTTATCTCCATCGAATGCATCTACAAAGGCATCTTTAAATCCATTTCTTTTCAAAAAACTCTGCAAAGATAATACTTCTTTGTAAGATTTCTCCTTACCAGCATAATATTTAAATAGTTTTTTCTGCTTAACACTAAATACTTCTCCCTCAATTGCTCTGAATCTAGAGTCGTTGGAGTTTAGTTTTTTGCTAGAGACTAATAACTGAACAGAATAAAAAACATATTTTTTTTCTG
>CAYJOF010000236.1:0-778 GCA_964371765.1 uncultured Rikenellaceae bacterium
GCCGTTGGTATGCTCTCTACGCTTGGTATTACTCTAGCTACCGATGCTTATGGTCCAATTGCAGATAATGCAGGAGGTAATGCTGAGATGGCAGGCCTTGATAAGGAGGTGCGTCGCCGTACGGATGCACTTGATGCACTTGGAAATACAACGGCCGCTACGGGTAAAGGTTTTGCCATCGGTTCGGCTGCACTTACTGCTCTTGCTCTGTTGGCATCATACATCGAAGAGATTAAGATAGGTCTTCGCCATATTGGGCAAGAGACTATCGAGGTTGCAGGTAGGACTGTAGAGGTTGCTACTGCTCAGATTCCTGATTTTATGGAGTATTATGGAGTTAATCTAATGAACCCTAAGGTGCTTATTGGTGCATTTATTGGCTCTATGATGGCATTTGTATTCTGTGGTCTTACAATGAATGCTGTTGGCCGTGCTGCTCAATCTATGGTTGAGGAGGTTCGTCGTCAGTTCCGTGAGATAAAGGGTATTCTAACTGGAGAGGGTACTCCAGACTATGCTCGTTGTGTAGAAATTTCAACTAAAGGAGCTCAGCGAGAGATGCTCATGCCATCTATCTTGGCTATCGCTACACCAATCCTTACTGGTGTAATCTTTGGCGTATCAGGCGTTATGGGTCTACTTGTCGGGGGGCTAAGTGCTGGCTTCGTATTGGCTATCTTTATGGCAAACTCTGGTGGTGCGTGGGACAATGCCAAGAAATATGTAGAAGAGGGTAATCTAGGTGGCAAGGGTTCAGACACTCACAAAGCTACCGTTA
>CAYJOF010000236.1:788-1792 GCA_964371765.1 uncultured Rikenellaceae bacterium
CGATTGTCACAAGGCGACGGTCGTAGGCGACACAGTGGGCGACCCATTCAAAGACACAAGTGGCCCATCGCTAAATATTCTTATCAAATTGATGAGTATGGTTGCTATCGTTATGGCAGGACTTACTGTTGCATACTCGATTTTGTAACAAACCTCTTAAAAATCCTATTAAGAAATTGTATCAAAAACAGTTTTGTAACATATTTCTCACAAATGAGACTATCTAGTATTTTGAGATAGTCTCATTTTTTGATTTACTGCTACTGTTTTAGTCTGAGCACCTAAAATGTTTAGTTAGCTTATCAATAATTAACCAAGTAAAACAAAAAAACAGCGGACTCAAACTAATGAATCCGCTGAGAACGTAGAGAATAATACGTTATACAACAATTAACTATCTTATCTACTGTTCTGTAATTACAGGGAAAAGAGAATTCCAGTTTTCATCCTCTTGGAACTTTACCTTCATTCCTAAATCTACATTTAAGGATAATTGCTCACCAATGAACGTTGTTGGTTCAATAGTTGGTACAGTGCTGCCTTTCACAGTTACGTGTAGTTTTGTGTTCTCGGCAAATGCATAAGCACCAATGCTCTCTATTTCACCTATATTAAGAGATGTAATACCAGTGTTGTAGAACGCATTTTCTTCAATTTCGGTTATAGCAGATGGCAATGTCAGTGAAGGGTTCAGTGTACTAGTGTTTGCAAAAGCATATTGACCAACTGTTGTTAGATTATTCATTGATTCTAAACCTGTAATAGTGCATTTAAGGTTATAAAATGCGTATGCGCCTATTTTCTTCGATTCTAAAGGTAGGATAATGCTCTTTAGTGCACTATTTGAGAAAGAGTTAGATTCAATTTCTTTACTTTGTGCAGGTATGTCGTTTGTAAGGTATGTTAAATCAATCTCTGTAAGATTCTTCAAATCTTTTTTGATAGTAGTGCTATAAACCTCCGATGTTATGTTACCTCCAAGAACAATTCTAGTAGCTTGTTTA
>CAYJOF010000236.1:1802-2504 GCA_964371765.1 uncultured Rikenellaceae bacterium
CTCGCTATCTCCAATTATCTGAGCAAATGTGCGATCAGTTTGATAAAAAGCAATTTCTTCCGACGAGTTTTGAGCGATATAAATTCTAACAATCTCAGATGGATTGATATTTGGGATTACCTCTACATAACCTATACGTGCAGTAGTTGTTGGTGCGATTTTAATATTAGCAATAAATTCTTCATTGAGTGATTTGCTTATAGGTGTATCTGAAGATTTTGTTACCTCGCTTATCCATCCAAATTGTGAAGGAATCGAGAGAGTGCCTTTGAAGTTTGCGTCAAACATGCTCACAATCTCACCTCCTTGAGCTCCTATCATATAACTTGAAAAACTGCCTTCTTGATACTCAAAAGAGTTTGATTGTTCTTGAGTGTAGCTAGCAATAACATTAGAGATAGTGTTATTTGCAACATCTTCCGTAAATTGGATTTTGATTTCCGATGATCTTGTCTCTAGTGAGGTGTTTCTCAATATCTTTGCATCGATAGCTTTCCAAGTCTTATATGTTACATCATTAGCATCATCGGTCTTGAATTCATAAGATATGTAACCACTTTTATCTGCTATTAGTACTGGTTTTGCGTTGGCTTTGATAATAATATCGAATTTACCACCCGAAGTTTCATACTTGAGATCGTCGTGGATAGTCTCAGAAACAAGCTCATATCTTAAGCTCTGTCCTTGCTTGTAATCTATGTT
>CAYJOF010000237.1:0-2496 GCA_964371765.1 uncultured Rikenellaceae bacterium
CCAAAGGGGACATCAAGGAAGATAGTCTTATCGGGGCGTACAATCGAGTTATGATTGTACTCTAGATTGAATATCCAATCTCTAAGAGTAGATTTATCCTCTGGGGTGGCACATTTAGCACATTGATAAGCTATGTTTGAGTATACGTACCTATCTATGATTACTGCATATCCATCCACAAGCCACTGTTCAATCATCTTCGATGCCTCAGCCCTATCGCCTGCATAAATTAGTGCAACTAAATAGGGGTTAACGTTATCAAGCGCACCTAAGTCACCTCTTAGGAACTTTGCTACTAACTCGCCATATATAGGTGCATCGAAACGAGGAAAGTGCGGATACTTAGTCTTTATGCCCTGTTTTTCAAACTCCTTCTGAATAAGGCTAACCTGTGTAGATTTGCCTGCTCCGTCTAAACCCTCAATTACTATAAACATACTATTTTAACATTATTATTGCTCTTTCGATTCCCTCCACCAGCGCATCGATCTCTTGATAGGTGGTGTACATACCAAATGAGGCTCTTGCAACTGAACTAAGTCCCCAATGAGAAAGCACGGGTTCTGCACAATGGGTGCCTGTACGGATAGCAATACCCAACTTATCGAGTATCATTCCCAAATCCAGAGCGTGAATCCCCTCGACCGAGAAGGATATTATACCACACTTGTTGTCCGCTCTGCCATATATTGTTAATCCCTTAATACGCTCCATCTGTTGAGTTGCATACTCCAAAAGCTGGTGTTCATATTCAAAGATTGCATCCTGCCCTATCTGCTCAACAAATTCGATTGCTCGACCTAGGGCAATTGCACCAACATAGTTTGTTGTGCCTGCCTCAAATTTTAATGGTAACTCAGCATAAGTTGTTTTTTGGAAACTAACACTTGCAACCATATCACCTCCACTCATAAACGGAGGCATTTGCTCTAGTATCTGCTGTTTAGCATATAGAACCCCTATTCCTGTTGGAGCATATAGTTTGTGGCCAGAGAACACGTAAAAATCACAATCCATCTCAACAACATTTACTCGTTGGTGAACCACACCCTGACAACCATCAACAAGCACCTTTGCCCCAATTGCGCGCGCTTTTTTGATTATCAAAGGAAGATCATTTATTGTACCCAAAACATTTGAGGTTTGGGTCACAGCTACAAGCTTTGTACGTGGCGATAGAAGAGTATCTAGCATATCATAGCACAGATTACCATCATTGTCGAATGGAAGAACAACCAATTTAGCCCCCACTCTTTGACATAATATCTGCCAAGGAACTATATTAGCGTGGTGTTCCATCTCACTTACTAAGATTTCATCTCCCGCCGAGATATTCTCAACACCCCAACTCATTGCCACTGTGTTGATAGATGCAGTAGCACCCGAAGTAAAGATTATCTCTTTAATGGATTCGGCACCAATAAAACCTCTTATACGTTCTCTTGCTTGCTCATACATCTCGGTAGACTCTCCACTTAGGCGATGAACACCTCTATGGATATTTGAGTTATGGTGCTTATAGATTTTCTCAATTGTGTCTATTACACACTGAGGCTTTTGGGCAGTAGCACCACTATCCAGATATATCAGCTTACGCTTCTGATCTACCATCCTCTCTAGGATAGGAAATTGTTCTCGAACACTCTTTATATCGTACATATTGCGAATATTTATTCAAACTCTATTGTCAAGGCTTCCTGCAACTCTTTGTTAGAGATTTTTTGAATCACCTGTCCTAAGAATGCTGTTTGAAGGAGTTCCGCTGCTTGTTGCTGAGGAATTCCTCGTTGGCGCATATAGAAAAGAGCCTCTTGATCAAGTTCTCCTACCGTAGCACCGTGTGTACACTTCACATCGTCGGCATATATCTCCAATTGAGGGCGTGTATAACTCTTAGCCATACTCGAGAGTAGCATATTATCGTTACGCTGGTTGGCAGCCGTTTGGATGGCATCACTATTTACAAAAATCACTCCTGCAAAATCCGATTGTGCACTATCTGCTACTATGTTTTTGAATAGCTCATCACTTTGACATCTCTCCACAAGATGCTCAACAACAGTATTATTGCTGACAACACCACTTCCGCTTACCAAGTTAGCACCATATATCTTACACTGAGAATCGCTCTTAGTCATCGATACTTTTATATTGTTGCGAACGATAGATGAACTGCGATTTAGAGTAATATAACTAAACTCGATATTTATATCTACTATCTCTAGCGATGCTCCCTTGTCCACATAAACCTCACATATACGATTAAGTAGAGTGTGTGATGAACTGTGACGATATGCAACATTAGCCTTTGCGCCACTCTCTACGATTATCATATCTCTACGTCCTAGTACAATATCTTGGTGACTAATCTCCAGCGAGATTACATCCTCAAAATTACAACACTTTGGCACATAGACAACCACACCACACGTTAGTGTTTGCTGGTTAATATCGGCTAGCGGACTAGTTAGATGACTTCTTTTTTTGTATTGTGTA
>CAYJOF010000238.1:0-2491 GCA_964371765.1 uncultured Rikenellaceae bacterium
ACGTGAGTATTTATGAGAGTCAGGAAGTGTCAAAAATGTTTTTGAGACAATTTCTCTCTATGTTTATATAATTGAGATAATTTCACGCTGCTTAATTCCCTTCTTCCTAATTTTCTGCTGCTGCTTCTCTAGCCATTTTGAACTAGGTTTGATAGGTGTAATAGCTGTAAGGGTATATAAATAGTATATATTTGTTGTTTTTGAGGTAGCTATATGATCATAGAAAATTGGAGAGTCATCCATCGTTCCAATCACCATACCGATACTATTGTCGACAGTAATACTCGATACGCTAACCTTCTGCATAGACAGCCTAAAGCGCATATCTCCCTTTGAGAATTCAACCAACTCTGCCGAACGTCCCTTTAGAGCAACAACATCCTCAGTATTTATCTCTGCCCACTCCTTTATCGCCTCAAAGATAATAACGTCATAGAAGCATATCTGTGTAATTGCCTTACCCTCGTTGCCCATATATACATAAAGTTCATAGTCGTCGGTATAACGACTATTCTTCCCAAACCAAAATTTATCCATCTTAGTAGATTGAGAATGATTTTTGAGTTTAAAGAGGTTCTTTCGGCTATCGAAATCAAAACCATAAGATTCAAGAGAGTCTACTGGCATATCAATTATATAACTAAAGGGCACATCTTTATCGTGAATTATCTCACTAATGGATGCTCCAGCAGATTGGGCAGATAGCCTCAGGGTGCATAAAATAGCACACACTGATAGCAGAATAGTAGTCAATTTAGTATTCATAACAGAAAATTATAGAACAAATGTACTTTTTTTATTTGATACTGACAAATTTTACCTATCTTTAAAAAATTTTAATGAGGTAACTATGTCAAAGATCATCAAAATATACGAGAACAGACCTGACTACAAAGCAATAAGTGGTGTGGTTGAGAGCCTAGAGCGCGGCGCAATAATTATATTTCCAACCGATTCGTTCTACTCTTATGGATGCTCACTATCCAATACAAAAGCAGTGAACAAGCTAATTGCATTAACTGGCAAGAGCAATAAAAATCTATCAATTATGTGTAAAGATCTGACTATGGTGTCTGGATATGTTAATCTGAACGACAGCCAATTCAAAATTCTTCGCCAGAACACGCCAAATCCTATCACATTTCTATTTGAGATGAATAAGCGACTACCCAATAGTTTCTTCGACCAGAAGAAGAGTCTTGGAGTTAGGATTCCCTCTAGCGCTATTGCTATGGAGCTGATCGAGCAGTTAGGTGCACCCATTGTGTGCTCAACGGTATCTCTCAAAAATGCAACGATGGAGGAGAGTGCCGATCCGTCGCTTATTTGGGACGAGATGGAGGGTAAGGTAGACATATTGATAGATGGTGGCCACGCAGTGGGGATTGGTACAATGGTGGTAGATATGAGAGAGCAAGAGTTGGAAATAATTCGTGATAATGAGAATATTTCATTAATTTTGTAGCCAATAATTAACAGAAAAATGGAAAAAAAAGAAAGAAGAAAGTATTTTTGGAATAGTGCCTCACTGGGGGGGCTTATTATGGGTGGTGTGCTTGCGCTTGGAGTTGTGCTAACATACGCCACCAAGAATGAGATGACGTGGATTACAAATGTATCTATTGTAGGAGCATTTGTTGGGGTTGGATATGTTGTGGGCAAGCGTTTTGAAAAGGGTATGTCGCCTGAGCCACTTAGTTATGGTCGCGCGCTGGCCTTTGAGTTGTCGATGTTGATGTTTGCAGGTGTGATATATGGTGTAACAACCTATATAATGTACACAAGCGACCCTGCTTTCTACCGTAGCCTCCAACTGGAGCAGCTTATGGCAGCTGGTTCAAGTAAATCGATGATTGATCTAGCTAGCGAGAGCTTCGATATACTGCTAAAGAATCCAGTTATGACAATCATCTCTTCAATTTTTACTATGATTATATATGGACTATTCCCATCACTAATCACAGCTGCACTTATACGAACTCGTAAACCAATTAACAGATAAACTATGAATAACTACTTAAAAAACGTATTGTTAGGTGCTCTTATAGTAGCCACAGTAAGCATACTTCAGTTGGCACTTGAGGATATCCTCTCTCTAAGAATGGTCTACTCTATATTCCAATATGTAGTACTATTTGGCACACCTATATATTTGGGTAAGAAATATGAAAAATCTCTAGCTTCTCACCTACACTTCAACTACGGAAGTGCACTACTATTTACAGGTAGTATGGTAGGACTAGGACTTTTGATCTCGAGTATAGCATCGATCATAAACATAAGTATGACTGGTACAGAGGAGATGGTTCAAAGAGCGATGTTGTTACTTGAGGAGAGTGGTCAACCTGTAACTCAGGAGATGGTAGATGCTCTATACCTTACCTACAGCAACAGTTTTATGTTAATGGCAACTGGTATAGGAGGCAGCTTGTGTTTGGGCATAATTATCGCTCTTATTGCGGCTATATTTGTACGACGTAAGGATATTAAT
>CAYJOF010000239.1:0-2152 GCA_964371765.1 uncultured Rikenellaceae bacterium
TCAAATCTCTCAGCAACTATCTTCCAGTCAATGATTTTCCAAATATTCTCGATAAATTCTGGACGTCGATTTTGATAATCAAGATAATAAGCGTGCTCCCATATATCAATACATAGAAGAGGTGTAGCATCCTCGACAAGAGGGTTGAAAGCTGCATCCCCTGCTGCTAGGTGTAGGTAGCCATCTTGTTTTAGAGATAGCCAAACCCATCCAGAACCAAACAGGGCTAGAGAGAGTTCTGTCATTCGCTTTTTTAGTTCTTCGAATGAGCCGAAATTTTCGTTAACCTTCGATAAAAATTCTCCACTAATCTCACTTGTGGGCTTAGGACTTAGAGCCTCAAAGAACATCTCGTGGTTAATCATCTGAGCACAATTGTTATAGAGTGCGCCTGATGCGGATTTTATTATCTGCTGAGGTGTCATAGATGCAAATTCTCCCTCTTGTTTTAGTCTATTGCAGTTAGCAAGATAGGTTTTGTAATGTTTTTCGTAGTGATACTCCATTGTTTGAACCGAGATTGCAGGTGCTAAGGACTCCTTAGAGTATGTTAGCTCAAATGCTTTAAATTCCATAGTTGTGATTTTTAGTTAAAATGTGTACTATTTGCAAATACTATGCAAATATAGTAATTATTTATGAAAAAACCATTGCTGTATGGAAAAATAGTATTAGTTTTGTAGTGGAAAAGGTGATAGAGGCAGTTCGCCTCACTAACTAAAAAACTTTTATTATTATGAAAAGCATTAAAGGAACAAAGACAGAACAGAACCTGCTAAAGGCATTTGCAGGTGAATCACAAGCTAGAAATCGTTATACATTTTTTGCCAAAATTGCAAAAAAAGAGGGCTATGAGCAAATTGCAGCTATCTTCTTAGAGACAGCTAGAAATGAGGAGGTACACGCTAAAGAGTTTTTCAAAAGATTGGAAGGCGGTGACCTAGAAATTACTGCAACTTACCCTGCTGGAGTTTTATCTAATACATACGACAACCTTATACACGCTGCAACAGGTGAAGGTGAGGAGTGGGAGGAGCTATACCCACATTTTGCAGAGGTTGCAAAGGAAGAGGGATTTGATGAGATATCTATGTTGTTCACTAACATTGCGTCTATCGAGCAGCACCATCAAGAGAGATTCCAGTTTATGGCTGAGGAGGTAAAAAATGGCACAGTATTTAAAAGCGAGGAGGATGAGCTGTGGCAGTGTCGTAACTGTGGTTTTATTCACGATGGAAACGAAGCACCAGAGATTTGTCCTGCGTGTAAACACCCACAAGCTTATTTTGAGGTTATCTAAACCTCTCAATAATTTCCGATTAAAAAGAAATTGTCTCAAAAACATTTTTGACACTTCCTGACTCTCATAAATACTCACGTACCTTTAGTACGCTCCGTCTTATGCTCGCCACGAAGCCTCAAAACTGAATTTTGATACATATTTCTCATAAAAGATGTTGTCTTGAAATATTTTGAAGCGCCACCGAAAAGTTTTTGTCTAACTTTTCGGTGGCACTTCATTTCAAGACAGCCTCTTTCTTCTTTTAATAGTACCCTTGAAGGATTTTCTTGGAAGTTTATAAAATTTCTATATCTTTGTAAAATATTTGTTGGAGTGAATCTGGTAGAATAATTAATTTAAATGAGATTATTTATGGTCAAGACAAATAGTTATATGGTAGTAAGATGTTGGTCTCCAAATAGATTTTTAGAGCCATCGCAGAGCAATTACGGTATTTTCGTTTTATGTACCAGTGGTAGCGCAGTTGTTAATATAAACTCAAATAGATATGTGCTTGAGCCTAATGAAATGGTTATCAGCGCTGTGTTTAGTACTTTCTCGGTAGAGGAGTTCTCAGAAGATTTTGATGGTGTTATGATTGGTTTTGATGACGAATTCTTCAAACTCCTAAAACTTCCTAATAGTGTGGAGTACTTAGCAATCTCAAATAATAGCCCAGTGTTTAGGTTTTCGGATGATGAGGTATCCTATTTTCAGCAGTTATCAGCTATGTTGATTCTTGACAATCCGCTCAACAATCAGTTTATCGATGCTATGAATATGAGTATATTCAATGTTATGAGCTATAAGATAATATACAACTATCTTTCAAAAACTCATATCTCTGGTGAGCTAAAATCTAACAACGAG
>CAYJOF010000239.1:2162-2454 GCA_964371765.1 uncultured Rikenellaceae bacterium
CATTCTACACATCTATGGCAACTGCAAGAATGATAGAAGCGTTACTTACTATGCAGAGAAACAATTTATCACAGCACGTCACCTAAACCGCATTGTTAAGGAGGCATCTGGTAAATCAGCCTCAGAGTGGATTGCTAGCACTACTATCGATCAGATCAAGATGGAGATTAAGTATCGAAATCTATCCTCGGCGGAGGTTTCCGATATGTTTAATTTTTCTCAGCCTTCAGCACTGCACAGTTACTTTAAGAAACATACTGGTATGACTATCTCCGAGTATCGAAAACAGGTG
>CAYJOF010000240.1:0-2446 GCA_964371765.1 uncultured Rikenellaceae bacterium
AAAGGATATACAGTAACGTTAGGTCTATCATTACCGACAAAGAAGAGAAGATGATAGGGCGAAATGGATTTGAGGCTGATGAAAATATGGAAAATGTGGTTTTCAACTCTACGGTAGGTACAATAGAGATTGACACTACCACAAATAAGCCGCAAGAGCCTGTTGTAGACACTATTGCAGTAGATACTATGAGTCAAGATATGCCAATATAATCTATATATGGAACCGCTCTGAAGAGAGTGTGTTGATAAATCTTCAAATAAATTCCGAAAAAGTTTTACTGTTTCGGAATTTTTTCGTATATTCGCAGGAATTTTCGAAGAATAATAATAAAACATATACATTTTATGGCAGCTTTAAATACTTTAAGAACCAAAGGAGCAATCTTCATGACAATTATGATTGCCTTTGCGTTGTTGGCGTTCCTAGTGAGCGACCAGAATTTTATGAACCAATCTCCTGATGTGGTGGTAGGTACAGTAAACGGTGAGGAAATCTCTATGAGAGACTATATGACCGAGATCGAAGACGAGACGTTCTTCAACCAATTTATCTCTGGTCAACAATCACTCTCACCAGAGCAAACAGAGATGCTTCACGAGACAATGTGGCAAAAACTAGTTCTTGATGATATTTTGGGAACATCTATCATAAACCTAGGACTAGGTGTTGGAGATGACGAGAGAATCGATATGGCACAAGGTAAATTTACCTCACCAGTTTTGCTGAACTTGTTTACAAACCAACAGGGAGAACTAGATCGTCAAGCTCTTGTTGCCTTTGTGTCTAACATTGATATGGATCCTACTGGTAGTTCTAGAAAATTCTGGAACCAACTTGAGCAGCAGATCGATATTGAGAGAGAGATGTCAAAATATCTAGCTCTTGTTACTGCTGGTCAATATGCAACAGACCTAGATGCTAACTTCTCATTCAGTGCATCAAAAGATGTTTATGATGTTAAGTTTATCTCTGTTCCATTCTCGCAAGACAGTGTAGCCGTGTCAGACTCTGAACTTAGAGCATACTATGATAAGAACAAGCAAAGATACCGCACTGAACCTTACAGAGAGATCTCTTACGTTTCGTTCCAAAGTGTTCCATCGCAGGATGATTACACAGAGGCAAAGAAGGAATTTGATACTCTTCTTGAGGAGTTTACCTCTACCTCTAACCCAATTCAATTTGTTGAGCTTAACTCTGAGGAGCAGTTCGATGCTAGATTCTATTCTGAGAAGAATATCAATCCTGAGTATAAAGACTTTGCTTTTGGAAAGAACTCTGATGGTGTGTACGTAGCTCCGTTCATTGGCGATATTCACTCTGCGGTTAGAGTAGCTGACGCTGTGTCAATGCCAGATTCTATTACATACAGAATTCTGCCAGTTATGGCTACTAATAATGTTGACTCTATTATCAATGTTATCAAAACACAAAGAGGCGGATTCGATAAAATGGCTCAAGAGTTTGCTATCGACCCTACTGTTGCCCAAATGCCAGCAACAACAACAAACACTTCAGATATTATTGAGCAGCAACTTATCAAGGTTAAGAGAGGCGATGTGGTAAATATGGGTGTTCAGCAGGGTGGTTATGTAACTTTAGTATATATCGAGAGAACTACTCCAAATGTAATGAAAAAACAGCTTGCGCGCTTTGTACAAACTGTTGTTCCAAGTGCTAAAACAGACCAATACTACTACTCGCTAGCTAACGAGTTTGCAGATAAGGCTCACCAATCGGGAGCAAACTTTGACGAGGTTGCGCTATCTGAAGGCGCTATCAAAAGAGTAGCTTCACTAAGAGCTCAAGATAGAACTGTATCAAGTATTCCAGATACAAAAGAACTTGTAAGATTCGCATACAACTCAACAGTTGGCCAGGTTTCAAACGTTATCTCAATTGGTAGCTCTAACTATGTGGCAGTCCTTACAGAGATTGTAGATGGTGAGTACATTCCTTTCGAGGATGTTAAAGAGGGTATTACTGCGGCTGTTCGTGCTCAAAAGAACACCGATATGCTTAAAGCGGAGTTGGCTAAGTTTGCGTCTCTTGACGAGGCAGCTGACAACTTCAATGTTGAGGTTCAGCAGGCTGAGCAGCTAACTTATGCATCTATGTATATCCCAGGTCTTGGTATCTCTCCTGAGTTTGTCGGTGAGATGATAGTTACTCCTGTCGATAAACTTTCTAAACCAGTTGCATCGACTACTAGCGTAGCACTATTTGTAGTTGTTGGTAAAACACCTCAAGACAATATCACTCTTCAGGGTGAGAAGATTATGATTGAGAGCCTAAACGCTACTAATCTTGAGAATAGAGTAGTTAACGCTCTTATGCAGAATGCTAAAATCGAAGATTATAGAATACTATATATGTAGTATTTAATCCATACAAACAAAAGAGAGCCGTTGGAAAATTTTCCAACGGCTCTCTTTTGTTTGTA
>CAYJOF010000241.1:0-741 GCA_964371765.1 uncultured Rikenellaceae bacterium
AGCAATAAGATCTTTTGCGTTAAGAATTCCAATAATGTTGTCCAACACATCAGTATAGACAGGGATACGTGAGAATCCTGAGTTTTTAACTACATCGATAACCTCTTGGTAAGTAGCACAGCTATTTAGTGCAACCATATCAGTACGATGGCTCATTATATCACTCACATCGGCATTAGCAAAACGAACCATTCCTGTAAGTAGTCGTTTGTCTTCTGGTGTAGAGGCTTTAGATACTATTTCAACAGCATCAGAGAGCTCGTCCATTGATATGTTGTTCATAGAGCTACCCTTCTCAATATTAAACGCTAGGGTTTTGAATCTATAAATAAGTGTAGTAGATGGGTGCATCAACCACACTAATCCTCGAACAAGAGGAGTAAAAGTTTTAAGGAATCCTACCCTAAAAGAGGATGCCATCAGCGGAATCACAAAGTAAATTGTGACTACTAGAACCAGCGTAGTAATAAGAGCTAGAATATCCGCAAAGATTGGTTTAAATTCAGGTCTAAACCAATCTACTATCACCTCACGAGCGGTAAAGGCAATAATTGCGACTAAGGCAACAATTATCTGACCTAGTGTAATATCAACCCTCTCAAATGCTCCGTGCAGATACTCGATAAATACGCGAGTCTGTCCTTTGAAGTTTGAGATCTCTTTTGAGGAGATCAACTCCAGAGAAAGCTTATAGAGCGACAGAGTAAAAAGAAATAAAATAGAGATTAAGAATAGGTAGAT
>CAYJOF010000241.1:751-2433 GCA_964371765.1 uncultured Rikenellaceae bacterium
CAATAGGAGGGAGCATCCCCAGTTAAGCTTTGAAGCGACTCTTGCATAAATGTTATTTGAAGTTAAAAATGATCTCTTTTTTGATGTCAGGATGAAGTGAGTTATAAACAGGGCAAGTCTGAGCTGCTCTTTCAAGTAATTTCACTGTTTTCTCGTCGTATGATTGAGGGAAAGTAAAATGAAGCTTCAACTCACCAATTCGTCTTGGATCGGTATACATAACCTTCTCTGTCGATAGTTCAGCACCAGTAATATCCACTCCATTACGCTCAGCTACCATAGCCATTATAGTAAAGATACAACTACCTAAAGAGGCAGATGTTATATCCGTTGGCGAGAAGAATTCTCCCTTACCATTGTTGTCAAGTGGTGCATCAGTAATTATTGTATTTCCAGACTGAACGTGTGTTATCTCGGTGCGTAGATGACCTAAATACTTTGTAGTTAGTGTTGCCATTTCTATTTGTTTTTAAATTATTATTCAGCAAATGTAGTAAACCTTTTTCATTTTAGCAAATAAATTGTACTTTTGTGGTAAAATATATACTCAATAAAATAATCTAGTGAAGAGATGGTGATAAAAAGTGCAGAATTTATATGTAGCAGTCCAAAAGTTGAGATCTGCCCAGAAACAACAAAGTTGGAATTCGCTTTTATCGGGCGAAGCAATGTAGGTAAGAGTTCCCTGATAAATATGCTAACAAATCGCAACGGGCTTGCAAAGGTATCTTCCACACCGGGCAAAACGCAACTAATCAACCATTTTGAGATAAACTCAGAGTGGTATCTAGTTGACCTTCCGGGCTATGGTTATGCTCGTGTGCACAAGAATAAACGTAAGAGATTCTACGCTCAGATCGAGGGTTACGTTCTGCGTCGTGAGCAACTTCACCTACTATTTGTCCTAGTAGATTCTCGTCACGCACCTCAGAAGATAGATATAGATTTTATGAATTTTTTGGGCGAGAGTGGGATTCCTTTTAATATTATCTTTACAAAAGCAGACAAACTTTCGAAAACCCAATTGGAGGCAAGTATCAACAACTACAAACAAGAGATACTTCAATTTTGGGAGGAGATGCCAAACTATTTCATCACCTCATCTGAAAAAACAATAGGCAGGGAAGAGGTACTAGGCTGTATTGAAGAGTGCATAAAGCAGGCTCAATAAGTTTCCTACACAGGGACTGAGCACTACTACTACTCTACCTCACTAATATCTATAAGATTATTTACAATAGCGTAGATTGTAAGACCCGCAGAGTTATGTATCTTCAACTTAGAAGCTATGTTTTTTCTGTGTGTCATTACAGTATGGGCTGAGATACATAGTATATCGGCAATCTCTTTATTGCTCTTACCTCTAGCAATCTCTGAGATAATATCACATTCTCGAGAGCTCAATCCATCATCTTTTCGCTGACTATAACCCACAAGCAACTTCTCCAACATCTTATGAATTATAGCACTATTATCAGATATTGATAATACACTGTGGTACCCTTTCAACTGTTCGGAGGTGAGAGGATAATTCTGAAGCGCAATAAATTTAATTTTACTAGAAGTAGGAAACAGTTCGTTTGGTTGACTAGTTCCCATATAAATAGGGTTGATTATAACTATATCAGGTATTGAAATAGTTTCACACTCTCCTTTAAGTTGTTCTAGGTCCATATACTCTA
>CAYJOF010000242.1:0-2424 GCA_964371765.1 uncultured Rikenellaceae bacterium
TTTGATTTATATGGTAAGATCAACAATCGGACAATTAAAGACTATTTTGGAAATGAGCCTGATAGCATTAAGTCTGTTAAGCGAAAGTTCACTACGCTTTACGACTTTCGAAAGCGAGAGGACAAATGGTTTAATTACTTTTATGGAAATGACGGACAGGAGGATATTTCGTTGAGTTATTTCAAGTCCATCGGCAGGATAGAGAGTGTCTATATTTACACTAGAGGTAAAAGATATGCCGGGAACGGATCTATAATGGTAGGAGATCACATAAGCAAGTTAGAGGATTTGGGGTTTGAAGAGAATCCACATTTACATAATTCGCAAGAAAATCATAAAGCTTTTGCGAGCTATAAAATACCAATAAAACATTTAACAGTAGAGGATATAAAGTATGATTATAACTTGGATGTATGGTTCTGCGAAAAGGGTGTGATCAATAAAATAAGGCTAAGTTCATCGTATGTAATGATTAGCACTGATGTAAGACAATACCTTGTTGAGGAAAAAGAAATGAAGACTAAAGTATCTGAAGGAAGTAGAAATTTGACAATCAACATAAATTCTATTTCTGCACAAGAGCGACCAAAACTTATGTTAGGCGGTTTTGATTTATATGGTAAGATCAACAATCGGACAATTAAAGATTATTTTGGAAATGGACTTGATAGCCTATACTCAATTAAACAAGATATAGAAGTAGCCGAGGGCTATTTCTACAAAACAGATAAAAGGCTTGAATATTTTTATGGAAAAGATGGCAAACAGGATGTCTCTGTGAGCTATTTAAAGTCAATAGGCAGAATAGAAGATATTTTAATCTATAACAGAGACGAAAGATACGCTGTGAATGGTTCTATAATGGTGGGCGATCATATAAGTAAATTGGAGAAGATGGGCTTCAGGGAGCTTGAAAGGGATATGCTCAATCAAAATTTTATAGAATACGAAATACCAACAAAAGAGATAGTTGAAAATGGTGTTAAGTTTGCCTATGGGATGTGGGTGATGCTAAACGAAGAAGAGATAATTGACTATATATGGATAATTGTAAAGGATGTGAGACGCATTACCAATTTTGATTATTTCTACCCTACGTGGAGCAGGAATAAAACTAAAGTATTTAGATAGTATTTTTATTATCGTCCAGACAAACTTTAGGCTGAACAAGCACACATAAAAACTATAATTATTCAATTATTGTTGTCCAATTAAAAAACTGCAAATGCTTGTAAGTAGTTGTTTAGTATAGTTTTACAGTGTTTTGTCGATAAGGGGGCTTGGAAATCAAAACACAAAGATTTTTTAACCGTCAAAACCTTTCGGCAGGCAATCATAAATTTCCTCGGACACTAATATTATTCAATGAATAAATTACACTGACTTGAATCACATAAGAGAGGCTGTCTTGAAATAAATTCAAGACAGCCCCCTCAGAGATTGCACTAGTTTAACCTACAATTATCAGATTATAACTCTTCTTGCCTTTTTGTATCAATAGATATTTCCCTGCAATAAGCATATCCTCTGTAATTAGCATATCACAATCCTCAATTTTGGCTTTGTTCATTGCTATTCCGCCTCCTTTAACCAAACGGCGAAGTTCGCCCTTTGATGGGAAAACCGAGGTTTGCTCGGCAAACAAATCTATAAAACTCTTAGTTAAGTCTGCTTTTGTGATATTGAATTGAGGAACACCCTCAAACACCTGAAGAAGTGTCTGCTCGTCTAGTCCCATCAAATCTTCTGCTGTCGATTTTCCAAACAAAATATTTGTAGCCGCAATTGCTTTTTCGAGCTCCTCACCAGAGTGAACCATAGTAGTGATTTCCTCTGCCAAACACTTTTGAAGTGCTCTTAAGTGTGGTTCAGCACGATGTTGCTCGATAAGCTGCTCGATCTGCTCTCTTGACAACATAGTGAAAAGTTTGATGTATGACTCTGCATCTATGTCACTCACATTAAGCCAGAATTGGTAAAATTTGTATGGTGATGTATAATTAGGATCAAGCCAAATATTTCCGCTTTCGGTCTTACCAAATTTAGTTCCGTCTGCTTTTTTAATAAGCGGACAAGTGATTCCATAAGCCTCAGCTTCATTACCCATCTTTCTACGGATAAGTTCAGTTCCTGTGGTGATATTACCCCACTGATCCGAACCACCTAACTGTAGTTTACAGTTGTGAGTTTGATATAGAGTAAGAAAGTCAAATCCCTGAACAAGTTGATAGGTAAATTCGGTGAACGACATACCCTCTCCCTCGCCGCTAAAACGCTTTTTAACAGAGTCTTTAGCCATCATATAGTTAACGGTAAGCAGCTTGCCAATATCACGAATAAAGCCTAAGAAACTCTGCTCCTTCATCCAGTCGTAGTTGTTCACCAACACCGCTGCATTAGGGGTAGCTTGATCGAAATCGATTA
>CAYJOF010000243.1:0-2407 GCA_964371765.1 uncultured Rikenellaceae bacterium
CTTAGAGATTTTTTAGTCAAAACCTCATTAATGTACTCAACCTGCTTAGGACGGTGTAGATTGAACAAAATACGTCCTAGTGTCGTCTCAATACGGATAGTTTCTCCTGCAACGTTTTGTGTACGCAGTGTCACATGAGCGTGAAGCGACACACGCTTCTCGTTGTATGCGATAATTGCCTCCTCCGAAGAGTAGAAAACTAATCCTTCACCTTTTTCACCTGTGCGAGACTTAGTGATATAGTATAGTCCTAGAACCATGTCCTGAGATGGTACAGTAATTGGTGCACCATTGGCAGGGTTTAGGATATTGTGCGAACCTAGCATAAGTAGCTGCGCCTCAAGGATAGCAGCATTACCTAGAGGTAGGTGAACCGCCATCTGGTCACCGTCAAAGTCGGCATTGAACGCAGTACAAGCAAGTGGGTGAAGTTGGATTGCCTTACCCTCGATAAGACGAGGTTGGAAGGCTTGAATACCTAGACGGTGAAGAGTAGGAGCACGGTTCAGTAGAACTGGGTGACCTTTGATCACATTCTCTAGAATATCCCATACAACAGAATCACGTCTATCGATAATTTTCTTCGCCGATTTAACTGTCTTTACGATACCTCTTTCGATAAGTTTGCGAATAATGAACGGTTTATATAGCTCCGCTGCCATATCCTTAGGGATACCACACTCGTGCATCTTAAGCTCTGGTCCAACGACAATTACCGAACGAGCAGAGTAGTCAACACGCTTACCAAGAAGGTTTTGACGGAAACGACCTTGCTTACCCTTTAGAGAGTCTGAAAGTGACTTTAGAGGGCGATTTGAGTCGGTTTTTACTGCATTGCTCTTACGTGAGTTGTCGAATAGTGAATCGACTGCCTCTTGAAGCATACGTTTCTCGTTACGAAGGATAACCTCAGGAGCGTTAATCTCGATTAGACGCTTTAGACGGTTATTACGTATAATTACACGACGATAAAGGTCGTTTAGATCTGAGGTTGCAAAACGTCCACCATCAAGCGGCACAAGAGGGCGAAGATCTGGAGGAGTAACTGGTACAACCTTTAGAATCATCCACTCAGGCTTGTTGATGTGAGCCGAAGTACGGAAAGCCTCAACAATATTAAGACGTTTTAGAGCTTCGCTCTTACGCTGTTGAGATGTTTCACGGTTTGTTTGGTGACGTAGGGCATACGATAGTGCATCTAGGTCGATACGCTCAAGCAGTTTATACACCGCCTCAGCACCTATCATTGCAATAAACTTCTCAGGGTTAGTATCCTCAAGTTGTTGGTTTCCTTTTGGAAGGGCATCAACAATATCAAAATACTCCTTCTCACTTAGTAGGTCAAGGTTTTTAACTTCCTCAGCCACACCAGCCTGAACAACTACATACTTCTCATAGTATATAACCATCTCAAGCTTCTTTGTAGGCATTCCCAAAAGATATCCTATCTTGTTAGGAAGAGAACGGAAGTACCAAATATGAACCACTGGCACAACTAGCGAGATGTGACCTGTACGCTCACGACGAACCTTCTTCTCTGTAACCTCTACTCCACATCTATCACATACGATACCTTTGTAGCGGATACGCTTATACTTACCGCAATGGCATTCGAAGTCTTTGGTAGGTCCAAAGATTCTTTCACAGAATAGTCCATCACGCTCTGGCTTATATGTTCTGTAGTTGATAGTCTCAGGCTTAAGAACCTCACCACTACTACGCTCTAGAATCTCCTCAGGAGAGGCCAGAGAGATGGTGATTTGTGAGAAATCACTACTAACTCGATTGTCTTTGTTAATTGACATATCTATATGAATTAATTATTAATCAATACTAATCAAACTTGATGCTTAGTGCCAAACCACGAAGCTCGTGCAGAAGCACGTTAAGCGCCTCAGGAATACCTGGCACAGGTAGGTTATCACCCTTAACGATTGCCTCGTAGGCTTTTGCTCTACCCATTACGTCGTCCGACTTAATTGTCAGGATCTCTTGAAGGATATTTGCAGCACCAAACGCCTCTAGTGCCCAAACCTCCATCTCTCCGAAACGCTGACCACCAAACTGAGCCTTACCTCCAAGCGGCTGCTGAGTGATAAGTGAGTATGGTCCTATGGAACGTGCGTGCATCTTGTCGTCAACCATGTGGCCAAGTTTAAGCATATACACAACGCCCACAGTAGCTGGCTGATCAAATCTCTCGCCTGTACCACCATCATATAGATAGGTACTACCATAACGAGGTACGCCTGCCTGATCTGTGTAGCTAGTAATCTCATCAAGTGAAGCACCATCAAAGATAGGAGTAGCGAAAGTCATTCCTAGCTCCTTACCTGCCCAACCAAGAACAGTCTCATAGATCTGTCCAATGTTCATACGAGAAGGTACACCAAGTGGGTTAAGTACA
>CAYJOF010000244.1:0-2386 GCA_964371765.1 uncultured Rikenellaceae bacterium
ACTACGGGATCTTTAAGAAGTTCACTACTGATGATTCTCTCTTTCAAGTATACTGCAAGTTCAGATTTTGTCATCCCCTCTACTAGTATCGTCCCTAGCACAGGAAAATCTATCTCACCCTTTGAGTTTACTGTGTAATTAAGTGAGCCCATATTAGTACTTCCTGCCATCTCTTGAGATTGAGAACTTCCAGCAACGTACTGTATACGAGGCAGATTAAACACCACAGCCAGTTCTGGATCTTTGCTGCTTACAAAGATCGAAAGCATATCGTTGGGCTTAAAGCGTATCTCGCCGCCATTGATCGTTTCAAGCTCTTGGTTAATTATATTGTCTTGAAGATAAAGTATTTTTTGCTGCGTTGCGCACGAGCTAAAACTGAATATCGCCAATAGAACTATTATAAAATGCTTAATGTTCAAAGTAAAATTATGTGTCATTAATTGTTTATTTTTTTTATTTTCCGAGAAATTAGAATATGCATAATCGACCATATCACTAAATCTATTACCAAAACAAATAAGATATTTACTACTTGCGATAGCAAAAGATTAATCAATATAAAGCCTATTTGTATGCAGATAATCATTAATAAAGTTATACGTGGAGAATACCCTAGAGCGATAAACTTATGGTGTATATGGCTCCTATCGGGCTTGAACATCGATTTTCCGTTTCTTAGCCTACCAAGCATCACTCTTATTACGTCTACGCATGGAACAAAAAGAGCAGAATAAGCAAGAGTGCAATATATGTTGCATGTAGGAAATTCGTTAGTTTCTCCTGATAGGTTCCACACTCTAACAGCCATAAAACCCAGAATAGAACCTATAACCAAAGAGCCGCAATCACCCATAAATATACGAGCGGAGATACCTTTCCTTAATCCAAAGACATTATAACACCAGAACGGAATTAGCGCGCCCACTGTTGAGAAACCTATCAAAGCATAGTGATAGTCTCCAACTATGTAAAATATCGTACCATATATGCTCAAGGCAATAATAGACAACATTGAGGCTAATCCATTTATTCCATCTATCAAATTTATAGCATTGATAATAAAAATTATCACAAGAATCGTTAATGGGATTGCAAAGCAAAGAGGAAATATTGCTACTGAATTTGCAAAGTAGAAATACTGCAAATGTGCTCCAGAGATAATTATCAGGATGGCTGAAAGAATTTGAGCAACGAATTTAATTTTATATTTCACACCCAATATATCATCATACATACCTATAAAATAGAGCATTACCAGTGTTGAAGCTTCCAATGCAAACGCAGAGTTTAATTCAGCACTAGGATCAAAGTGTATACGAATTGTAGCCGAGCATACTGCAATCGAGAAAAATATGGCTGGCAAGAAACTCACACCTCCCAACCTGCTTGCATTTGTAGTGTGTATTTTTCTAGCATCTACCGAATCAAGCATTCTCATCCTGAGTGACAACAATAGTAGTTTTGGCAACAGGAAAAGAACAATACTAGCACTTAGTATTGTGGATATTAGTATGGATAATGTTGCAGATATACTCATAATGGATAATGTTTAGAATGAGACTCTACCCTAAATTTTCTCGATTATTTGACTTGGGAAAGGATGTACGATTTCAATAGATAGCACTCCAGCTATCGACACAACAATCTGCTTACGATGCTTCCCTTTAATTTTGACAAAGAATGCATCTTTGCCTTTAAATGCTCCCGATAAAATTTTTACTCTTTCTCCTTCCTTAATATTGAAACTGCTACTGTCTATGTATTCTATCTCTTCACAAGCGTTGCTACCTCCACTTTGCATAAAATCAATAAAATGCTCCATCTCTCCTCGAGGCACTATCATTGGCACTCCTGAATGAGTAATGTCAGTTTTGTAATAAATATATTTATGCACCTTCTGCACCTCTTTGATTCTTTCTAATGTAGAGTCTACAAATATCAGATGAGATAGGACAGGAACAAGTTTTGTTGCTCCTTTTTTTCGTTTACTACTATCAACAACAGATTTCATTGGTACAAAAGAATCTATATCAAGCTCAGAGAAGATATCTTTAGCCTTCTCTGCTTTGCCATACATTGCTTGAAGCACGTACCACTGTTTTTCATCTTCCTTTTGTGTCATTATTTAGCAAATATACATAAAACAAGTGTGGGATATTATTGCATCTCACTCTATATCAATCGATTAAACACAAAATACAGTCGTCATTATTTATATCGTTCAATACAAGTTTATACGCTCAACTCCTATTGAGCTGATTTAGCAAATTCCCCATTTCATATTACTTCGAAAGCAAATCCTAGTAGATATTAATTTAAGTAGGTAATTTGGCAATCATACAAACTACAGTTTTACACCGCAAAAATAGTGAAATATTAGATA
>CAYJOF010000245.1:0-2379 GCA_964371765.1 uncultured Rikenellaceae bacterium
CGCTGTCCGAGAACTCAATCTCTTTGTTAGTATGTAGATCGAGATAAATAAGCGTAGTTTTATACTCACCCATTTGCGCATCTTGAGGGATAGTATAGCCCTCTTTGATGTTTGAGCCCAGAGGGTAGGGTAAAAAATCAATAGCAGGTGTTGTCTGCATTCCCCAAGCAGGCACCCCCCACGCAAATAGAATTAAAAGAGCAGCGTATGCAGAATCTAGGTTACGATGCCTAGAGATAGAGAAATTTTGGTTCATATCTACCAATAATGAAAGTGCCATTATTGATAGAATAATATTCTTTACGAAGGTCTCTTCATTAGAGAGTAGTATAGCATCTCCAAAACATCCACAATCCTCAACAGGGGAGTAGAGTAAGATATAGAGCGTAAGTAGAGTAAATCCAAATGTAACGATTGATGTTATCCAGATGGTAAATCTACGCTGAACGTTGAACAGCAACATAAGGCCCACAAAGAGCTCCAATCCGCACAAAGCAACTGCAAGATAGGGCGACAAAGAGGCGAATATCTCCAAAGAGAAGGCATTTAAATAGTCTTCGATCTTGATGGCCGTACCCATATAATCGAAACTTTTTACGCCTCCTGAAAAGGTGTATACTATACCTAAAATGATTCGACTTAGACTTAATATTATGTTTCTATTGTTTGTAAAGATATTCATAACTCTATGTTTCAGGTTGTAAATTTACAAATAATTATCGTTTTTCCAAAAAAAATATGGTAGAATTTGTATATCAGTAATTTTATTGTACCTTTGAATTCTCAATATTAAGCCAACTCAATATGATTATCGACTTTGATAAAGATGTAAACTCTTCAGAACAAACTCCATCTACTCAAACCATTGAGAGAGTCAACTTCTTACGAAAGAAGCTCGGAGAGTTAAATCATAGCTACTATGTGTTATCTGAGCCAGAAGTCTCAGATTTTGAATTCGATACTCTTCTTAGAGAACTGCAAGAGTTGGAGCAGAAATATCCACAACTCTACGATCCTAGCTCGCCTACTATGCGAGTAGGAAGTGATATATCTCACGAATTTGAGCAAATTGAGCATATCAACCCGATGTACTCGCTTGCAAATACCTATTCTATGGAGGAGATAACCGAGTTTGAGAATAGGATTATCAAGGGTGTTGGAGCACAGCCAAAGTTTGTGTGTGAACTAAAATTCGATGGTGCAGCAATATCGCTCATATATAGCCAAGGGAAGCTTCTAAGGGCTGTCACACGAGGTGATGGAGTTAAGGGAGATGATGTCACGGCAAACGTAAAAACAATCAAATCTGTACCCCTTACAGTATCTCCTCCGCTTGACAAAATTGATTTTGAGGTTAGAGGTGAGATATTTATGCCTCATAGCTCCTTCGCTCGACTAAACACTCAGCGAGAGGAGAGTCAGCAAACGCCTTTTGCAAATCCTCGAAATGCTACATCTGGAACCCTTAAACTCAAAAACTCATCAACTGTTGCTAAACGTGGGCTTGATTTTTTCGCTTATACAATCATATCCGAAAAACTAGAGATTGAATCGCATTGGGACTCTGTTGAGTTATTAGGCAAATGTGGATTTAAAGTATCACCACACAGTAAATTATGCCTAAGTGTGGATGAGATCTCTAAATATATATCTACTTGGGATTCAAAGCGCAGAGAGCTGCCTTATGATACTGATGGAGTAGTGATAAAGGTGGATGATTACTCAATACAGCAGGAGTTAGGTTTTACTGCTAAAGCTCCTAGGTGGGCTGTGGCATACAAATTCAAAGCAGAACAAGCACGCTCAGTGTTGCTATCCGTTGATTTTCAGATTGGAAGAACTGGAGCAATAACACCAGTGGCTAACCTAGAGCCTGTTAGGCTTGCAGGAACGGTTGTTAAACGTGCATCCCTTCACAACTCCGAGCAGATTGCTCTTCTGGATATAAGAATAGGAGATACGGTACTTGTGGAGAAAGGCGGTGAGATAATACCCAAAATCGTAGGTGTGGATCTATCTAGCCGAGACATTTTCTCTCAGGAGTTGCAATTCATTAAAGAGTGTCCAGCCTGTAATACCCCTTTAGAAAAACCAGAGGGTGAGGCTCGTCATTTCTGCCCTAATATCTGGGGTTGCCCTCCTCAAATAGTTGGCCGAATTATCCATTTTGTAAGTCGTAAGGCTATGAATATCGACTCTTTGGGAGAGGAGACAATTGAACTACTGTATAATAATGGACTTATCGAGAATTATAGTGATTTATACAACCTTACAATAGAAAAATTGCTGCCTCTGGAGCGTATGGGACAGAAATCTGCTGAAAATATTATTGAAGGAATAGAACGCTCGAAGCATAATGATTTTGAAAAATTGTTCTTT
>CAYJOF010000246.1:0-2315 GCA_964371765.1 uncultured Rikenellaceae bacterium
ATATTAGTTAGGTTTGTGTATAATTATTAATCTCCAAAACATATTCCTACGCCTCTAGCAACATCCATAATGTCGCTATCGAGAGGAATAGTGTGCATCTTGCCAACAGCCTCGGTTAGTGGTACGCTTACAATGTCAGGGTGACGATATGCAACCATCTCCCCGAATTTTCCAGCCATCACAAGCTCCAATGCCTTAACTCCAAACGAAGTAGCCAGAATTCTATCGTAGGCGATCGGTATTCCTCCTCTTTGAAGGTGTCCAAGCACAGTCTCACGCACGTCGTGCGTATAACCTTTGGTTTGTAGCTGATGGCTAAGAGCGTATGCTACTCCTCCAAGTCTTATGTTCTCGTAACCCACCTCTTGTGATTGCGCTCCGTGAACATCTCCATCGATAGGCTTCGCCCCTTCGGCTATAACTATAATTGCAGAGCCTTTCCCTTTTTTGTAGCGAGAATTGAGCTTTTCGATAACCTTATTTATATCGTATGGAATCTCAGGGATAAGACACACCTCTGCTCCGCCTGCAATAGCGGCATTGAGAGCTATCCAGCCAGTATCTCTACCCATTACCTCTAGGATGAAAGTTCGATTATGAGATGCAGCAGTGGTTACTAGCTTGTCGATTGCCTCAGTGGCAATCTGTACGGCTGTTTGGTAGCCAAACGTAAAATCGGTCGCTGACAGATCGTTGTCGATAGTCTTAGGTACTCCAACAACATTGACCCCCATCTCATATAGACGCTGAGATATGCGTTGAGAGCCATCACCACCAATACTAATAACAGCATCGATATTCATATACTCTAAACGTCGTATCATCTCCTCGGAGCGATCCGCACTCTCCCATACTCCTGTTTTAGTGTTCTTCACTGGCCAAGCAAATGGGCCTCCTTTGTTTGTTGTGCCAATGATTGTTCCCCCCTGATAGTGAATACCTTTTACACGTTCTTCGTCTAAAGTAATCACCTCCATAGGTTCTTTCAGTACCCCATTGTAGGCATCAATAGACCCTAGGATCTCTATCTCTTCGTCCTGCTGTGCTGCACATTTGACAATTCCTCTAATTACAGCGTTAAGCCCTGGGCAATCTCCGCCCGATGTTGATACTAATATTCTTTTCATGTTTTGCTAGTAAATATACGCTACAAATTTAATCAAAATTTATTATACAGCAAAAAAAATGCAGAATTAGCCTCTTCTTTACTAGTTTGTTCAATGCGATGAGCTTCTAAGACAAAGAGATGCCGCGAAATACAGAAATATTAATAATTATAAATAATATGAATTAATAAGCCTATTCATAAATCATAGAATATTAATTTTTTCGCCGAGAACATCTTCGGATATTTGCATCACAAAACACAACAAAAGTTAGAGATAAACAACAATGAGAAGAAAAGTATTGACGTTGCTGGCACTGCTACTAGCAACTGGAGCAATGGCTCAAAATAGCGAGGTGGCTGAACTCTCAAAAAGAGTAGAGCTACAACAAAAACAGATTGAAGCACTAGAGGCTTCTGTCAAAAAATCGTCGTGGACCAATAAGTTAAAACTTAGCGGATATATTCAAACACAATGGCAGATGGCATCTCAAGATGGTCAAGTTGCCGACAATTCAAACAATAATCTTAATATTAGAAGAGCAAGATTAAAGGCTGCCTACAAAACCGATTATTTCTCTACCGCACTTCAGATAAATGCAGGAGAATCTGGTGTGTCACTTGTTGAGGCAGCGATGAACTTTCATCTACCTAACCAAATCTTTGAGGCTAACTTAGGACAGATCTATCTTCCGTTCTCATACTACCTAGACTACTCTTCATCTGCTCGTATGGAGCCAGAGTATCCAGCATTGCTTCAGGCACTTATGCCGAGCGATTTGGGTCTAGGAGCACAAATCAAGCTTCGTGGGGAGAAAGGTAGCGAGCTAAACAAACTAAATCTAGCCCTAGGACTATACTCAATGAATGGCACAAAGTCAGACATTAACTCACGCAAGCGTTTCTTGAGTCGCCTACAATACAATACAACCCTCGACAATGGGCTTGAGTGGGGTTTGATGGCAAGTTTCCAGAGCGGAGGCGTCCTGAACTACGAAACAGTTTCGTTTACCTACCAAAAAGATTTAGGTTATGAATCAGAAAATAAACAGGGAGAGTATAGCGCATCCACCTATTATGACTTAGGTGCTAAGCTAAGCTTCGATTCTCCGTTAGGAAGAACAGACTTTAAGGGAGAGTACCTATTTGGAGTACAGGTTGGTACCGAGTCGAGCAACAAAACTCAAAAAAATGAAGAGGCAATATCAAC
>CAYJOF010000247.1:0-2295 GCA_964371765.1 uncultured Rikenellaceae bacterium
CAACCTGCTCACTTACTACATTATACTGGCCTTCACGACTTGAGATAAATCGATAGGCAACACCATCATTATAGGCTCTGAATTCAACTGCCCAATCCCCCTTGAGGGTGATCAGAGTGCCGTTGTATTGCTCAATGACTCTATCCTCTTTATAGAAATGCGCTTCTACAAGTTTATCAACACTACTATTTTTCACTTTGGCTACTTCTGCCCCAACGCCCACAAGCGAACCATCTGATAGGGTCATAGAAAGGGGTGACTGGCCCAGTAGCTGCACTCCATCTTGATAAATAGAATATGAGATACGAGCGCCTACATTTACGTTTAATGTAATCCCTCCATCGGGTGAGCTAACTTTGAATACTCTACCCTCTGCCTGCACATTTGTATGCAGAGATAGACACATAATAAGTGTCAGAAAAAATAATCTAGTCATATTACAGAATTATTTATGTGAAATTATAATGGTATTACAACATCCTTACCCAAAACCACTCTTGATAGGCGAACAACAGGGGCAAGTTGATAGCGTTTGTATTCATTTTGTTTAAGTAATCGCAAAACTTTATCCACCTGCTCAATCTCAAAACCCGACTCTAACAACTCCGCACGGCTACTACTCTGTTCAATGATGGCATAAAGAAGCTTATCAAGAACCTCATACTCAGGCAGAGAATCGCTATCTTTTTGATCTGGACGTAACTCAGCAGATGGGGCCTTTGTGATTATATTTTGAGGAATTATCTCCTGGCTTGCATTAATCGTTCGACAAAGATCATAAATCTCGCCTTTATACAAATCTCCCAAAAGTGAGATAGCTCCATTTGTATCACCGTACAGCGTTCCATATCCCATTGCAGCCTCACATTTGTTGGTTGTATTGAGGACAACAGATCCAAACTTATTTGAATGTGCCATCAACAATATACCTCGTATACGTGATTGAATATTCTCTTCTGCCACCGAAAAAGGCATATCACCAAATAGTGGATTCAAAGAGGAAAGCAGAGTATTGTATGCAGGTTCTATGGGGATAATATGGTACTTAACTCCAAGGTTATTAGCCAGTTCGATAGCATCACTCACTGAATGGTCAGAAGAGAATTGCGAAGGCATCAACAACACTTCAACGTTCTCTGCACCAAGAGCCTCAACGGCAAGAGCAGCCACAACAGCAGAGTCTACTCCACCCGACAAGCCTAAACAAGCCTTCGAGAATCCACGCTTAGAGAAGAAGTCACGTATGGCAACAACAAGTGCAGAACGGATTTCATTAGATTTCTGCTTTGGTGTTGGTTTTTTGTTACCAATACTCTTGTAGGAATCAATATCCTCTGTCTCAACCACTATCATATCATCCTCAAATGCCTTTGCTTTAAGGATAACACCTCCATTTGTACTCACAACTGCCGAAGATCCTCCATATACTATATCACAACTTGCACCACTCATATTAGCATACACTATTGGCGTGTCCAAAACATTAGCAAGTCTTTGTAATTGTTCAAGTTTTTCGAATTGGAAATTGTGTTGGTATCTATCAGAAGTAGGATTCACTATCGCCTCAAATCTAGAGATTTTTCCAAAACACTCAAGGTCTTCAATAAAATCTATATCATCTCCAATAGCCACAAATACCCTCTTACCTCCAACTGTGATTATATTATGCATCAACTCACCCTCTGGAAAATACTCACTCTCAACTCCAGCAAGTGCTCCAATCTCATCACGAGATATAATCATAGCTTTCGAGAACTCAGCAGCAATCTCTCCATTTTGGATATGCAACATCGACGAGAAGAAATCTTCTTCATTCTGGGTAGGGGTGCCTACCAGCACATCCACACCACGAGCATATTCTGCAATCTCTGAAACTGCCAACAAACAATTCTCAACAAATCTATCATCTGCCACAAGGTCATATATTGCAGCCCCTGAAATTGTCATTTGCGGAAACACCACAAGATCAGCCTCACAATTCTTAGCAATTGCAATTTGTTCTATAATTAAACTTTTATTTCCCTCTATATCTCCAACTATGGGATTAATCTGCGCTACAGCAATTTTCATAATCTTAATATTAAATTATTTTATCTCACAAAGGTACTAAAAACTTTATAGAAAAAAAATTAACCCTCTAAATTAATCATAATCAAAATATTAATCCATTATGACAAAAAAAAATCAAAAAAACATTTGGATTGTTAGGTCAAATAGTTTACCTTTGCAGAGCAATTGAGAAAAACAGTTGCTAAGGAAGGTGCCATAGCTCAGTTGGTAGAGCAACGGACTGAA
>CAYJOF010000248.1:0-2294 GCA_964371765.1 uncultured Rikenellaceae bacterium
CTCTGCCACACGATAAGACCACAAGTAAAAGCACAATAAAGATAGCTATCTTATAAATGATTTTCATACTATTTATGTTCCGATACAACTTTAACAACAGTTTGGCATAACTCTGTAAGCTCCTGATCTGTTATGACGTAAGGAGGCATAATGTATACCAGTTTGCCAAAAGGACGAACCCAAACACCGCTCTGAACAAAGGCTGCCTGTATTGTCTCTAAGTCAACATTCTTTTTCATTTCAATAACTCCAATAGCACCAAGAACTCTTACTTGTGCTACGTGCTCCATCGAACGAGCTGCTTCAAACTCAGTTGTGATTATCTTTTCTATCTCGGCAATACGAGCTAAGATAGGATTTTGGTCAAGTATTTTAAGGTTTTCAAGTGCAACGGCACAAGCCAGCGGGTTTGCCATAAAGGTAGGCCCGTGCATAAAACATCCTGCATCGCCATTTGAAATTGCTTGTGCAATGTTACTGGTTGTAAGCACTGCGGCAAGTGTCATATATCCACCTGTGAGAGCCTTCCCTACACACATAATATCTGGAGCGATAGATGCGTGTTCACATCCAAAAATCTTTCCTGTTCTCCCAAACCCTGTTGCAATCTCGTCTGCAATGAGCAGTACGTCATATTTATTACAAAGCTCACGAACTGCCTTTAGGTAGTTTGGATGGTAGAACCACATTCCTCCCGCACCTTGCACCACTGGCTCAAGTATAAATGCTGCCATACGGCGATGATTTTTGTCAAAACACTCCTCTAGCAGTTCTAGTTGGGTGTTATCCCACTTGTCGTTATATCCAATAGAGGGTCTCTCTACGAATATCTGCTCGGGTAGGCGATTGTGATACAGGGCGTGCATCCCTCCTACTGGGTCGCAAACCGACATAGCGTGCCACGTGTCTCCGTGGTAGCCCCCCTTAAATGTTGCTATTGTTGATTTTAGACTGTTGCCACGAGCGTGGTGATACTGAATTGCCATCTTGATTGCAACCTCAACTGCCACAGAGCCTGAGTCGCAAAAGAATACTTTGTCGAGGGCAACAGAAGTCATATCTATTAGCATTTTCGCCAACTCTACGGCTGGTTGGTGGGTAATTCCACCAAACATTACGTGAGACATCTTCTCTAGCTGCTTTGTAGCAGCAGCATTTAGACGAGGATGGTTGTAGCCATTAACTACACTCCACCACGACGACATTCCATCAATAAGGCGTTTGCCATCACTCAATTTAAGGTAAACTCCCTGAGCCGACTCAACTAGGTAGGTAGGAAGAGGTTTAGTCATAGAGGTGTATGGATGCCAAACGTGCTGTTTGTCATATAGTTGTATATCTTCGAGTGTCATAGTATCGATTTTTTTGGTATTCATCTACAAAATTACAAAAAAAATCGATACAAGCACAACAAAGAGCAATCTATTTATCCTTTAGATATAGAGTTTTTATTATTCCATCGGCTAAACCTATCTTTGGGGCAACGATACGATTGATCGAACACACCTCCGATACGGTGAGAAATATTTTGATTGCGGGAATGATGACATCGGCTCTATAAGTATTTAATCCCACCTTTTTGAGTCTCTCATCAAAACTCATTGGTTTTAGTTTTGAGTATAGCTCAGCCAACTCCTCATACTCAATAGCTTCCCTGTCCTTCTTTGCCAGTAGCTTGTGAACCTTATTTATATTTCCTCCAGAGCCTATTATGCCTTCAGGTTTGTAGGGTAAAGCCTCCTTTAGTAGCCACTGCTTAAAACGCTTCCTGTCCGCGTCTTTTACAGCTCCGCTTATGCTTCGAACAGTGCCAATAGGGAAGGACTCAGAGGCGACGGGCTTCCCATCACTATATACAGTCAGTTCGGTACTACCACCTCCAACATCTACATAAATATAGCTTTTGCCACGCTCTAAGATGGAGTCTATACCGCCAGATTTGAAGATGGTTTGAGCCTCTTCGCTACCACTTATAATCTCTATGTTGATTCCGCATTGAGAGCGGATAAACTCTACTATCTCTCGACCATTTACTGCCTCACGCATTGCACTAGTGGCACAGGCTCGGTACGCCTTTACGTTGAAAGTTCGCATTAGCTGAGAGAATGCCATCATAGCCTCACACAGCTTTAGTCTCTTTTGTTGACTTATCTCTCCGCTGGTAAAAACGTCTTCTCCCAGTCTGATAGGTACACGAATAAAAGCGGCTTTCTTAAAGCTGATACTGCTATCTTGTTCTATGTAGTTTATAAGTAGTCTGATAGCATTCGAACCTATATCAATTGCAGCTAAAG
>CAYJOF010000249.1:0-2286 GCA_964371765.1 uncultured Rikenellaceae bacterium
CAAAAACTTTTGGCTCAACTTTTCTTGGCGATTGAATAGGAGCATCTTTACCTAATAATCCCTTTAGCTTACTCCAAGATATAGGGCAATCAAACACCTCTGTTTTACTGAAACGCAATAAGCGTATATTATTATTAATATCACGACCACATTTGTCGTATATATTTTGCCATTCATATATACCATAATGTTTATTATCCCGAAATAAATCCTTTGGTTTTCCAGTTATAACTTCATCTAAGTATGAAGTTGCTACAACAGATTTGCTCCTTGATACATTTTTGTCATTACTTGCATACCATAATATTCGAGCAGGAGCTATCTCATTAGTGGACTTTGCACTACGATAATACACATTCTCTATATTCCACAACTTTTCTGGAGCAGCACCAAATAAATCTGCACTTGCCATTCTGTAATCGAATAATTGGCTTGCCCAGTATGGCTTAATAGGTATTATATAACACGGTATATCCAAATCCCATATTTTCAATGGAAATAAGTGATGTTCAGTACTAAGTAGATTATTAGTGGTCTTTGGTGTGAACTCGAAACCCTTCTCATTCAAATAATCTACAACAGAAGCAGAATCAATAACATCATCATATATATATTTAATCCACGATTTGTTTGTGTTTACATAACCTATACGATGCAGTATCTCCTTAAACTCATCAGATACGTACTCGTCAAAGTACTCTAAACTATTTATTCTTGCAACAATCCCTTTATATGTAAAATCAGATAATATCTGCATATATATCGTTTTATCTATATTACATGATCTCACCCGTAAAAAGTGAATATGCAATCTCGAATCAACTATTGAACTTGCATATATTGCTAGAGGTTCATCACTTTCATCTTTTACGACCTGCACTTCATATCTTAGAGATATAGCATCAAGTATCTTATCTCTAAAATTAGCCCTTGTATTTTTATCGGAAGCAAATGCACTTACACATTCATTGATATCAACATCTGTTATTTTTCCTATTTTATGAGTTGTTACTCCCTTTAAGAATGTTGGCGAGTATTCATCCTTATGCAGAAGTTGTTCTATTTTTAGCACAAACTCATGCGGAGTATGAATCTGAATCTCAAACAAATCCTCAATCTCCTCTTTCTTAAATAAAATCCCTCCGTCAAAGGTTATAAAATACGGAATATTTGAAACAATACATGTCGCTAGCTGTCTTCTATCAGACACATCGTTTACTGTTTTGCCCGATATAATATTTCTCAACTCCTTTTCGACCATCTTTCTTGCCTCGATATTACAACGAGCCTCTTGGAACGTTTCAAGAAATTTACGAGTCCTATCAGCCCTTACTTGATCAGTGTCTCTATCTATCTCATTGTACATTTCAGGAGCAAAATAGAAAATAGTCTCGTCAATCAACCAATCGTAAAGCAACATACGTGGGTCTTCTGACGGTGAATAACAAACATCACTATCTCTTAACTTCATTATAATATTCGCATCAAAGAGCGCTTTAATCTTGTTAGAACTTTCGTATGCCGCTGAGAATAAATCTGGCTTATCAAAGTCATACCACCACTTGTTTAAGTAATGTTCATCAACACTGCGACTACGAACTCGATCTTTGTAAATAAAGCCATATTTTTTCCAAACTTCAGATGCCGCTTTATAGTCCTCTCTACAACTTAATGAGATTCCATTATATCGATCTTGATATTTTGTGCGTAGTGAATCTAATAACAACGTCGTTACGCCTTGTCCTCTATATTTGTTATCTACGCACAAATGAGCTATAGTTACCCTTGAATGACGATTAACTGCTCTATACATCAAATACCCACATAACTCATCGTCATTACGAGCAATAATAATCCAGCTCTTTTTTGCGTGGTCGTCAAATGCGCCTTTAGGCATATGCCCAAGTGTGGCAGAGTTCTTTCTTCCTAACGTTTTAACATCGTCATATAGTTGATGCTTCTCATCAATGTATTCTATTTGCATACTTTTAGTATTTACTTATTCACACACTGTTCAAAATCTCTTTCAATAGGTGATTTATAATTATTCTCATTCAACCAGTCATGATACCCAGATATATCTGGATCCGATATACATATTACATATTCAACACCCATAATCACAAGCGCAAAATATATCTCTGCATAGAATTGTCCATTCTCATATTTTTTATAATTTCTAAAGAATATACACATTTCATGTAAAGTCTGATATGGTTCAATTCTATCATCTTCTGTGTTAACCCATACAGAACTTTCTTTATGTAGTAACCTTTGGCTATAGCC
>CAYJOF010000250.1:0-2282 GCA_964371765.1 uncultured Rikenellaceae bacterium
ATCCTCTAAAGATTATAGCAAGCGGGCTGACTACCGTTAGAGCACATGATGTGTTCGATTTTATTGTCGATTACGTATCAAAAAACGTGGTTGACGAGATTGTTGTGGGTATGCCCCTAAATCTTAACAACCAACCTAGCGAATCGTTCAAATATGTAGAACCGTTTGTCAAAAGACTCAAAAAACTACTCCCAGAGCACAATATCATCTATTGGGATGAACGTTTCACCTCTACACTTGCCAATCGAGCAATATTCGAAGGAGGAGTGAAAAAAAGCGTAAGAAGAGAGAATAAAGAGTTAGTAGATATGGTAAGCGCAACCATAATTCTGCAATCATATATGGACAGTAGCGCGTTTAATAGATAAAAATTGAATTAAAATATGATGTACCCAATCTATGTTTATGGATCTGCAGTACTTCGAAAGAAGGCAGAGAATATTGATAAGAACTACGAGAATCTTCCAAAGCTCATTGACGATATGTTTGTGAGTATGTATGCCTCTGAGGGAGTAGGACTTGCAGCTCCTCAAATTGGTAAATCAATTAGACTTTTTGTGATTGATGCCTCAGCTTTCGACGAAGATTATCCCGAGGCTAAGGATTTTAAAAAAGTGTTTATCAACGCAGAGATATACGAATTTTCTGGTAACGATGAGCTATTCGAGGAGGGATGTTTGAGTGTCCCGGGAATTCGCGAGAACGTATCTCGTAAAGATACTATCCGAATGAAGTATTTGGATGAGAACTTTGTTGAGCACGATGAGCAGTTCTCTGGTATATGTTCACGAGTTATACAACACGAGTACGACCACCTAGAGGGTAGAGTATTCGTAGATCACCTATCTCCTTTGCGTAAGCGACTTCTGAAATCAAAGCTTATGAAAATTACAAAAGGTGATTTTAAATCAAATTATCCTTGCAAATTAGTTAAGTAGCCACTTGCTACTAACACATAATTGCTTTTGTATCAAAACTGAATTTTGATACATATTTCTCATAAATGAGGCTATCTCGAATGTATTTCGAGGCAGCCTCATTTCGTTTTGTCTACCTATTATATAATTTTCATCAACTATCAAAGAAATAGTTTGGTTATCTTAACTATTACTTCTATCTTTATAACGTTTTTGATTGAATTCACTGAATAGCTAATTATTAACTAACTAAAAAAATAAATTATGGGAGTTTCAACTATCTTTTGGCTGATTCCAGCCGCTTCGATTATCGCCCTTGGCTTTGCTCGTTATTTCTTCGTTCAGATGAAACAGCAGAGTGAGGGTACGGACAGAATGAAAGAGATTGCTCAACACGTAAGGAGTGGTGCTATGGCTTATCTTCGCCAGCAGTACAGAGTAGTAGGTTGGGTGTTCTTGGTGCTAGTGGCGTTTTTTGCTTTTCTAGCTTATGGTTTAGAGGTTCAGAATAAATGGGTGCCGTTTGCATTCTTGTCGGGAGGTTTTTTCTCGGGTCTTGCAGGTTTCATCGGTATGAAAACAGCTACTTATGCTTCAGCTCGTACTGCTCAGGCCGCATCAGAGTCGCTTAATCGTGGTCTTAGAGTGGCTTTCCGTTCGGGAGCTGTTATGGGACTAACGGTTGTTGGTCTAGGTCTTTTAGATATATCTATTTGGTATTTAATTCTTAATTATTTCGATGGAGGTGTAACGGGCAGCGAAAAACTAGTTGTTATCACCACCACGATGCTTACCTTTGGTATGGGAGCTTCTACTCAGGCACTTTTTGCTCGTGTGGGTGGAGGAATCTACACTAAGGCTGCCGACGTGGGAGCCGATCTAGTTGGTAAGGTTGAGGCAGGTATTCCAGAGGATGACCCTCGTAATCCTGCAACAATTGCCGACAACGTAGGCGACAACGTAGGCGATGTGGCTGGTATGGGTGCCGATCTATATGAGAGCTACTGTGGCTCTATCTTAGCTACTGCAGCACTTGGTGCGGCAGCTTATGCTATTCAAGGCGGCCAGGCTCAGTTGAATGCTGTTTTTGCACCAATGGTTATCGCAGCTGTGGGTATTTTATTGTCGATTTTCGGTATCTTCCTTGTAAAAACTAAAGAGGGTGCCACAATGAAACAGCTTTTGGGCTCTCTAGGGCTTGGAGTCAATGTAAGTTCAGTTCTTATTGCTATTGCAACTTTCCCTATACTATATATATTAGGTATTGAGAATTGGGTAGGTTTGTCATTCTCTGTAATTACAGGTCTTGTGGCAGGTATCATCATTGGTCAAGTTACCGAGTACTACACATCGCACACTTTCAAG
>CAYJOF010000251.1:0-994 GCA_964371765.1 uncultured Rikenellaceae bacterium
TAGTGCCTCAGCGATATTAGCAGTAGTGATTGAACCATAAATTTTGTCGTCGTTAGCCTTAACTGTAAAAGTTAGGACCTCTGAAGCTAGTTTATTTGCAATCTCAGTTGCTGCATCAACAAATTTTTGCTCTTTGTGAGCTTGTTGCTTAATCTCTTCTGCAACCATCTTTCTAGCCGATTTAGTAGCCATTACAGCCATACCATTTGGGAATAGGAAGTTGTTTGCATAACCTGGACGAACCGATACGATATCGTTCTTGTGTCCTAGATTCTCTACGTCTTGCTTTAGTATGATTTCCATTTCTATTCTCCTTATTTCATTAGATCGGTTACGAATGGTAGAATTGCTAGGTGACGTGCACGCTTAACAGCAGTAGCTACTTTCTTTTGGTATTTTAGAGATGTTCCTGTAAGACGTCTTGGAAGGATTCTTCCTTGCTCGTTAAGGAACTTCTTAAGGAACTCAGCGTCCTTGTAGTCCACATATTTAATACCTGCCTTTTTAAAACGGCAATATTTTTTCTTTTGTACCTCCACTGTAGGTGGATTTAGGTATCTAATTTCGTTATTGTGTGCCATAGTTTACTCCTCCTTACTCTCTTTGTTTTTGTTAATTCTTTTTTCTGCGTACTCAACAGCATACTTGTCCATACCAAAAGTAAGGAAACGAATAACTCTCTCGTCACGACGATACTGAGTCTCGATCTTATCAATCAAAGTACCCTCAGCTTTAAATTGGATTAGGTAATAGAATCCAGTAGTTTTTTTCTGGATAGGATAAGCTAGCTTGCGAAGTCCCCAATCCTCCTCATGGACGATCTGACCTCCGTTCTCGGTAATGATACCTTGGAACTTGCTAACCAACTCCTTGAATTGTACATCTGACAATACAGGTGTAGCAATGAAAACGGTTTCGTAATTATTCATAACTTTTTGTTAATTGATTAAAATTTGCTAAACCAGTTACAGGATCAGTATAAGTTAGATGAGCG
>CAYJOF010000251.1:1004-2277 GCA_964371765.1 uncultured Rikenellaceae bacterium
TAAGTCAATGAATTTTAGAACATTAATTGAAAAACCTCTTTATAGAGAGCGTATTGAGCACACCGATAGGCTTCTCTTTTTGGGTTCGTGTTTTTCAGAAAACATAGGAAATAAGGTAAAAGAACTAAAATTCGATACAGCCATAAATCCATTTGGCGTTTCGTATAATCCTCATTCAATAAGCACAATGCTTGGCACTATTGCATCGAACCTAGCGCCACGACAAGAGATGATGTGCCAGATTGAGGAGAGGTGGTACAGCTTGATGCACACGACTAAGTTATCGGGTAAGACTCAGGATGACCTAGAACAGCAGTGCCGAGAGCTAAATCGTCTTGCTCATCAACACTATAAAACCTGCAACAAAATCTTCCTTACCTTTGGCACTTCGTGGGTATATCGCCACAAAGAGCAAACAGAGGTAGTCAACAACTGTCTGAAGCTGCCCGACGGGATGTTCACCCGAGAATCGCTAACGGTCGAACAGATAGTCCTGCAATTCGAGCAGCTCTTTTATCTGCACCCTAGCCTACTGTCCAAAGAGATATATCTAACGGTAAGCCCCATTCGACACAAAAGGGATGGCTACATAGAGAACTCGCACTCCAAATCTACTCTAATTGTTGCCTGTCACGCTCTGTGTCAACGATTCGAAAACATTCACTACTTACCTGCCTATGAGATTATGATGGATGAATTGCGCGATTATAGGTTCTATGCTCCAGATATGATTCACATATCGCAAGTAGCGATAGATTATATTTTTGATAGGTTCCAATGCTGGCTTATGAGCGATAAGGCACAGCAGTTTTGTAAGGATAATTCTTCGATACTCTCATCTTTGAACCATCGTTTGGAGGGGGATATGAGCCAAGAGAGAAAAAAATTTAAAGAAGGTATGCTCACAAAAATCGAAAAAATTAGCAAAAAATATCCAGAAATATCCTATCTTTACGAAATTAATTACTTCAAAAACTAGAATAATGAGAAATATCTATCTATTGATTTCATTTGTTATATTGCTATGCTCTTGTAAGCATAGTATCGAACATAGCGGTGTGAGTATGGAGTTGGCTGATTTTCGCAAAAACAATTTTAGCAATGTTGAGTACGAGCTGTTCTTCGCTATTCCTCAAAAGCTTGACTCTCGTATTAGGGGTGAGGCAAATATCACCTTTAATGCAGCAACAACTCATCGAGTAGTGCTTGATTTCAAGACTGACCTTCAAACAAGTGTTAAGGCTATCATAAACGGGGAGTTGACCGACGTACC
>CAYJOF010000252.1:0-2267 GCA_964371765.1 uncultured Rikenellaceae bacterium
TAGGTTGCAAACTCAGGTACCATACGTAAATCGGTGATGCCAATATGCGAGACAATATAGGCTTGGTTGTATACCGATAGGTATAACATAAACTCCTCGATTTGTGCCTGTGCGGCAGCTTCTTTCTCGGCTCTGCTTCTTCTTAGGCCGAAGAAATTTGAAAATATACTCATAAACTCGTATCTATTTTGCTTTAAATTTTCGCTAAAGTACTGCTTTTTTTTTATTTGTGAAATTTTTTTTGATATTCAGTTTATTTAATGTGTTTTTTTTGAAAAAAAACCACGAGCAGACGACTCTGCTCTGACAAAAACGAAACGTTACCTGTAAGTAGCATTTAGGCAGCGTCCGTGCCGTTGTTAGTTGAGGAGATTAGGGCTTGTCATATCTGCTTTTTACTTTCCTTTTTTCCTATGAATCATTGCCCTTAAACCGCAATTCGGAGCCTTAGCCTCTCACTATTCTACTGAGCCGTATTGTGTTTCTGAAGATATTTTAGCCTTTGATGAATCCCATCTTTATGGCGTAGTGAGCTAGCTCAACGGAGTTGTTAATGCCAAGTTTTTTGAAAATATTTGATTTGTGAACGCTCACAGTTTTGGGACTCATTCCTAGTTTTTCGGCAATCTCCTTAGAGTATAATCCTTGGGCAGCTAGGCGCAAAACGTCCAATTCTTTAGTGGTAAAGATAGACTCGTTTACATCGCTATTGGCAACTTTGATGTTGTGTAGGAGTTTTGCAATATCACGCCCAAAGTACTCCACGCCATCGATTACGCTCTCCATTGCTCTGCACAATTCGTTGGAACTTACGTGTTTTGAGACAAAACCACCAATATCAAGCGAAGCTATTTGCTTGATTACCTCATTGCTATTTTCTGCCGAAAGAATTAGAATCTTTAATTCATTTCCCTCTTTATTTAGACGACGAGCAATCTCAATCCCAGATTCGTCTGGTAGGCGAATATCAAGCAGCACTATATCGGCTTGAATGCCATCGCTTAGAAGAGAGTAGAATTGAGCAGCATCTCCTGCCTCGCCTACAATCTCCACCTCCATTCCAAAATCTTTTGACAAAAGTGTTTGGCGAAGCCCCAATCTTACTAAGAAATGGTCGTCAACGATAATTACTCTAGTTTTTCTCATTCTATGCTCTGTTTACTGTAAATGATATTTCAGTTCCTTCGCCGTGCTGGCTTGCTATAAATATTTCTCCGCCGTTCATCTCTACCATCTGCTTTACGATGATCAGCCCAAGACCAGTACCAAGTTCCCCTGCGGTTCCTATTTTGGTTTTTACGGCGTTTAGTTTGAACAGTTTATCCATAACATCTTTCTTGATGCCCACTCCGTGATCCTGAACGGTGACTTGTAACATCTTGCTGTTGTAGTCTGCCACTGAAATTCGAATCGACGAATCAGGATGAGAATATTTTAGAGAATTATTTACAAGGTTGCGGATTATTGCAGAAATCATATTGTAGTCGCCATTGATAATTGTGTTGGGCGGGCAATCAACCTCGAGATTAATTCTCTTTTGAGCAAAGGAAATATAGTACATCTCCTTCACCTCGCCTATGCTTGCAAGTAGATCGATATTTACGGGGTTATATCTAATTGTTTTTGATTCAATTTGCGACCAATTTAGAAGATTGTGTAGCATCTCTAGCAGCGAACTTGATGATCGCAAAAGATCATCACATTGAGTGCGTATGTCATCAACCTTTAGATACTCTATATTATTGACCATCAACTCAAGGATACTCTTTTGTGCGATAAGTGGATTCTTGATGTCGTGAGATATGACCTTTACAAAATTATCTTTTAGAGCGTTAGCCTCTACCAATCTTCTGTTTCGACTACGCACTAGGGACAATATACATACGAGCATAATAAGAGCCAAAATACAGATAGCAACAGTGAAATATAGTAATTTTTGCATCTGCTTATGCTGTTGAATTATAGCAAGTTGTAGTTCTGCGTGCTCGTTAGATAGCTCAGTCACAAAGTTTATGTTTGTTTGCATCAGCGACTCTTGCTCTTTCTTTCTGCGCCCAGCATCTGCATTCTCATAGCTTTTCTTCAAGTGATCGAGCGAGAGGCTTACTTTCCCTGTTTTTTCATAATAGTCAGCCCATATCCTATAAATTTCAGATAGGTGCTCAGGAGAGGATATCTCCACTGCATAATTGTGTGCTTGCTTTAATCTAGCTGTACCCTCACTATAATTCCCCTGTGTTATATCTATGCGAGCAACAGAGGTAAGC
>CAYJOF010000253.1:0-2235 GCA_964371765.1 uncultured Rikenellaceae bacterium
CGTGAGTATTTATGAGAGTCAGGAAGTGTCAAAAATGTTTTTGAGACAATTTCTTCTGTATCTATTTTGTTATGTTACTTAAAATTCAATCATTTTATGCTTTATTATTAGGTATGCACACGAAAACAATCCTGCTAAGAAGCAAAAAGCTATCAATATTAATGGTTTGTTGGGCGCAGAATCATCTGAGGGACGAGATGCTGGTTCAATTACAGCATACACAGGTGTCTCCTCTTGAACTTTGATTTTAGCTTGCTCAAGATTAGAAGCTAAGGATGTGTAAAGAGAGAAATCTAAATCCATCTCATTACGAAGTCTGTCAAGTTCGGTACGATAGCGAGATGATGATATGTTCTGATTTCTATCTTCAAAAACTGCAAATTCGTGCTGAGATTGATAGTATTGCTCTTTTGCATCATTGTATATATCCTGTGCGTATGCCAAGTCTTTCTTCACTTTCTGGGTACGATAGTCAACAATATACTCTTGTATCATTGTCAGTACAACCTGAGCCAAATCAGCAGAAATCTTGGCATCTTGCATAGTAACAGATACGGTAATAACATAACTCTTCACATCTACCGTCACACCAACCCTCTCTCTTAGTGATCTCACAATAAGCTCCTGACGACGAGTAAGTGCTGCTGGGTCAATTGGTGCTTCTACTCCCTCCTCTTTAGGCGAGATAAGCTCAAAGACAAATCCTATTAGTTTGAATGGTGCGCCAAAAATATGACTCCACCACGGTTTTTTTTGATAGGTATCGAGATAGTCGTAAAGAGTGGTTTGAATCTCTCCATTACCAGAATTAACTTCAAGTTTTAGCATCTCCACCATAAATGGCAAACTATGTACCACATCAGGGTATAGTGTAGCTCGAATAGCATCCTCGCCAGATGAGCCGAGCGATGGTGCGTTTATTCCTGCCATTGCAGCTAAACCGCTGAGACTGCTAAGGCTACTCATACTGCTACCAGAAACCTCAGGCACAAGTTTAGTTGGTGTTGTATACTCTCTGGGGATGCTAAATGCAACTACTAACCCCACTATAATACCGATACCAACACTCTTAAAGACGAAGCTCTTACGAGCCCATAAGCCTTTTATTATCTCAAGAAGATCTATCTCCTTTTCATCTGTTTTCTTGCTCATTCTAACTCTATTTTAACATTGTTGACACAAGAGCAGCTATCGATGTTACAGATGTAGCAACACCCATAAGCTCTGCCGTCGAAGCTCTATCATTATCTCGTTTTGTAGGCACAATAATCTCACAACCTGGCTCTACCTTTGGATATTTTTTAAAGAATATCCAGATTGTCTTAGTTGCTTGTACTCTACCATTCATATATACAACTATCGGTCGTCTGCGAGCATAGTCGTTATATCCACCAGCTTGATTAAGATATTTTCTTGCATTCATTTTTTTGGTGTAAGTTAAGCTTGTAGGATAGATAACCGAACCGCTCACCTTAACTGTATTCTGGAATTTTGGCACATAAAGATGATCTCCATCTTGTAGTACTAAGTCTTCAGGGCCACCTGGGTTAGCCATTGCCTGTTTAAGGTCTATACCGACTGAATAGGTATGAAGTTCATCTGTAGACACAACCAGAGAGTCTTTTGATTCATCACTACTATTAAGTTTCAAAAGGCTATTAATTCTCTGGATCTCTGCATCAGACATCATACGGGTAAGTCCAGCGCCTTCGATATAAGCATCAGAGGTAACTCCACCTGCATCACGAACGATGTCGCTCAATCTACCATTAACTCTCTTAAGTACATACTCTCCTTGGAACATAACCTCACCTCCAACTTTTATCACCTCCTGCTCTCGGTAACCTGGCGAATATCGAACATATATTTGGTCAAATGGCTGAAGTATTACAACATTTCCTGCTGTATCTACGGCAAGACCATCTGTTAATTCTACGTTAAAAATTTCAACTATTTTTTCTGCCGAAGTAGTTGACTTTGGGTTTTTGATTCTACGTGAGATGTCAATATTAACCGTAGATGCAGACTCTTTTAATCCTCCTGCAAGAACTATTGCATCCTCTACTCTCATATTATCACGATAAATTAGTGTAGTATCAATATTTACCGCTCCACGCACATCAATAGTATATGGTTGTCTCAGTTCAGAATAGACAGGTATAGTTAGTTTGTCGTTAGGGAGTAGTTTAAAATCCTCACCTCCATTCATAATTGAGATTATATCAACTGCAATGA
>CAYJOF010000254.1:0-2227 GCA_964371765.1 uncultured Rikenellaceae bacterium
ATGAGATATCGGCAGATAAAACCAAAGTTGTAGCAGAGCTTAAAAAAGAGTTAAAGAAAGTTAAAAACGTGTGGTTAGCATCCGATGAAGACCGTGAGGGAGAGGCAATTGCTTGGCATCTTGCAGAAATTTTAGGGCTGGATATTAAGCAAAATAACAGGATAGTTTTTCACGAGATTACTCCATCAGCTATAAAATCAGCTATCGAAAATCCTAGAAGTATCAATATCGACCTAGTCAACGCACAGCAAGCACGTCGTGCCCTAGATAGACTTGTTGGTTTTGAACTCTCTCCTATTCTTTGGAGGAAGGTTAAGCCATCACTATCAGCAGGCCGTGTTCAATCTGTGGCCGTAAGATTGGTTGTCGAGCGTGAACGTGAGATTATCAAATTTTCAGCTAGCTCACACTTCAAAGTAAATGCAATTTTTAGCTCCGATAAAGGTGAGATAAAAACTGAACTAGCACACAGATTCGACTCCGAGAAGGAGGCCTATGACTTTATCTTAAGTTGTGTTGATAAACTATACAATATCTCAGCAGTTGAGAAAAAACCTAGTGTTCGTACTCCATCTGCTCCTTTCACAACCTCTACTCTCCAACAAGAAGCTAGTCGTAGACTTAGTTTTTCGGTGAGCCAAACAATGAGAGTTGCTCAATCTCTATACGAACGAGGTTTGATTACCTATATGCGTACCGACTCTGTAAACCTGTCAAAGGATGCAATCTCGGCTATTGCAGAGACCGTAAAGCGTGAGTTTGGAGATAACTATCTGAAAGTTAGAAACTATAAATCAAAATCTAAAGGAGCACAAGAGGCTCACGAAGCAATAAGACCTACCTACGTCTCAAATTCTACTATCGAAGGTACTGCACAAGAGCAGAAACTATACTCTTTGATATGGAGAAGGGCTGTTGCCAGCCAAATGGCCGATGCGCTTTTGGAGAGAACGATAATAAAGGTTGAGCACTCTAGCCAAGCTTACCCTTTTGAGGCAAAAGGTGAGTTGATAGTATTTGATGGATTCCTAAAGTTGTATGAAAACTCAAAAGACGAATCTTTTTTACCTGCATATACACTAGGTGATAGTGTTGAGTATAAGGCCATCGATTCAACTGAGCGTTTCGATCAACGCCCTGCACGATTCAGTGAGGCTGCTCTAGTAAAAACCCTAGAGGAATTGGGGATTGGGCGGCCTTCTACTTATGCTGCAACAATTTCTACAATCATAAATAGAGGTTATGTAGTTAAAGAGGATAGAGAGGGTACTAAGCGTAATTATACATATCTCTCGCTAAGCCAAGGAGGTGATGTCCAGAGAGAGATAAAGAGTGAGGTGACAGGAACCGAGAAATCTAAGTTGTTCCCAACCGATACAGGCATTATAGTTAACGATTATCTGCAAAATAACTTTCCTAATATTATTGATTATGGCTTTACAGCAAGCGTAGAGGAGTCATTTGACGATATAGCAGAAGGGAAAATCAAGTGGCAGAAGATGCTATCTGATTTTTATGTAGATTTCCACTCTGTTGTCGAGAAGGCAGCTGATGATAATAGTGGTTATGCTACAAAGGAGATGAGACTTTTGGGAAAAGACCCTAAAAGTGATAAAAATATCTATGCTCGTATGGGTAGATTTGGTGCGATGGTTCAGTTAGGAGAGAACGATGATTCTCCTCAATATGCTGGATTAAAGAAGAATCAACTCATAGAAACAGTTACTCTGGAGGAGGCTCTAGAGCTATTCAAACTCCCTAGAGACCTAGGTAACTACGAAGAGAAGAGGGTAGTAGTAGGACTAGGTCGTTTTGGAGCGTATATTCGCCACGACAACAAGTTTGTGTCTATCCCTGCAACAGCTAGTCCATATACCATTGAACTTGACGAGGCAGTTGAACTGATCGAATTAAAGCGCAAGAGCGATCTAGAGAAGATTCTCAAGACATTTGAGCAGGACGAAAAGCTTATGGTCTTAAATGGTAGATTTGGAGCCTATATTCAGTACGATGGCAACAACTACAAGGTAGACAAAGCTCTTAGAGAGAATCTTAAAGATATAACATTTGAGGATGCAATGAAAATAGTTGAAACAACTCCTCAAACTACATCCTCTAAGCGAACAGCTCGTAAGACTACCAAAACTGCTGCGACTAAGAAGAGTAGTGCAACCACCAAAAAAAGTAGTACTACCGCTAAGAAGAGTAGCACGACAACAACCAAGCG
>CAYJOF010000255.1:0-2219 GCA_964371765.1 uncultured Rikenellaceae bacterium
GCATTAGTTTTAGCCTCAAATCACTGCGTGGAGTACTTGTGTACTTGAGCAGTGACGCTTTTATAGCGATTTTGAGGTTAAAAATGATATGCAGCTGTTCAATCCGTAATTTCCTCTGACACTAATTATTTGAAGTATTGAGCAATAACCTCTTTTACCTCTTGACTACTAGCTCCAATTGGGAATACGTGCAGTGGTTCAAGATTATGTATCTTATGAGTCTGCTTAAAAAGCTCCTCCCCTCCACCTGTGATATTTAACATTACTATGTCGTCTGGTTTTACTATGCCCTGTTTAGTGTACTCGATAAGAGAATTAACAGCAACCCCTGCAGCAGAGTAAATGTCTACACCCTCTAACTCTTTGAATAGCTGCTTGCTCTCTCTAAGAGCTTCATTGCTAACAGTTACGATGTTTCCATCACTGTCGCAAAGTGCATCGAAGAGACCTCCATAAACAGAGTATGGCGGTTTTCTGTTTGAGAGTACTTTTGCATCAATCTCGTTAGCATCTACTCTTGCCTGTTCTCCACAATACTCAACCAACTCTCTAGATTTTATCTCCCAACTCTTAGCCATTATCAAGAATGGTGCATTCTGCGATACGATTAGTTTAGTCTTTTTGTTGCCAAATCTACCATCCTCTATAAATCTTAGGTTAGCCTCCCACGCACCGATTGCGCCTGTGCCACTACCAACTGCTTGGAAATAGAAATCTGGAATTTGTCCGATCTCCTCTACCGCTGATAGGTATGTCGTTGCCATACCATCACGGCGAGCCACATTGGTAGCTCCACCCTCGGCAAAGAAGCCATCTAATGCTATGATTTCATTGCTAAGTGAAATTGCATCGAAATAGTCTGAACCACTTTGGGTTGTAAATAACTTAACACACTCGTTAAGAGGTGCATCAAACCATAGTGCGTCTATATTGTCGTGGGGTACGCAAATTACAATTGGAATTTTGTTGTCGGAGCAAACCTGAGCAAATGCTCTAGCTGTATTGCCTGCCGAAGCTACTACCATAACCCCCTTATCCTCTGGAGCTAATCTACCACATACAGAATATGCCTCCGTCTCTTTGAACGAGCAGGTGCGCATAGTGGCTCCAATTGTAGGATAATATCCACTAAATGTTATGTATAGATTGTTAAGCCCGAGATACTTAGCTAGTCCTTCGCTTTTATATGTTATCGGAGCACACGAGCCCTCCAATCTGCGTTTGATTGGCAACCAGTCGGCAAATCTGTAGATACCTTCTTCCTTGCTGCCAAATTTGATTTGCTTATTCTTGTAGATAGCTCTAATGAGCGATGGGCTAGGAGTTTGTGAATCGGATAGAGACCAGCCTGTGTCTTCAAACTCTCTCTCTGTTAGTACATTCTTCAGTATGTAGTTAGTCATATTTTCTTCTTTTATAGCTACAAAAGTATAGAAAATAGTGGAACATCAAAAAGAGTTGTTGTAAATTAGGTATTTGTACTTACATCTTTTACTCTTTTATCAACTTCTCTACAAATTCTGCAGTGGGGCGATATGCAAAACTAGGAGTGTCGGCAATACCCACCCTCTTGCAGCTTGCCTTAGCCTCAAGATTTTTATTCACCTTAGCAAAGCAGTAGTAACCACGTCGGTTAAGCAGTATTAGGTACGCATCTTTTGTGGTTCGATAGCTCATCGATTCATCCCCCTTTAGGAGGATTTCTATTTTTGTGCCGTTTGGTTGGGTATATTCAATAGGTGATTGGATGGCAGCTACTCGATCCTGAGCGAAGCTTACAGTACAGCTGCTTATCAATGCAGCAAGTACAAATACAAATATTTTTCTGTTCATACTATATTATTAAACATTACAGATACAAAGATAGTTGTTATTTGGGTAAGTAGCAATCTTTTTGTTCTATATCTATTTTTTTTCTATAACATTTTGTGCAATTGACATTTTACACTATCTTTGTGGCTGATTTGTAGAGGCATAGAGAACTTTGTTTGAAAAAAAAATAAAAAAAATTATGCTATTCAATAAAAAGTTGTATCTTTGCAGTTCGAAAAGTTAAATAACATAAATAATAATAATATAACTAACTATGACTAAAGCGGATATCGTTAGCGAGATAGCTAAGAAGACAGGAGTAGAGAAAGTTCAGGTTCAGACTATCGTTGAGAGTTTTATGGACTGCGTAAAAGATTCTCTAGCTAACAACAATGATGTATTTTTAA
>CAYJOF010000256.1:0-2208 GCA_964371765.1 uncultured Rikenellaceae bacterium
TGCTCTGCAACCTAAACGTAAAACAGATAAATATTATTGATATGGGAAATATGGTGGCAATAGTTGGTCGTCCAAATGTAGGTAAAAGTACCTTCTTCAACCGACTTATAGGGTTTCGTTCTGCAATTGTAGACGATACCTCTGGAACAACACGTGATAGACATTACGGTACAACAGAATGGAATGGAGTGGAGTTTTCGGTAATCGACACTGGAGGATATATCGTAAACTCAGATGATGAGTTCGAGAAAGAGATCGCCAAACAGGTTATCCTTGCAATCGAAGAGGCAGATGTTATTCTGTTTTTAGTTGATGTTACAACTGGTATCACCGATATTGATGAGATGTTGGCTGAGATTCTTCGTCGTAGTAAGAAGAAAGTGTTCTTGGCTGTAAATAAAGTAGACAATAGCGAGAGGACCTACTACTCTCACGAGTTTTATCGTCTGGGTCTAGGTGATCCGATGTGTATCTCTTCGATGAGTGGTAGTGGCTCGGGTGACCTTCTGGACGAGGTTGTGAAGGCTCTTCCAGAGGAGGTTGCAGAGGAGGGTATCGACGAAACTCTTCCTAAAATCACAATAGTTGGTCGCCCAAATGTGGGTAAATCATCGCTTACTAACGCTCTTTTAGATCAGGAGCGAAATATAGTTACGCCGATAGCAGGTACAACTCGTGACTCTATTCACACCCGCTACAATAAGTTTGGATTTGACTTCTACCTAGTCGATACGGCAGGTCTTCGTAAAAAAACCAAAGTGACTGAAGATCTAGAGTTTTACTCTGTTATGAGGTCTATTCGTGCTATCGAAAAAAGTGACGTATGTATTCTTATGGTAGATGCTCAACAGGGCATTGAATCTCAAGATATGAATATTTTCCAGCTAATTACAAAAAACCGCAAAGGTTGTGTAGTGGTTGTCAATAAGTGGGACCTAGTCAAAAAGGATACCAATACGATGAAGGACTTTACCGAGGAGCTTAAAAAGAAACTGGCTCCTTTCAACGACGTGCCAATCATATTTACTTCTGTCCTTACAAAACAGCGTATCTTTGATGCCCTAAAAGAGGCTATGAGAGTGTACGAAAATCGTTCTAGACGTATCTCTACTTCTCAACTAAATGAGTTTATTCTGCCAATCATCGAGCAAACTCCACCTCCTGCTATCAAGGGTAAATATATTAAAATTAAATTTGCAACTCAACTACCAACACCTACTCCGCAGTTTGCATTCTTTGTGAATCTGCCTCAGTATGTGAAAGATCACTACCGCCGCTTCCTAGAGAATAAGATGCGTGCTAAGTGGGATTTCCAAGGTGTGCCAATTCAAATATATTTCCGTCAAAAATAGTGTGATATGATCTTTAGAGTGATTCTATTAGTGTCTCTGCTGCTCCCGCTTTTGGCAGGAGCGCAGGATGTGACAAGCCTTAGCCATTGGAAAAATCCAGAGATGGTCGAGATTAATCGTTACCCGGCTCGTACCCAATTTGTAAGCTATACAAACATAGAGACAGCAATGGAGGATGATTACCTCAAAAGTGCTAATATTATCGATCTCAATGGAAAATGGCATTTCAAATATTTTGACTCGCACACCACCCAGGAGCTAGCATCTAGTGCAAAATACCTAACAGACTTCTCCAAGTGGGGAACTATTCAGGTGCCTAGTAGTTGGGAGACTCAGGGTTATGGAGATGCAATTTATCTGAACCATCCATACGACTTTATGCCTAATAACCCGACGCCACCAACTCTGCCAGAGAGTGTGCCTGTTGGGGTCTACAAGAAGATTGTGGATATACCAAAATCGTGGATAGATAAAGATCTATTCTTTGTTTTGGGAGCAGCTAAAGGAGGTGCATATCTCTACATAAATGGTAGATTAGTAGGGTATGGCGAAGATGCAAAAACCTCTGCTGAATATAATATCTCTAAATTTGTGAGAGATGGACTCAACGAAATTACAATTGTGCTATATCGTTGGAGTAGTGGTTCATACCTAGAATGTCAGGATTTTTTCCGCCTAACTGGTATCCACCGCAACACCTACATTATGGCTCAACCTCGTACCAGAATCAACGATTTTTCGCTAGTAGCGTCGGTTGACCCAAATTATAAGGATGGAGAGTTAGACATAGAGATCGAAGTGTCCAACAGCGACAACGACAATCAAAAAGTATTGGTAGGATACGATATAATCGACT
>CAYJOF010000257.1:0-2186 GCA_964371765.1 uncultured Rikenellaceae bacterium
GTTCTCAGACGAGATTGAACCTTGGATCATAGCAGAACTGGCTAAGATTGGTTGTGATACAGCTAAATCTGTACTTGCATACACAGTAGACGATCTAGCTAAGCGTAGCGACCTAGAAGTTGAAACTATCGAGAGTGTGATGAGTATTCTAAGATCAGAGTTCGAGTAGTAGACAAAGATACAATATACGATATGTGTTTCGATAAATATCGGCCGATTGAAACATATGGATTATTAATGCCGAAAAACTATTTGTATATATGGCAAACGAAAAAAGAGTAAGACTACATACAGCAATGCGAAACCTCAATGTTGGACAATCTACCATTATCGATTTTCTGACAAAAAAGGGATTTGAGGTTGAGAGCAACCCCAATTTTTCGCTGAATGAAAATATGTATAACTCACTAGAACAAGAGTTTGGGTCAAACAGGAAACCTGCGGCTACTAAAGCACAGCGCCCTGCAACTGCTCCAGCTTCAAATGAAACACAAGCTCCTGACCCAAAACCAGTTCAAGAGCAAGCTAAAGCTGTAACTGCACCAGAATCAAGCTCTCAAACATCTCCAAAGGTGTTGGGTAGTATTGACCTATCGCAGTTTGAAAAGAAGCCAGCAACTAAACCAGCAGCTAAGGCTAACCATAGTTCATCGAACAAGAAGAGTGAGCAGAAACCAGCAGAGACTACAAAACCAGCTGTTTCTCAGCACGCAAAAAAGAGCGAGCCTACTCCTAAGAGCGAACCAAAAGTTGCCCCGAAGCAGCCGACTCCAGCTTCAAAGGTGGAAACTAAGCCAACGGTAGCTTCAAAAGAACACGCTATTGCTGACTCTCAGCAGGCGTCGATGACATTTGACGAGCGCAGGGCAGCCTCAACAACTGAGGTATTCCGCCCAGATGCAGACACCGATAAGGTAAACACTCCTAAGGTATTGGGAACTATCGACCTATCGCAGTTTAATAAGAAAAAAAGTGACACTTCGGCCGGTGGAGCTAAATCTAAGAAACGTGCTCGTATCAAAAAAGATAACAAGGTAGATATAAACAACCCTAAGAACCAAAATAGCCAAAATGGTGCTCGCCCTCAACAGGGTGGTGGTGCACAAAGAGCAGGTGGAGCTCAGGGTGGTGGACAATCGCGTCCTCAACAAGGTGGCAATCAAAACCAAGGAGGTGGCGCAGGACGTCCTCAAGGTGGTGCTAACAGAGGACCACACAATAATCAAAATAGATCAAAAGGTAATTTCAAGCAATCTACTAAACCAGTAGTGAAGGCTGAGATTTCTGACGAGGATGTACAGAAGCAGATCAAAGAGACTCTTGCAAGACTTACATCTAAGAACAAGAAGAATAAAGGTGCTGTGCACCGTAAGGATAAGAGAGATGCGTTTAGTGCTAAACTATCGCAAGAGCAGGAGCAACAGGCCTTAGAGAGACAAATTCTAAAAGTAACAGAATTTGTTACTGTGAGCGACCTTGCAAAGATGATGGATGTAAATGTTACAGAGGTTATTACAGCTTGTATGAACCTAGGTTTGATGGTATCTATCAACCAGCGACTTGATGCAGAGGCTCTTGTTGTTGTTGCAGAGGAGTTCTCATACAAAGTAGAGTTCGTATCTGTTGATATTCAGGAATCAATCTCTACCGAGGAGGATAGCGACGATGATATGATCTCTCGTCCTCCAATCGTAACGGTTATGGGTCACGTAGACCACGGTAAGACATCTCTATTGGACTTTATTCGTAAGAGTAACGTTATCGCTGGCGAGGCTGGTGGTATCACTCAGCACATCGGTGCATACAACGTGAAGATGGAAGATGGCAAACGAATCACTTTCCTTGATACTCCGGGTCACGAGGCGTTTACCGCTATGCGTGCACGTGGAGCAAGCGTGACAGACGTAGCTATCATCATTATCTCTGCTGATGACAGTGTGATGCCTCAAACTAAGGAGGCTATCAACCACGCATCGGCAGCAGGTGTACCAATAGTATTTGCAATTAACAAAATCGATAAACCGGGTGCCAATCCAGATAGAATCCGTGAACAGCTAGGTGCTATGAACTACCTAGTTGAGGATTGGGGTGGTAAATATCAGTGTCAAGAGATCTCAGCTAAGAGCGGTTTACACATAGAGGAACTACTTGAAAAAGTTCTCCTTGAAGCAGAACTTCTTGATCTT
>CAYJOF010000258.1:0-1206 GCA_964371765.1 uncultured Rikenellaceae bacterium
GTTTTGGAATGTAGTGTAGCTACACTAAAGACCAACTACCACTACGCAAAGGAGAAGATAACAAATTATATAAAGGATAACTAAGTGTTAAATAATAGGGAGATAGATATGGAAAAAGATTTTGATTTCATAAAGAGGCAAGAGAACTACAAGATGCCCGACAACTTCTTTGATAGTATAACTGAGCGCACTCTTGCTAAAGCTAAGAGCCGTCAGAGAGCCTCTATATTTAAGAAAGCTGCAGTTTCAGGAGTTGCGGCAGCGGTTGCCATTGTGTGTGGCGTACTATTTACCCAGCCTGCACTGCCAAGCGAAATAACTATCGATTCGATTGTTGCTCAAATTGCTGAGGATGATATGCAGGAGCTATTAATGGCAATGGATACAGATGTGTTCTACACCGATTACGAAGATGAAGATCAACAACTTTACAACTAAATAATATGAGAAATATAGTTTTAAGATTAACAATCTGTTTGTTTGCACTACTTTCTGCAACATCGCTATATGCGCATCACAAATCAGACAGTGATAACACACCTCAAGCTAATGAGAAGTATCAGAAAATGCTTATCGAGTATCAACTAAAGGATGCAAAAGAGAAAGTTGAGATGAACGATGAGCAGTATGCTAAATTTGAGCCTCTTTATAGAGAGTATCTTGAGATTGTGAATCCTCAGCCACGCTATCGTAAGCCAAAGGAGAGTGGAGGTGCAAAGGCCAATAAACCAAGCGAAGAGGAGTTTGACAAGATGATGATGCAAGATTTTGAGCGCCAAAAGGAGGTTGCCGAAACAAGGCTAGAGTATTATCCTAAGTTTCGTGAGATATTCTCTGCCAGAGATGTTATGACAATATATCGCTCCGAGGCTAGAAGTATTCGGGAGATTAGAGACAAATTAAATTCTCGATCTAAAGGAGGAGAGAAGAAATAGCACACTAAAGAACACCTAGTATACTATGAGAATAGCATTAAAATATCCCAGAAGAAACACTCGTGTTTCTTCTGGGATATTTATATCGTTTAGTTTTGGGGCTTCGCGCAAGGGAGCAAATCAAGGAGCGTACTTAAGGTACGTGACTGTTTGCTCACAAGGGAAGTGACAAAAATGTTTTCAATACCCCAAGGAATAGAGCTTGTATTGGAATTCAGTTTTGGGGCTTCGCGCAAGGGAGCAAATCAAGGAGCGTACTTAAGGTACGTGA
>CAYJOF010000258.1:1306-2182 GCA_964371765.1 uncultured Rikenellaceae bacterium
CTGTTTGCTCACAAGGGAAGTGACAAAAATGTTTTCAATACAAGCTCTATTTTTGTTAGCGGAGGAAGCGAGCATAAGCCCCCAAAGGCAATCTCTTCCCAAATCTATCCTCAAAGTAAAGTTCCCCAAAATTAATATCTCGTTGAGAGAAAATTTGCGAAAGAAGTGTTCGAGCTACAACAGATGAAAGACCCATTGAGTAGAGGTTAAAGACTATAAATCCTCGTTTATCAAGCAATTTTTCGCAATCTTGAAGTAGAGCTAAAATATCATCCTCTAGTTTCCACAACTCTCCATCGGCACCTCGACCAAAGGCTGGAGGATCGAGAATAATACCTTGATATTTATTACCTCTTTTAATTTCTCGTTTTGCAAATTTGCGCACATCTTCAACTATCCAGCGGATATTGTCTAAGCGAGATTTCGCCATATTTTCCTTCGACCAATTAACCACTTGTTTAACTGCATCGACGTGTGTTACCTTAGCCCCTGCACTACGTGCTGCAAGAGTTGCCCCACCAGTGTAGGCAAATAGATTTAGGACATTTACCTCCGATGTACTCTTCTTTAGATTCTTTATTGAGTCGAAGATAAAATTCCAGTTAGCAGCCTGCTCTGGGAAGATTCCAACGTGCTTGAATTGAGTTAGCGAAAGACGCATAATTAGCCTCATCGCTTTGTACTGATACTCAATATCCCAACTCTGAGGCATGCCCTCCTTGAGATACCATTCACCTTTGTCGGTAGAGTTTTTCGTGTTGGCGAACATAGCGTCTGCCATCTCCTCCCATTTATCTTGACTCATCGATTTAGACCAAATAGCTTGTGGTTCAGGGCGAGCGGTTATAAAGTCACCAAATCGCTCCAATTTCTGTC
>CAYJOF010000259.1:0-2180 GCA_964371765.1 uncultured Rikenellaceae bacterium
TCGGTGTCAGGGGATAGTGCTTATATTTATCAACAAGATGATACGATGAGTCTAGTTATTGCAACTCAGTTTGATGGACTGTCAAAGGATGTTGATATGAACTACGTAAATATTTTAGACTCCCTGTGTCAAAAGTATCTTCTCAATCACGTGATGATGCGTTGGTCGGAGATGTCGGGTATTGAGGATAAACACACACTTTTTCTTCAACAAAACACTCAATTAATGGAAGCAATTGCTAGAATACTAACTCGTTTTCTATTCTTCAAACCTAATCGCTCGTACACCATATACTAAAAAAAGGGTCAAAAGACCCTTTTTTATTATGATTTGAAGATAACTTAGATAAGACCTTTAGCGTGCTTATCAGCAATCACCTTAAGCATATCGTCAGTCATAGATTCTAGATCCCACTTTGGTGCCCAACCCCACTCCTGACGAGCACAAGTGTCATCAAGTGAATTTGGCCAAGTGCTTGCAATACCTAGGCGTACTTTGTCAATATCGAAATCCATAGTGAACTCTGGAACGCGCTTTTTGATTGTTTCGAAGATAGTTACTGGCTCAAATGACATTGAGGCAATATTGAAACTGTTACGGTGGATAAGTTTACTTGGGTCTGCCTCCATAAGTTGCACACACGCATCAAGAGCATCTGGCATATACATCATATCCATATATGTTCCCTCTGGAAGAGGACAAGTGAATTTCTTGTCGCGAATAGCAGCATAGTAAATATCTACTGCGTAGTCGGTTGTTCCGCCACCAGGGAGAGTTACATTTGAGATAAGTCCAGGGAAACGTACTGAACGAGTATCTACGCCAAAACGAGTGTAGTAGTAGTCGCTAAGCATCTCACCGGTTACCTTACACACTCCATAGATAGTTGAAGGACGCATAATTGTGTCTTGAGGAGTTTGATCCTTAGGAGACGACTCACCAAATGCACCAATAGAGCTAGGAGTAAATACAGCACAATTAAACAGACGAGCAACCTCAAGACAGTTCGTTAGTGCTCCCATATTAACTTTCCAAGCAAATATTGGCTTACCTTCTCCTACGGCCGATAGAAGAGCTACAAGGTTGTAGATAGTGTCGATTTGGTACTTAGCAACGATGTGTGCAAGTTCGTGAATTTCAAGCGCATCAAGACGCTCGTATGGTCCATCTATTGCAAACTCACAACTAGGGCGCATATCAGTAGCAACCACATTATTAGCACCATAAATGGCTCTTAGGTGACTAGTAAGCTCAGAACCAATCTGACCACCTGCACCTACGATAAGAATTCTTTTCATATTCGTATTTTTATAATTTATCTTTTCTATCGGCAAAGTTACAATAAAAAAATGAGATTCAAAATTTTACACCTCAATATCAAAAAACTGTGTATATTGAATGACTAATTTTTATAATTAATCTCTAGTAGGATATGCAATTCGTGTATGATATATATTCATCAAAGAGTTCAATAGTGAACTTTTGATTAGTTTTATATCTTTCAGCTCTAGTTGAGAGCTGCTTAAAAGCCCATCCTTAATCTGATTGGATATAATGTTGTCGATAAGAGTAGAGATACTTTGTTCGTTATACTCACCTAGAGTGCGAGATGCAGCTTCCACACTATCGCATATAGTACATATTGTAGCCTCTTTAGATTGAGGTTGAGGCCCAGGGTATCTAAAATCTTCATCGGAAATTTCTTGCTCAGGGTTCATCTCTCGTTCTTTATGCCAGAAGTAGTATATAAGAGAGTCGGAATGATGAGACTCGATAAACTCAATAACCACACTTGGTAGATTGGCTTTCTTTGCCATCGCAACGCCGTCTATTACGTGATTACGGATAATCTCCGCACTTTGGCGTGGGCTTAATCCTGTATGGCTAGACCCTCCATTCTCGATAAAGAAGCTGGGGTTGTTCATTTTGCCAATATCGTGATACAGAGAACCTGTACGTGCAAGTAAGCCATTTGCTCCTATCTCTTTTGCTGCACTCTCAGCAAGGTTAGCAACCTGAATTGAGTGCTGGAAGGTTCCTGGTGCCTTTGTTGCTAGATCGTTTAGTAGTTTTCGGTTTGTGTCACACAAATCAAACAGAGTGATTTTAGTGACAAAGTTGAACACCTTCTCTATCACAAATAGGAATTGATACAAAACCACAACTAAGAATATGTTGGC
>CAYJOF010000260.1:0-2179 GCA_964371765.1 uncultured Rikenellaceae bacterium
TGTTGCTCTTCAATCCGAATTCTCCTTGAAGAACAAAAAAACTCTCGCCTGAGCGAGAGTTTTTTTTATGTAAAGTATTGTTCATCTCCACCACGAACTACTATTCAAGTACAACTTTAATATTCAGAATTTTACCCCCTCTATCAATCTGCAAAACTATCTCATCTCCTGGTCTTTGCGTTGCAATTATCTCTTGAAACTGAGCTGATGACCTTATTTCTTTGCCATCTATTGCTAGAATTATATCACCTTGCTCTACTCCACTACGATCTGCTGCCTCACCACGATTGACTAAGCCTACATATAGTCCATAGTTTTGCGATAGTGATATATTTGCCTGCTGGGCAAATTGTTCGTTAATCTCGTTGTAGCCAATTCCTAGAAGTGCTCTCTGTACCGAACCAAACTCTTTTAAATCTGAGACCACTCTCTCCACGATAGAAGAAGGAACCGCAAATGAATATCCTGCAAAGCTTCCAGTGGGAGATTTAATAACAGTATTGATACCTATCAACTCTCCTCTGGTATTTACAAGTGCACCTCCACTATTGCCAGGGTTTACTGCGGCGTCGGTCTGTAAGAAAGATTCAACTCGATAGTCGCTTGGTATAACATCCAACCTACGCTCCTTTGCGCTAATGATACCTGCTGTCACAGTTGAATTAAGTCCATAAGGGTTTCCAATTGCCAAAACCCACTCTCCTAATTGAAGATTATCGGAATCTCCTAATTTAATGATCGGCAGTTGTTCGTTGCTTTGAATTTTAATCAGTGCCAAATCTGTCGATGGATCAGCACCCACCAACTCTGCGGTGTAGCTCGTACCATCTGAGAGCGTTACTCGAATTGTTTGAGCATTATCTATCACGTGATTATTAGTCACAATATAGCCATCCTCAGAGATTATAACCCCCGAACCTCCACTCTGAACCTCTCTTCTTGGTTGCTCAATCCCAAAGAGTGCATACAGGGGGCTACTATTTCTTCTTGAGCGAACAATTTGACTATTTGTAATGTTCACTACTGCATCTACACCTCTTTTGGCTGCAAGGGTTAATTCTGGCAGGGTGGATAGCCCACTGTCGTTGGGAGCAATTAGTGAATTAGGCTCAAGAGTATCAGCACAAGATCTACTAACCAAGAATGAAGTTACAGCAGCTGCAATAATAGAGGCTGCTAAAATTGAAATAAACTCTATTTTTCTCATAAGTGTTTTTTTATAAATACTGTTTAATAACGAGAGAATCATCAATAATATTATAGAATAATAGATTGAAAATACTAATAAAAACAGTAACTTTGCAGAAGTAAAAATTTAAAGTGTATATATGTTAAAAACTGAATTACTAGATAGAGTAACTTTTATAACTCTAGATAGCACCCATAATCTCAATGCGTTAAACAATCAACTATGTTTTGCTATTAAAGAGGCAATAGAGTTGGCATACAAGAACAATTCAGCGTGCATCGTACTGCAAGCAGAGTGTAGAAATGGCGTGTGGTCTGCTGGTCACGACATCAAAGAACTTCCTCTTGATGGTGCAGATCCGCTAAACTACAATGTCCCTCTGGAGCAACTACTACGAACTGTGCAAAACATACCAATCCCAGTGATTGCATCTCTAGGGGGTAGTGTTTGGGGAGGAGCGTGCGATTTGGCTCTTTCATGCGATATGATTGTTGCTTCAGAGTGTGCCACTTTTGCTATTACGCCAGCCAAAATCGGAATACCATACAATTCGTCGGGGATTCTTCACTTTATCAATCAACTGGGTATCAACAAAGCACGAGAGATGTTCTTCACAGCTATGCCAATAACAGCTCAAGAGGCTCTAAATGTGGGCTTGATAAATCATATCGCACCTCTGGAGGATCTAAATAGAGTTTTAGAAGAAAAACTTCTTATCCCAATCAGACGTAATTCAATCTTATCGATAAGTGCAATAAAGCGACAATTTAGAGTTTTGAGTCGTGCTATGGCAAATCTTTCTGCCGAGGATCTAGAACAAATCTCAGCGTGGAGATCGATAGTTTATAACACAGCCGACTATCGAGAGGGGATAACATCTTTTATAGAGAAACGTGCCCCAAAATTTATTGGGGAGGCCTCAGAGTTGGATAAGATGTAGGACTATTGGCAAATATAATGGCTCTATTTAAAAATAAAATGAGCTTTTTA
>CAYJOF010000261.1:0-2156 GCA_964371765.1 uncultured Rikenellaceae bacterium
AAATTTGTGAGTTTACTTTGTCTTATTTCGATATTCTGCTCAAGTTCCTTTGTCACTCCAATTGGCCATTCTGCTCTATTGTAGTAGATGTCAAAAATTGCGAGATCGACAATGTTTGTTGAATAGACGTTCACCTCACTTACTGTTGTCGCTAGCACACTCTCTAGGTTTGTTGTTATATTACTGAATCTGGTATCCGATATTATTATATGACTATCTAGATTGAGACTATTATTAGCAACAGCGAATGAAGCCTCAGTGTATCCCGCTCCGTCAACATTGGTTATTAATAGTGTGTAGTTATAATTTCGTATAAAATCCACAGCTCGATTGTCGACCGTGGGGCGAATGGCATAGTAGCACTCCTGCCCCATATATAGCGCTCGAATAAGGAAAATGGATTCATTTCCCTCGTATATAAACAAATCTTGACTGTGGGTGCTAGATGATGGTACCCAATCTTCAGCCTGAGAGTGTTTATAGGATATATAGCTCGATAGAGATGGGGAAGTAATAGAGATAGGAACTTGCCCACTTTGAGATATATCGTTGGGAGTAATTCTACCTACTGAAGATGTCTTGTAGGCTGTAATGCCAATAATCTGGAACTTTGAAATATCAACCGATGAGTCAACAACTATTCGAACCGTGGAAATGCTAGATAGTAGTTTTACCTGATCAATGCTAATATCTCCATCTATTCTTTCTAAGCTTACAGTCCCCCAAAGAATCGGTGAGCTGATATTACTTATCTCCCCATTTGTTAAGCTCTTAGATTCTAATGTTTTGATGGCATCTACACCTAATCCACTCCAATCTAAATCAGCAATATTTGTTCTTTCGTTACCATCTATATCGCGTGCATTTATTAGAAAATGTAGTGTTACAGGTTCATTCGTATATTCAAGTAGTACATTCAGTAGATACTGGCCGTTTTCGATAGTGTACTGCTCTACTGCTATACGTTTGATATATTCACCCGAGGATTTGAACAGCAAAATATCTGCGGAGGTGATGTCACTATTTGATCCGCTCTTGCTTATTATCTCACTCGATATGTTGCTCTCTAAGCGGAAGTTTATAGATGCCCTCTGCCCTAGAGGTTCATTTGAGTTAATCTCCTTATTAGAGCAGGAGATTGTGCTTAGAATCATTAAAACAAATATATATACTCTCATTACTTATGTTTTTTACTGTTATGAGGATTGATGCCCCTTACTTTACTACTTATTTGACTTATACCATCCTCTGTTGCCATATCAATATTAATGCTCCCATCTGATTTGTTGTATGTGATTTTGCCCAATTTTGTGTAGTTATTCTGAAAATCTGCTGATTGACTCTCCCCACCATAACTATTAACCACACATCTATAAGTCTGTTTAAAAACCTCTGTTGCTGAACCATTCACAAAATCATTGTTATTATTAACCATCCTGCCACCGATGTATGCTACTATCTCTACCGTTACCACACCATCAACAAAACTATCGTACCAAGCGGCGTATAGATTATACTCAGATATAGGATTTAGATTAGGATAATTCTCTTGTGATGAAATATTCTGAAAATTGAAATATGCAGACTCTAATCCAGAGGATGTGTTATCTCCTCCCCATACCAAATAATCCTCAAGAGCAGTATTCCCTGAGCCATTTGTGTTCCAACCAACCCCAAGTCCGTCGAGTGACACTCCTCCAGTTGTACTTAGTCCAGTAATAGCCAATTCGGTAGCCGTATCGAGATCATTTCCATTGCTACTGCTCCACTTATATCTAATGAGTAGATAATCAATCTTTTGCTCTATTGTGGGTCGTTTGCTTTGGTTTATAGTTATGTTCTTAGTGTATTGAGTGTCGTTGAGGTGTGTGATAACTATCTCTCCCTGTCTATTCTCTGCTCCCAGCTCTAGTTCATCAACCTGAATTTGATATTCATTGCCTGCTAGTTTACTATTGTTATCCAGTTATCGTTGGTCGTTACATCAACCTGCTCGTCTGCTCCTAACCCAGTAATTGTAGTAGTTTGGCTTGATGCAGTGTAGTCGAAATCTAAACTATTTACCGACTCTATCAATAATGAGTGAATAGATATAGTGTCGCTCTTTAAGCTACTTGTGTTGTAAATTTCTATCTCAGTTAAAGCTGATCTTCCAG
>CAYJOF010000262.1:0-2149 GCA_964371765.1 uncultured Rikenellaceae bacterium
ATATGGCAATTGCTTTAGGCAATAAGTGATATGAATAATTACTGTTGATCTCTAAGAAACTCCAGAAATAGGCTAGTAGAGCGCCCAATACAGTCATCTGTATTGGGCGCTCTACTAGCATTTGTCTTTAAGAGAATAGTACCTTTTTGTTATTTTAAAACCTAGTTATTCTCATTCAAACCAAGGTTTAATCTGCTCGATACGCTCTCCTGATAGTGGTTCTATACCCTCAAGAGGGTAGACAATACCTAGAGCGTCATACTTATTTACGCCCAAAGTGTGGTAGGGCAAAAGTTCAATACGCTTTATGTTCTTGTATGGCTTCACTCTCTTAGCTAGTTCCTTTAGGAGAGAATCGTTGTCGGTATACCCCGGTACTACAACGTGACGAATCCACGTATCTTTATCTTTAAGTTGAAGGTAATCTAAAAACTCAAATGTGCGAGATAGTGCAGCACCGCCGCTAATAATCTCATTCTGCTTTGGGTCTATCGACTTAATGTCAAGTAGAACTAGGTCTGTAAGTTCCAAAAGTGCTTTTACTGAGTCGTTTAGCATCACCCCAGAAGTGTCTAGTGCTGTATGAATATTTGCTTGCTTACATAGTTCAAAGAAACGTCGAACTTCATCGGCTTGCATCAAGGGTTCTCCTCCAGATACCGTTACTCCCCCTTTTTGAATAAAACTGCGATACTTACGCACCTCCGCAAAAAGTGCTTCTGCACTCATCTCTTTTGCTGTTGGTGAATCAATATCCCACGTGTCTGGGTTGTGGCAGTAGAGGCAGCGTAGAGGGCAGCCTTGTGCAAATACAATAAATCGTACGCCAGGTCCGTCAACGGTTCCAAAGCTTTCTAAGGAGTGAACTTTCATACAAATTTCTTATAAAAGAGGCTATCTCGAAATATTTCAAGACAGCCTCGTAGTTATTAGCGTTAGATTAAATTCTGTTGCTGATTGTTCTTGAGATAACGTCAAGCTGCTGCTCTTTAGTCAGACGGTTGAAGTTAACAGCATAACCCGAAACACGGATTGTAAGCTGAGGGTATAACTCAGGGTGCTCCATAGCGTCGATAAGTAGCTCCTTGTTAAATACGTTAACATTTAGGTGCTGTCCACCATTTGGAGTAAAGTATCCATCAAGAAGAGTAATTAGGTTGCTTACTCTAGTGTCAATATCTTTTCCAAGTGCAGATGGAGTGATACCAAATGTGTAAGAGATACCGTCATTTGCTTGGTGGAAAGGTAGTTTAGCAACCGAAGCAAGTGATGCCAATGCACCAGACTTGTCACGACCATTCATAGGGTTTGCTCCTGGAGCAAATGGGCTACCTGCCTCACGACCACAAGGCGTTGCACCTGTTTTCTTGCCATAAACCACATTAGATGTGATTGTAAGGATAGATTGAGTAGGGATAGCATTGCGGTATGTTTCGTGCTGACGAAGGTATTCCATAAACTGCTCAGTAATTTCTACAGCTACTTTGTCTGTTGAATCTTCGTTGTTGCCGAATGGGATATACTCCTCACCTTCACGCTCGAAACCTACTGCTAGACCTCTTTCGTCGCGGATAACCTTGATCTTAGAGTCGCGGATTGCAACCAACGAGTCGGTAACAATCGAAAGACCTGCGATACCTGTTGCACGAATACGCTGTACATCCAAATCGTGTAGAGCCATCTCATAAGCCTCGTAAGAGTACTTATCGTGCATATAGTGGATAATTTTCAATGCGTTCACATAAACCTTAGCCAACCATCTCATCATCTGTTTGAATAGATCCATAACCTCATTGTAATCTAGGTAATCCGAAGTGATTGGACGATAGATTGGAGATACCTGAATGCCTGTAATTTCGTCACGACCACCATTGATAGCATACAATAGACACTTTGCAAGGTTGGCACGAGCACCGAATAGCTGCATCTGCTTACCAATTTTCATTGGAGATACGCAACAAGCAATACCGTAGTCATCACCATAGTCTGGACGCATCAAATCATCATTCTCGTACTGGATAGATGATGTGTTGATCGAAACCTTAGCACAGAACTCTTTCCACGCTTTTGGAGATTGCTCAGACCAAAGTACCGTTAGGTTTGGCTCTGGTGCTGGTCCTAGGTTGTAAAGAGTGTGTAGGTAACGGAA
>CAYJOF010000263.1:0-2147 GCA_964371765.1 uncultured Rikenellaceae bacterium
ATAGCGATTATCCAAAGCAATATAATTCTCATACATATCCTGCTCACGAGTGTAGACCTCAAAATTAAGAGATTTTTCTAAATTTCCGACCACATAATCAAACATAGCAACATCACTAATTCTATCTATGTATTTGACTCTATTATCCCTATAATTAGCAATAAAATTCGACAAATCATCATTTAGGGGATTGCGTGGACTGCGGTAAATGAGATCCCCTTTTTTCTGAGTTATAAGATCGTTTAAATTATCGAGCTCAACCCACACAAGCTCACTGCTCGATACTAACTCGTATAGATGTTTAATCGGAAAATAGTATTCATTAATAATATCAACCCCAACGACTGTAATCTGTTTTTCGAGTGGCAATGAATCATTGAAAAGTTTAAATCTTTTCCAATGATTGTATGTATCCACAGTCCCTTCTTGACTTACTATTGCATCAAAAGTTAATGCAATCATTTTTTGCTCAGTGCTATCATTCTCGTAGAGGTACTTGTTGATAAAATAGGCTTGAGAGATATTTCCTTCTAGGAAGTAATAATCTATATCATCGCTCTTAGAGATCGACTTAAGCAGTTGCATCTCTGCAAGATAGGTTTTACTACTACCGTGATATGCACCAAAGCCTATCACCTTGTAATTTGACTGAGGAAATTGAAAATTTCCACTATTCAAATCAAAGCTGTTTTGCTCTAAATAATTATCTCTACTCTGCCCTAAGGCCAAAGTAGAGATAAAAATTAGTATTATTGCAATAAATGATTGTTTCATAAATACACGATCATAAGTTTTGCTTAGAGACACTTTACAATTTTCGAGGTTTTCCTGTTGTATAAACTCGATAGAATTTACCATCCTCAATCAAAAGACCCATTCCCTTGCCTGCTAGGCGATTCTTGTCGTTTTTTACATTAACCATCACAACCTTACCCTCATAACGAGGTGTAACATCATCGAAGATTGTATGCCCTAAGATAATATTATCTACATCGTATCTTCTAAGTATTTTATTGACCGTTTTTTGAGTAATAGGCTTATACTTCTGATCATCGTAGGCCATTCCTCTATACCAAATCAATCCATAGGTACGATATATAAACTCAATATCTCCACCAACAGCCTCTTTATCTTTGGTTTGAGTTCCTAACCACTGAGGGACTGTTTGATTGACTTTCTCGAGGTTCATATCACGCTCATAAAACTCCTCGCTAAGACCAGCGTGTACGAAGATATAGTCGTCGATAACCTGAATAAGGTTTTTCGAGCGGATCCAATCTCCAAAGAGGGTATTTTTTGCGTATAGTGATTTGTGCGCTATATTTAAGGTGTCAGCCAATTGAGGATATTTATCGTTTAGGTATCTGTCATCCCCCTTTAGTACCATATCCTCGTGATTACCCATCAAATAACTAACTCTTCCTCCCTTCTTTGCAGCCTCCTGCTCAAGTTTGTATGTTAGCCAAAGTATGGTTGTTGCATCGTCACCTCTATCTAGAATATCGCCATTGATAACAAGCTGATTTTTGCCAAAAGTCCAACGATACTTACTATCCATTACACCATTATTCTGAAGAGTAGTCACAAATGACTCAAGTTCAGCGTGAGGGTCGGTAAGAACTAAAATTTTTCCATCGAAATCCTCATCAAAAGTCGGAGATGGTATAATTTTATTGGTAGCGTTAACTTTAAAGTGAATTTTATGGTCGTGACTAAAGACATCTATACGATGTTTTTTAAATTTCTTATCGAAAGTTTGGTTTATCAAATTTCCCATAGTATCGACAGAGATAATTTGATATGAATTCTCTCCATAAAGAATATAAGGGCCATCGGCCGATAGTCTCTGAGCTGAGATATGCCCAACACATAAGAGTGCTAAAATAAGTAATGTCAGTTTTTTCATTGAAGTAAATTTTCCACAAAGATAGTCAAAAAAATAGAAATATACCACTACTATCAAAGAGTATCATTAATGTATGGTTTGTAGCTGTTACAATAAAAGACTAATTACCTGAAAATCTATTTGAAAAGTCAGAAAAAAAATCTATCTTTGCAGGGAAGAATATAAAATTATAACCTAATAGATTAATTGAATGAAAAGACCCTCTATCCTACAATCTGTACTCCCTATAATATTTGTCATT
>CAYJOF010000264.1:0-2132 GCA_964371765.1 uncultured Rikenellaceae bacterium
AAGAGTAGTAAATTGAGAATCATTACTCCAAATCAAACAGAGATATATGAAGGATCTATCGATATGTTCTACTCTCCAACTCGCTCATTTGAGTTTAATGGCGAGATGATCTTTGCTGGGTATGGATTAATAGACGAGGAGATAGGACACAACGATTTCTACAAAGCAAATGTAAAAAATAAGATTGTAGTGGTTTATGACGGCTACCCAAACTCTAGCGAGCATGGAGATCATTACACAAAAGACAGAGGAGCTAATTACCGTAGAGCATACCTAAACGGTATCAGATATATGTTCGAGAATGGTGCTATTGCTGTTCTGTCGATTCAGCAGGTTGGGGAGTTCTCTCGAATTAACTCATTCAGAGCCTCAAATCGCAGATTCTACGAACTTGAGAACATTACTCCAAATCGTCCACGAGTTCAATTAACTCTTGCATATAATCCCTCTCAGCCAATCATTGAAATATCTCCACGTGTAAAGGAGAATATTTTTGCAGATAGCTCAATTAGCATCGAGGAGTATATCAACAAGAGCAGCAAGGGAGCAAGAACAACACCTGTGGTGATTGAAGGCGTAAAAGCCCAGTATGCTGCCGATGTTGAGACAAAGAGCGTTGTTGGCCATAATATCGTAGGGGTGATAAAGGGCAAAGATTCATCAAAAAGTGTAGTTCTTGGTGCTCACTACGACCATATGGGTATCAAGGGTAAATTTATATGGAACGGAGCGGACGACAATGCCTCTGGAACTGTTGGCGTATTAGCCTCAGCTGCTGCCTTTGCCGTATCAGGAGAAGTCCCTGAGTGTGATATTATTTTTGCTCTATGGACTGCCGAAGAGCTTGGATTGTGGGGCTCTCGCTACTTTGTAGACTATATGAAGGAGCTATATCCTCAGACTGAAATGATCTGTAATGTAAACCTTGATATGTTATCACGAAGTTATTCTGATGATACTCTAAAGAATGAGTTTGATTATGAGTATTCAGACACAAATCCTGAGTATAAGACTTATGGTGACAATAATATAAATAATTTTGGACTAAACCTAAAGCCTAGATATTTAGCAATGGCACCTGAGACCTACACTGGAGGCACCGATTATGTTCCATTCAAGAATGCAGGTATTCCAATTATGGGATTCTTCTCTGGTTTCCATCCAGATTATCACAAAATCTCCGATGAACTAAATCTACTTGACTGGCAGAAGTTCTACGACCTAGTTAGACTAAGTTACCTTAACACTTATGATATTGTAAAGGCAGTTAAGTAGTGAAGATTCAATACATAGAGAGAACAGATTCAACTAACGACCATATCCTCAAAATAGATGAGGATATGGCTTTAGTTTATTGTGACTATCAATCCAAAGGTAGAGGTCAAAGAGGAAACTCGTGGGAGAGTGAACCCAATGCAAATCTCACGTTTTCGTTTATGCTAAAACCTCAACAGATGAGTGCCGATAAGCAATTCATAGTCTCTAAGATGGTAGCTATCGCACTTGTCAATACTCTTGCAGAGTTTAGTATCGAGGCAAAGATAAAATGGCCGAATGATATTTATGTGGGTGATTTAAAAATTTCTGGTATCCTGATCGAGAATAGATTATCGGCGGGGGGAATGCTTACGAAGATTATCTGCGGAGTGGGGCTAAATGTCAATCAACAGCAGTTTCTAAGCAATGCGCCCAATCCTGTATCGATGAGTCAACTTGCAAAAAAGGAGTTCTCCAGAGAGAAAGTTTTAGAGCAATTTTGTAGCCATTTCGAAAGACTCTACACCCTAGACAATATAGCTCAAAGTGCTGGTATTGATTCTAGCTACTGGGAACTTCTGTATAGAGCAAATCAATGGCATGATTATGTAGATAATAATGGCAGGTTCACGGGCAAGATTGTGGGTATTGGCAACTACGGTGAGTTGATTATACAATCTAAGGAACATCCAGAACATCTAAAGAGTTATATGTTTAAAGATGTATCATATGTGATATAAATAACTATTAGTGTCCCCGAGGATATTTTGGAATGGACAGCTGCACATCATTTTTAAGCTCAAAACCGCTCTTAGGAGCTTCACTGCTCAAGTACACAAGTACTCCACGCAGTGATTTGAGGCTAAAACTAATGC
>CAYJOF010000265.1:0-1375 GCA_964371765.1 uncultured Rikenellaceae bacterium
AGATCTATTGTACGACCCTCCAACTTTGCCGCCAAATGTGGGCTAGCAGGATAATCGAACATTATCGGGCAGGTGAGCATATCTTTATCCTCTTGTGAAAAGTCAACACCCATAATCTTGCGATGAATAGCAATATCAATATTCTCTCCGCCTGTTTGTATGAATTTTTGAGTTGTACAGCTCTTGCCACTCTGGAGAATCAATTTAGCGAGGGCCCCCGTTACATAACTTTTGCCTGCATCTGTATCTATTCCAGACACAAAATATATTCCATTCTTTAATCTCTCAGCCATTATTCTATCTCCTGTGCTCTAGTTACTGGTGATATGTCTAGTTTAGAGAATTCACCTCTAAGATATTTGTAGTAGCCAACTGCTGCAATCATTGCTGCATTGTCGGTCGTGAACTTAAATTCAGGGATATACACACTCCATCCCCTCTTTTTTCCTTGCTGCTCTATTGCCGAGCGTAGTCCACTGTTGGCTGAGACCCCTCCGCCTATTGCTATGTGATTTATATTTAAATCCTTAGCTGCTTTTATGAGCTTCTTTAGCAGAATATCAACTATTGTTTTCTGGAGTGATGCACAAAGATCCTCCTTATTCTGTTCTATGAACTGAGGATTCTGTTTCATTTCAGCCTGAAGTGAGTACAAGAACGAAGTTTTTAATCCACTGAAGCTGTAATCGTAGTCAGCTACCTGTGGTTTAGAAAATTTAAATGCCTCATCATTGCCCTCTTTGGCTAGCTTGTCGATCACAGGCCCTCCCGGGTAGGGTAGACCCATCACCTTGGCGCACTTGTCAAAGGCCTCTCCTGCTGCATCGTCAATTGTAGATCCTATAACCTCCATATCAAGATGATCTCTCACTAGTACAATTTGTGTATGACCTCCCGATACAAGTAAAGTTAGAAATGGAAATTGCGGGTGCTGTTTTTGATTGCCTTTCTCGTCTATGAAGTGTACCAAAATATGCCCCAAAAGATGATTAACCTCAATTAGTGGAATACTCTTTGCTAGAGCTAATCCTTTAGCAAAGGATACCCCCACTAGGAGTGATCCAAGTAGTCCTGGGCCACGAGTAAAGGCAATTGCATCGATCTGATCAATCGATAATTGAGCATCTTTGAGAGCTTTGTCAACAACTGGGATAATATTTTGTTGATGTGCTCTAGATGCAAGTTCAGGGATAACGCCTCCCCACTCTTGGTGAACTTGTTGACTAGCAATGACATTTGATAGCATTACGTTATTCTGTAATACAGATGCAGAGGTGTCGTCGCAAGAAGATTCAATTCCTAGAATATTTATTTCCATAATCTCAAAAAAATCGCTATTTTTGTATTCGAATTCCAAAGGTAATTCAAAAGTTTG
>CAYJOF010000265.1:1390-2127 GCA_964371765.1 uncultured Rikenellaceae bacterium
AGAAAATGAAAAAAGTACACAAAATAATTATAAATACAGTATCGGCTATCGTCCTGTTTTTTGTTGTTTTGTCCATTCTAATACCTTTAGTTCTATCGCAAAACGCAGTACATAATTTCATTATTCGTAAAGCATCCCAGATCGCAACAGATTATATGAACTCCCCTGTTAAGATAGGTAGTATAGAGTTCAAAACTCTATACAACATATACCTTGAGGATATATATGTCCAAGATGTGGCTTTTAAAGATACTTTGATGCACGTAGATAAGCTCGATGTGCAACTTAAGAGCTACTTCTCTCTAGGGTCTCATCTGCAAATTGACTATGCTCATATTGATGGAGCAAGCTTTGCTTTGAATCAATACAAAGATTCAATTACGAATATCAAATACATTATCGATAAGCTCAACTCAAAACCCAAGGTCGGGACACCTAAAAAATACCATGTGGAGATTGATGATATTTCGCTTAACAAGGGAGCATTCCGATTTAGAAAGTATGTTCCTAAGAATAACGAATTTGGAGTTGATTACACATCACTCACTATTCATGATGTTTCGGGAGAAGTAAAGGATTTTGGGGTATATGGTAGTGAGATTACAATGGAAATCCCTCACGTATCTTTTAAAGAAGGAGATAACATTACAGTGAGTAATCTATCTGCTGAGGATTTTTATCTTTCTCCAGATAAGATGAAATATGATGGTGTTGTAATTGATGTTGAGAATTCCTCT
>CAYJOF010000266.1:0-2104 GCA_964371765.1 uncultured Rikenellaceae bacterium
CATAACTTAATTCAATAAATCGTTCAAAGCGACAGAATATATATGTTCATCTGCTGTTGAAATATATAATTTACTATCGGTTAAATTGTAAGACATCGAAATAACATCAATATCAAGCTGTGCTTCAGATATTGGGTTACACTCCCAGTCAAATACTTGTAATTTACTTTTCTCTTCCCCTTTTGCTGCAATAAAATAGTCGCCTGCTCCAGCTACTGCTACATACTGTATAGGAAGAATGTAGATAATTTTTATATCGTCCCAAAATGCTAACTTTTTATCTCAGATAAAAAGTTAGCATTTTGGCGATTTTGTCACAAATTTTCTGAAAACAGCTTAATGCATTGAAAATCAGATATGAGTTTTGTCGCAATTGTTACAATTTTTTTCAATCTTTTTTCAACCCTTAGAAAATAGCTATCTGGGTCAATTTTCAACATACCTATTCACATCAATCATCGTTCTACCTCGGCGGAAGTTGTTCGTTGTTGGGTTTCGGGAGTATAGTATCTTGGTTACTACTCCCACGACGAATGATTCGGGAATTAGTCCGAACCCTCGTGAGTCCAACGATCTGGTAAAGTTATCTCCAACCACAAAATAGTAGTTGTTCTTGAAACTATACTCTTTTAGGTCAAATATCTCTTTTGAGGATAGTCCAGTTTCGTAATATATCAAACCCTTGTAGTGTACAATATTGACACTATCCAACACTACTTTGTCCCCTGCCTTGGGGATATATAGTGATGCATATTCCCAATTTGTTGCTAAACTATCTTGGTTTGCTGTATCATTGAAATATGTACTATTAACAAAATCTTGTTCGGGGATATACCCCAACTCGCCCACATAAGAAGAGTTTACATAGTAACCTCTTTTTATTGAGATGGTGTCTCCACCTAACCCAACAACTCTTTTGCTCAATACATCTCCAATCCTAAACCCTATCAAAGAGTCGCCATAGCTCTGAGGATTGTTCACTATAACAATATCGTTATAGTCGACTGTTCGTCTGCCCTCATTGCGGTGTGTGGCAGGAAACCGCACTGTAAGGTTGCTCAAATCACTGTAAATCCTCGCCCCAACAATACCCTTGTCAACCATTACAACATCGCCATTGTAGAGGGTTGGATACATCGACTCCCCACTGATAACAAAGTAGTCATACCGATATACTCTAATGAGTTGCACCCCTACATAGAGTAGTGGCACAACTATTAGAACCAAAATTATAACTTTTTTAATTACTCTTTTCATAAGTCTATAATTTGTTTTTTTATTAGTATCCTAGGAAATTTTTGATTGCCTGCCGAAAGGTTTTGACGGTTAAAAAATCTTTGTGTTTTGATTTCCAAGCCCCCTTATCAACAAAACACTGTAAAGCTATACTAAACAACCACTTACAAGCATTTACAGTTTTTTTTAATTGGACAACAATAGTTTTTTCATTGGTCTTATGCAACTCAGCAGAAAATTATAGTAACACCCAGTGGGTGAAATTACTACTATAATTTAATGCTTCGTTTCATAGTTGAAGTAGTTTATTGCCTTATTATCTCTGTCGAAGATATACACATCGCCACTAGCTGTCATCATATCCCCTACAAAAACTCGCTCTTGATCAATCAACTCAATCCTATCCAACAGCTCTTTATCCTCTCTTTCGACAAAGAACAGCATAAAATCATCATCGCCTGATGCTATCACTACTTTCAATGGTATATCTATATCTTTTACAGCTTTTGCAAACTCTATGAAATTAACCACGCAGTATGAGCAGTCGGAGTTCACAACTACTACTGCACTGCTGCTCTGGCTACTCAAATAAGGCAGAAGATTAACTGTTTTCAGAGCCGAAACATCCACCTTCTCTGCGGCTACTGTTTTTGTGAGTTGCTCCTCTAGGTATTGTTGGCGTGGATCGGTTTGACAACTCGACAGATACACAATACACACTAGCGTTATTAATATGTTGAGTGTTTTCATTGTTGTGGGATTTACTCTAGGGTTAGTTTGTAGAGGCGTTTAACACCCTCATCATCGTATGCACTTGCGTAAAAGGTATCATCGTGGATTTTCGATAACGAAAATAAATCAGTGTATC
>CAYJOF010000267.1:0-2035 GCA_964371765.1 uncultured Rikenellaceae bacterium
TTTTTCTGTATAGAATGAGATATTGTGCTCTTTGGCGTTGTGAAGGCTACACAGATTGAAAAACCTATCGATCGTACTGCTTACGTGTGAGGATTGAAGGTTCTCAGAGGTCTCTTCTATATCGATGTGCAGAAGCAGTAGGTTATATAGAATTAATATATAATTTATCACAGCGTGAAGTGCTAGCTGTCGCTTCATCTGCATAGTTTCGACTTTGTGTAAAATGAGTAAATGCGAAAAGATGTTATCCAACATTGTCAGCTCGCTAATTTTGCAGATAGTCGGGTTGCTATGATACAAAATACTCCAAATTTTATTGCTCAGAAATGGATCTAGCTCCGCAGCAAGCGATGGAGTGATTTTACAGCAAATAATCTCAAGGTCATCGCTCCATTCATTGAATTTGATCGATATAGTCTCGTAGGTAAGGATATGAGCACCGCACTTGAAGTGGTATGACTTGTCATCTTTCTCAATCTGAGCACTCCCTCGTGTACATTTGTAAAAAGACATATTGCCAAAAAAATGATTCCCATTCCTTAGGCTATGACTATCTAATATTGTTATATTATACCCTATACTATCCATAATGAGTGTAAAATTACCAATAATTCTTGAATTACACAAATGTATACCATATTTAATAGCAATCAGGAATATGTAAAGGTCTATCTTTGCACCCGAAATTTAAAATAAAATTATGGCGCAAATAGCAATGACAGACAATCGTGATAGTATCGATTGGGGAAAAACGAACATCAGTAAATTATATCTAAAGATTCTAGTACCAACCCTTTTGGGTATGGTATCGATGATTGTAGTGACGATTACCGATGGTTATTTCGTGGGACAATATGCAGGTAGTGATGCTCTGGCTGCGGTCAATATTGCCGCTCCACTCTTTCTAATCTCCACGGCTTTTGCACTGATGTTTGGTGTGGGTAGCTCAGTGGTAGCATCGGTACACCTCTCGAAGGGGAAAATAAAGGCTGCAAATATCAACATCACTCAGGCGATTATCATCTCAGAGCTGCTCTTTACACTATTTTCACTCTTTGTATTTTTTAATAGTGAACAGGTATCTCAGTGGCTTGGAGCTACCCAAAGACTTTTGCCACTTGTAGATGTTTATGTGTCAATAATAAGCCTATCGTTGATATTCTATATGATGCAGAACTTGGGAATGTTCCTTATTCGTCTCGATGGAGCACCTAGAGTTGCAATGATGTGCACGCTTGTGCCTGCCATTATCAATATTATAGCCGATTATGTGTTGGTTGCTGCACTTGATTTGGGCATCAAGGGGGCTGTGCTTGCAACTGCTGGTAGCTTTGTTGTGGGAGGCGTGATGGCTCTTGTTTATCTGCTATTTTTCTCTAAAATGCTAAAATTATATCGACTAAAACTATCTGCAAAGAGTATGCGTCTAACGGCTCGTAACATAGGTTATATGGTTCGTTTGGGCTTTGCGGCATTCTTAGGTGAGGGTGCCGTAGCTGTTATGATGTTTGTAGGTAATGGTATATTTATGAGCTACTATGGTGAGGATGGAGTTGCTGCATATAGTGTAGTGTGCTACTATTTTCCTATTATATTTATGATTAATAATGCTATCTCTCAATCGGCACAGCCCATCATAAGTTACAACCACGGTGCAGCATTTTCGGAGCGAGTGAAACAAGCGTTTCGTCTAACACTAATCTTTGCTGTAAGTTTTGCCGCAGTAATAACTATCTGCGTAGCATTTTTTGCACCAAGTATGGTTTCGCTTTTCTTGGATAGTAGTTATCCAGCTTACGCAATAGCCACCAAGGGACTGCCATATTTTGCAATTGGCTACGTTTTCTTTGCCGTGAATATGATGTATATGGGATATTTTCAGTCGATTGAGGATTACAAAAGCGCAAACTATGTTTCGATTCTAAGAGGTTATTTGTGGTTGATCGTCTGCTTCTATGCTCTCCCTGCCCTCATTGGCGAAATGGGAGTTTGGCTTGCTGTCCCACTTGCCGAGATTATCACCTTTGCGACTCTT
>CAYJOF010000268.1:0-2010 GCA_964371765.1 uncultured Rikenellaceae bacterium
ACGATCTGGTTAGCAGAAGCTAAGCCTGCATTAACGTTTGCCTCAGATGTTTGAGCACCCATTTTCTTAGGAGTTGCGAAATATCTAGCAGGATACTTCTCAACAAGCTCAGCGTGGTTAGATGGCATTACGTCTGAAACGTATTTGAAATCTGCGCGCTCTGCCATAAGTTTTGTAAGACCCTCCTCACAGATAACCTCTTTACGAGCTGTGTTGATAAGAGTTGCGCCTTTAGGCATAGTGTTAAGTAGATCGAAGTTGATCGATTTAACTGTTTGAGGTGTAGCTGGGATGTGTAGAGATACATACTGGCAAGTAGCATAAAGTTCCTCAACAGAATTAACCTTAATCACACCGTCTGCTGTGTAAACTGCATCGTCAGTGATAAATGGGTCGAAAGCGTATACTTCCATACCAAATCCTTTTGCAAGGCGAGCAACGATCTTACCGATGTTGCCATAAGCGTGAACACCTAGTTTTTTGCCCAACAACTCGCCACCCGATGTTCCGTTGAACATATTGCGAGCAGAGTAAATCATCATAGCAAGAACTAGCTCAGCTACTGCATTTGAGTTCTGTCCTGGTGTGTTCATAGCTACAACGCCCTTAGCTGTACAAGCCTCTAGGTCGATATTATCATAACCAGCACCTGCTCTAACGATAACTTTAAGGTTCTTAGCAGCCTCAATAACCTCAGCAGTTGCCTTGTCGCTACGAATGATCATAGCATCAACATCAGCCACAGCCTCTAGTAGTTGAGATTTTTCTGTATAACCTTCCAAAATTACAAGTTCATAACCTGCGCTTTCGATAATATTTCTAATACCATCTACAGCTACTTTAGCAAATGGTTTGTCTGTTGCAATTAATACTTTCATATCTATTGTTATATAAAAAATGATTCCAATAGTCCACTAAGGACTAAAGGAATCATTTAGATTTTCGAATTACTTAGTTTGCATTTTTTCGAACTCTTGCATACAGTCTACAAGTGCCTGAACGCTCTCTTTTGGAAGTGCGTTGTAAGTAGATGCACGGAAACCACCAACTAGACGGTGACCTTTAATTCCGCTCATACCTTTCGATGTAGCGAACTTGAAGAACTCATCTTGTAGGTGCTCGTTGCCCTCTGTCATAACGAAACAGATGTTCATCAAAGAACGATCCTCTGGAGCTACTGTACCACGGAATAGTGGGTTTCTCTCAATTTCGTTGTAAAGAAGAGCTGCCTTCTCAACGTTCATCTTGTACATAACATCAACACCACCTAGAGATTTCAACCAACGTAGAGTCTCACGAATTACGAAGATAGGGAATACTGGTGGAGTATTGTACATAGAGTCATTCTTGATATGGTTACGGTAATCAACCATTGCAGGAAGTGGACGAGATACTTTACCTAGGATATCCTCACGGATGATAACGAAAGTTGCACCAGCAGGGCCGATATTCTTCTGCGCACCACCATAGATCATAGCATACTTGCTAACGTCGATAGGACGAGAGAAAATATCCGATGACATATCTGCTACTAGGTTCACTGGAGAATCGATATCAGCGTGGAACTCAGTACCATAGATAGTGTTGTTTGTAGTGATGTGAAGGTAATCCAAATCAGCAGGAATATCGAAGTTCTTAGGAATGTAAGAGAAGCTCTTGTCGCCTGAAGTAGCAACAACAACTGTCTCACCTAATAGCTTAGCATCTTTGATAGCTTTGCTAGACCAAACACCTGTATCTACATAACCTGCTTTTTTCTCAAGAAGGTTGTAAGGAATTTGGAAGAACTGTGTAGAAGCACCACCACCAACGAAGAATACTTTGTAACCCTCTGGGATATTCAAAAGCTCTTTGAATAGCTGCTCACACTCTTCTATCACTTGTTCAAAATCTTTTGAACGGTGAGAGATCTCAATTAGTGACAAACCTAGACCATTGAACTCTAGGATAGCTTTCGAAGCGTTCTCGATTGCTACTCTTGGCAGGATAGATGGACCTGCGCTAAAATTA
>CAYJOF010000269.1:0-2006 GCA_964371765.1 uncultured Rikenellaceae bacterium
ATGGGTGCTGAGGCAGAAGAGTGGAGAAATACGCTATTCGAAGAGGTTGCAGGTTATGACGATAACATGATGGAGAAATTCTTTGAAGATCCTAATGCTATCACTCCTGAAGAGATTATGACGGCTCTTAGAAAGGCTACAAATGATATGACTATCATCCCTATGTTGTGTGGTTCATCTTTCAAAAACAAAGGTGTTCAGCTACTTCTTGATAGCGTTATCACTTACCTTCCTTCACCTCTAGATATTCCAGAGATCGAGGGTACTGACCTTGATGGCGAGCCTAGCTCTCGTAAGGCAGACGTTGCAGATAAGTTCTGCGGTCTTGCATTTAAGATTGCTACTGACCCATTCGTAGGTCGTCTAGCATTCGTTAGAGCTTACTCTGGTAAACTTGATGCAGGTTCATACGTATTCAATAGCCGTTCTGGCAAAAAAGAGCGTATCTCTCGTATCTACCAAATGCACGCTAACAAACAAAACCCTATCGAATTCCTAGAGGCAGGAGATATCGGTGCTGTTGTTGGTTTCAAGGATGTTCGCACAGGCGACACTCTATGTGCTGAGGACGCTCCGATCGTACTAGAGTCAATGTCATTCCCTGAGCCAGTTATTGGTCTTGCAGTTGAGCCTAAAACTCAAAAAGACCTTGACAAACTAGGTGTAGGACTTGGCAAACTTGCTGAGGAGGATCCAACATTTACAGTTAAAACTGATGAGGTTTCTGGCCAAACAGTTATTAGCGGTATGGGTGAGCTTCACCTTGAGATTATCGTTGACCGCCTTAAGCGCGAGTTCGGCGTTGAGATCAACCAAGGAGCTCCACAAGTAAACTACAAAGAGGCACTTAAAGGTACTGTTGAGCACCGTGAGGTATTCAAAAAGCAGTCTGGTGGTCGTGGTAAGTTCGCAGATATTATCTTCGAAATCGGACCAGCAACTGATACAACTAAAGAGGGTCTTGAGTTTAGCGATGTAGTAAAAGGTGGTAATATCCCTAAGGAGTTTATCCCTGCAGTACAAAAAGGTTTTGCGTCTGCAATGGCAAATGGTCCTCTAGCTGGATTCGTTGTTGATAGTATGAAAGTAGTTCTTAAGGATGGTTCTTTCCACCCAGTAGACTCTGATCAGCTATCTTTCGAAATCGCTGCTAGACAAGGTTTCCGTCACGCTGCTGCTAAAGCTAAGCCTGTTATTATGGAGCCTATCATGAAGGTTGAAGTAGTAACTCCAGAAGAGAGTATGGGTGATATCATCGGTGACTTGAACAAGCGTCGTGGTCAGATCAACGGTATGGAGTCTAAGAACAACGCTCGCGTTGTTAAGGCTGAGGTGCCACTTTCAGAGATGTTCGGTTACGTAACAGTACTTCGTACAATCTCGTCTGGTAGAGCTACATCATCGATGGAGTTTGCTCACTACAGTGAGGTTCCAGCAAATATCGCTACAACAGTGGTAGAGAATTACGCTAAGAAAAACATTGAAGATTAATAAAGTTATGAGCCAAAAAATAAGAATCAAACTTAAAGCATTTGACCACAACCTAGTGGACAAGTCTGCTGAGAAGATCGTTAAGACGGTTAAGGCTTCTGGTGCAGTAGTTTCTGGACCTATTCCGTTGCCAACTAAGAAGAAGATCTTCACAATCAACCGTTCTACTTTCGTGAACAAAAAATCACGTGAGCAGTTCCAGTTGCAAACATACAAAAGAGTACTAGATATCTACTCTTCAACTCCTAAAACTATCGATGCCCTAATGAAATTAGAGCTTCCTAGTGGTGTAGAGGTAGAGATCAAAGTGTGATAAGTGGTGCTTATGCACCACACAATAACTACCAAGAGAGGGTAACAGCATGCTGTTGCCCTCTCTTATTGTTATGACAAATCCTATAATAAATTTGGAAAGTTAAACAATTTAAGTAACTTTGTAAAGACATAAAAAATTATAATCTCTCAAAAATTCTCATTATGAAGAAACTTGTACTAATGACAGTTGCCTTTATAGG
>CAYJOF010000270.1:0-1989 GCA_964371765.1 uncultured Rikenellaceae bacterium
ATTCAGCTTAACTCTTAGGCGTCAGAATCACAACCTTGATATTGCTGTTGTCGCTACCATCGATATAGTCTATAAGCGTACCATCGTAGCACCACCTAGGAATGAATATGTTATTTGAGCCATCTACCTTAATATCCATCTTCGCTATATCACCACTCTGTTTGTTGATCATATAAGGAACAATATTCCAACCCTTCTCTGCAAAAACTGGATAGATATATTTCGAGTCCTCACTCACATCGTAAAGTAGTTCAATGTTGTCTCTGTCCTCAAAATATTTTACAGGATTGCTATCTAGGTCTCTATTGAAACTAAATGCGTAGCGAGGAGTTAGTTTAGTGCCGTCGTAAGTAAATACGGTATCTCTCACCTGCTGATGATACACAACCTCGCCGCCTAGCTTGAATAGCGCCTTATTGTCGATATATGCACCAACACCTGCCGTAGGGGATAGCTTATACTTGAAATGATTTGCTATACGGTTCTGTTGTGTTCCGTCTAGTTTTCTGTTTGTAAGGATAGTGTTCTCGTTGCCCATAACAACCTGAGAACTTTCGTAAATATCTCCATTGCCTTTTAATAATATCGACTTTAGCCCCCCTTCAAGCGGATGATTTGCTATGTGGTTTCCCTCGAAGTCAAACTCTAACATCTTACCAGCAGCGTCACAAAGATATATTCTGTTATTCTGATTGTCGATAGCTATATCCGATACAAACATATATTCGCTACCACTTTGCCCGTTGGCTGAAATTTTTCGAATAAACTCACCATCTGCTCCAAACTGTAAAATTCCCGAGTCGGCCGACAACACAAATATGTAGTCGTCGTTTCTTATAATTTTAGTAGGAGTCGACATGGCACTTTGGTCGTTAAACTCTAAATCAATTACCTCTACATTGAAAAGATCATCCAGATTGTTCACAACATTCTGAGTTTTTGTGATTGAGTCAAACGAATAGGTCGTAACCTCAGGTTTTGGTGCCGAAGTACATCCTACAAGCGATAAGGCTGCTAGCGCAGAAAGATAGATGTTTTTGTAAGTTTTCATATTGCTTATTTTTTTTGCCATACTCGCTGAGCCTGCCCACGAATCATAGAGTGTGAGATGCCAAAAATTAACGCTTTGCTCGGTGAGTATTCTGTTTTTAATTATTTACTGTTTACGTATCTCAAGAAGAGTATTACTTCTTTTAGCAATTACCAATATTAATTTATCTCCCACATTGACCTCTGAATTAGAATCAATATCAAAGTATTCTCCCTCGTTAGTACTAAGCCTAAGTCGAGAAGAGCTATTCATATTCTGTCCCCATAGTTTAGGGAATAGGTTTCCAAGGATAGGAATGTACAACATTCCGCTACCTGCCTCAACATTTTCAATAGGTCGCAACTCTGTAACAGTCACCTCTCTACTAATAGAATCCATCGCTCTAAGATCTTTTCGAAGCTTAGAGGTTGAGATTGCATACTGTAATAATGATAATGTTACAATAATTGCAGAGATAGCATAGAATAGATTGATGTTTGCGCCAAGTGAGCCCTCAGCTAAGTAGCAAACAAGAAATACTATACCAACTAGAATTATCGTGGCAAATGTGTTGATAATTGAACGCATTTTCAATGTCTCCTTTAGAGGTAGATGCATTGGTGTGTTAAGTAGATTTTTCATAATTGCAGATTTTAAAATTACTAAACTTGATCCCTTCCCTCTAGATAGCTGTGAACTTGTTGTTTCTATCTTTTGTAGTTTATAGTTGCCGTAATCCACCAACTGATTTGATTAGAAGTTAGGTATTACAATGCAAATGTATGAAATAATATTATAATTGACAAATATTTCTGCAATTATTTTTAAAATTTCTTTCTTTCTTTTTTTCTTTCTTTGTAACTGATTGATTGCTAGTGTGTAGTGTCGTTAATTTGTCTATAGCGTTTTAATTCGTAAGCGGATTGTTTTTCGATGAATTGATTAAAGATGATTGAATT
>CAYJOF010000271.1:0-1445 GCA_964371765.1 uncultured Rikenellaceae bacterium
GGGAGCATATATACCTTGGGATCAGATGCGTGCTGTTCGATATGCCACATACAATTCAGCGAATAATGCTCACTTTTATCTTGCAAAAATCATTCGTAAGCTTGGTGATGAACTTAATAATGATTTGGGGATAAATTCTACTACTGCAGCTCACCAAAGAGTCGACAATGCACTCGATCATTTTGGGTATTCATCTTCAAATATTAAAAATTATTCCTTTGGAATAATAGAAAATGAAATTAATGCGAACAGACCTATATTTATGGGTGGATCAAAACCAACTGACGGAAGCGGTCACTCTTGGGTTGTTGACGGCTATAAACTCTACCAATCAGTACATTACGAACCATTATGGAATGTTCGTGAGCAAAGGTATGATTGGATTCGAAGAGGAAATTTTTCACGATCTTATATAAACGTGAACTGGGGAAATGGAACCAATTATGGCAACGAATTCGTGATCGGCAAAAATGACTACACTCTTCTTATCAAGGGATATGGTTCGCTACATATTACTACAAACATAGCACCAAGATAACAAACTAAAAAAAGAAATTATGAAAACAATAAAACTACTAACATTACTTGCGCTAATTCATTTTGCGATGCACAGTTGCAAAAAAGACAATGATATTATTTATGACTATACGCCTGCTGCGTATGGATTAGAGTTTGAGGTGGGAGCTGCACTTCCTGTTCCAAAAGAGGGGGGAACTTACAAACTATCTACTTTCTTCTTTAACCCATCGGCAACTGCACCCGAATATCACAACTTAGAATTTCATAAACAATACAATGACTTGGCTCTGTATGTATGGCAAATAACAAGTTATTCTATTTTCGATAATGATGGAATAGAGAAATGGTATGCTGACAATCCCAATGTCGATAGAAACTCAACTCACGAAATGCCGATTGATTTGTTTAATATCGGAACTGAAGAATTCAATTATGATGTAATTGATGTGAATACTCGTTTTGTGAAGCCAAAACCAGCAAATTTATCATCTGATCAAACCTATGAGCATAGGGCTTATGCAAACACAGGGAAATCGGAGTTTTTTAGCTATGAGATTCACAGAGACCCTAACTTAAATCCATTAAACGACTATGTGTTGTTGACTATCAAGCCTAATAATACAGGTAAAGAAATCTTGATGAATATAGGGTGTCAAGGTAAGAGCTTGAGCTATATTCAGAAGAAATAAAATAGTGTAGTCTATAAATAATGGCTTAAAAACAAAGAAACAGACTGCCTAAAATTATTTCGAAGCAGTCACTTTTGAAAAAATCAAAATTATGAAAACAATAAAACTACTAACGCTACTTATATTTGCACAAGTATTCATGCTTGCCTGTTCTAAGGGAGAGGAGACAAACAATACACCACCCCCACAATTTCCATATCACATTTTGGCGTATGGCGACGAAGATAGAATATATGT
>CAYJOF010000271.1:1455-1979 GCA_964371765.1 uncultured Rikenellaceae bacterium
GTCCCGAAAGAGGGTGGTACCTATAAGCTCAATATTAAGTATCGCAATCCTAGAGGACTGGGGAAAAATTTCCCAGAAAAACATCTAAAATATGAGGATGATGTATTGTACTTTTGGCAGTTTTTTGGATTAGATGTCTATAATCAAGATTCAATAGATCTTTGGTACAAGAATAATCCCAATGTAGATATAAATAAACCTCACGATAGACCTCATTACGCTATCGTGGAATTCGACAAATCGAACGAAATAGTTAAAGAAATTATTATTGACCCTAAAAAAATCGTTCGTGATAAAACATCGGATCTTACATTGTTTGGAGAGGGATATGAATTCCGTATCTTCTCAAACATATTTGAGTCAGAGCTTCTGAAACTCGAAATCCACAGAGACCCAGAAAGAGATCCTCTTAAAGATTATGCTATATTGATGGTGAAGCCAAATACGCTTTCACATAGCCTTCAAATTGAACTTGAGAATTATTTTAGAATAGTTCAAGAATAGCAAATAACAACTTTAAAATT
>CAYJOF010000272.1:0-1678 GCA_964371765.1 uncultured Rikenellaceae bacterium
TTATGCCAACATAGTGAGGATGAAAAAAAAGACTTTTGGAATGAAGCTATCATATTCGTAAGTAAGGATAAAAAGCTAAACAAAGCCTTGATTAAGTATATTGAGAATAGATTGTATGACATTGCAAAGGGTATAGATCGGTACACGTTACAAAATACTACAATCCCTACCAAATCATATATTTGCGAATCAGATGAGGCTGATATGGAAGAATTTATCGAGAAGCTTCAACTTCTCGTAGATACATTAGGCTATAAAATATTTGAACCTATAAGAAAAGTTGACATTGCAAACAATAATTTTATATTCCATATACAATCCACAAAAGGCGTTAAAGCAACTGGTGAATATAGTAATGAGGGATTTTTAATTCACAGGGGTTCAACGATTATAAAAGAGACAAGAGTGTCGTTTAGTAAGTCGCTCATAGAGATGCGAAATAAACTAATAGCTAATTCAAATCTTGTTGATATTGGAGATTATTATGAAGTTGACAAGGATATTTTGCTCTCAAGTCCATCATACGCAGCAGCTTTAGTACAGGGACGCAGTGCTAATGGTTTGACTGAGTGGCGATTAGGCGATGGTAGAGATCTTAAATCAGTTATGGCGCTAATTAAATAGAACTTTCTGATTTATCGGGCTTGCCCGTAATCACCATATATAGGATAGGACTCTCGAACCAATCGCCCTGACGTGCAGAGCGTGGGTGTTGCCCACTGCCACATTTACCGACAGCCTAAGCTCCGAACGTTTCGCAGGTTACGGCTGGAGCATCCTCCACAACGCAACTACTGCCAACACTCACGCTACCTTCGACGAGCTAACCATCCGTAAAAAAAATGTGCATATAAGAGTTAGAGGTACAAAAAAACTCTGCCATAAATGGCTCACTATAGATTAGTGACATTTGTAGCGGAGATGTAGTGGAGTGAATTGAGTAATGCGCGGAATTATCTATTAACCCACAGAGTTTTTTTGTTAATCTGATACTTTATAGTGAGTCTCTTTTTGTAGATAATAGTCAGTGTTACAACGAATGTTATTGTCACAACTCTGAAAATATTTGCCAACAAATCTCCCTGCGCAGTGGCAGAGAGGGAGAATACCATCCACCATAGATTCATAAAAAAATGGAGAAATATAGCACACCATAGATTATAATTCCACTCAACATAGACCCACGCAAACATTATACTTCCAAATGCTGTTACTCCAAAAATAGATAGAGCAGATAGGATGTCATTTGATTGGTATAGATGTACAGCTCCAAAAATCACAGATGCTATAAGAATAGAGGGTATGAAACCCCATTTTGCAACTCTAAATAGTAACCCAAAAAGAAAAGCTCTATAAAACAGCTCTTCCATAAAACCAGCAATAACGGCTCCTGATATTAATCTATTTAGAGAGAGATTTGCATTGAAATCACCAAATAATAATCCCCCAACGCTCATCGGGATAGTAACTATTACGCCAAATATGAGAGCGGTTAAAAACCTTTGTTTAGTCCCAAATTGGGTAAAATATTACGCCCATGCATTAGAATAAGGAGCGATATAACTACAGGTGTTGAGCTAATCAAATAATAGATAAATATACGGCTAGAACTATATTCTAATGTTGATACTATATCTCTAAAAGGGGGATTGTCCAGAACGTACTGAAACAAACAGAA
>CAYJOF010000272.1:1688-1978 GCA_964371765.1 uncultured Rikenellaceae bacterium
ACTTTGTAATATGTGTTTTTTTTGTAGTATTTGAATCATTTTGAATTTTGTATAATTTCTGTGAATATAAGAAAAATAAACGAGATTAATCCATTTTTGCTCTAAAAGTTATTAATTGACTTTTCGGGGATTCATATTCTTTAGTTATTTATTGGTATTAAATATATTCGATCTTGTAATTGGTTGCTTTATAGGTTATTACAGTGCTTTGTGTATAAGTGAACTTGAAAATCAAGACTCAAAGATTTTTTAATCAACAAAACCTATCGTTAGGCAAAATTGGAGAGATG
>CAYJOF010000273.1:0-1965 GCA_964371765.1 uncultured Rikenellaceae bacterium
CTTTGATCTATGAGTTTTGTTAGCTCAACCGTGTTTACATTTGGCTGCTTTGAGATAACCACAATAGCACCCTCCTTGCCCATATATGAGCCACTACCAATAGCAGGAGCAGTTGTAATCTCAATGGTAGCTACATCACTTACAAGCACAGGCTCCTGATTGACAAGGGCAATAACTTTGGATGAAAGTATATCAACATCATTTGATCGTCCAATTCCTCGAATTGTATATCTACTCCCATAAGTGTCTACGTACCCTCCCGGTGCATTGATGTTGCCCTCGCTCACAGCAGAGCTAACATCGTCGAGCGTAAGTCCGTAATAAACAAGGCGATCAGGATCGATTGTAACTTGATACTGCTTCGACTCACGGCTAAATATAGTTACATTAGCCACACCATTAATTGCCAAAAGGCGAGGGCGGAGCACCCACTCCGACAATGTTCTTAACTCCATTATGGAGGTTGTATCGGCTGTAAGGGCAAGTATATAAATCTCTCCCATAATCGAGGATTGCGGCATCAAGGTAGGCGACCCACATCCTTCAGGCAGTTGAGACTGCACCGATTGCATACGTTCTGTTACGATCTGACGAGCATTGTATATATCCATATCCCAATCAAACTCTACCCACACAATAGAATATCCTTGTGCAGATTGAGAGCGCACTCTACGTATTCCTGTCGAACCGTTTACGGCTGTTTCAATAGGAAAAGTAACAAATCTCTCCACCTCCTCAGGTGCCATTCCCTCGGCTTCGGTCATAACCACGACCGTTGGGGCAGTTAGATCTGGAAAAACATCCATATCCATATTTCGCAATGTGTAGATAGCCCCTACACACACTACGAGCGTTATAGCAAGCACAAAAAGCCTATTATCTAACGCAAATTTTATTATCGATTTTACCATTATTTCTTCGTTTTAGATGAGTCATCCTCCAAATTGGGGTTTCGTGTACCTTTTATATTTTGGAGTATACCTGATTAGAAATAGTTCAAAGGGCTCATATTAGTGAGCGTGGGCGTGAGGAATCTCTGCACCAGAGGATTCACTTAGTCTTACTTTAGCAGAACCACGAGTAACAACTAAATCACCCTCCTGAAGACCACTCAATACAACACGACGAACACCATCGCCTGCACCAAGAACTACATCACGTTTGAGGAAACTCTCGCCTCCTGTTTGAACATAAACCCAATACATACCTTCACTCTCCGAGATAGCCTCATTAGGCACAGAGATAACATCCTCGCGACTACCTAGGACTAGGTAAACATCACAGAACGAATATGGAATAATTTCAGATGAGTTTGGCAGGGAGAATATAACTGGTATATAGCCTCCTGCTTGATTAGCTGAGACGGTACTGATAAGCTTAGCACCTCCTTGCGCTCTCACATCGATAGCCGTATTTGAATACTCTGGCGTAAATCTAGCATTGGTAATAGTAGCTAATTTTGGGGCATAACGTTTTGATAGATCTGCTCTAAGCATATTTGAGTTTTGCTGCTGAACAGTAGCAATAATATCTCCTGCCTTTACAGCTTGATTCTGCGATACAAGTATCTCGGTAATTACTGCATTTGCAGGCGATAAAACCTTAACTCCCTGCTCCGAATAGATTGCATCTAGGCTATTAAAGCTCTCTTGAGCCTGAATCATGGTGTTGTAACTATCTTTCAGTTCACGATCGGATACGATTTGCTCTTTGGCTAATTTTTGATTACGTTCGTAGTTTCGAGTAGCTGTCTGGTAAGCCGATTTAAGGATTTGGTAACGAGCCGTTATTGTGCTCTCCATACCTCCATTCTTTAGGATTGCGATTGATGAGCCTGAATCTACAGAACTACCCACAACCATACTATTCGAGAAAGAGATAACGCCATCGGTCGGGGCAACAATAACAGCCTGAGAGCTAGTAGAGGGTAATATCTCACCTCTAGTCATTATAATTTCATCAAAT
>CAYJOF010000274.1:0-1952 GCA_964371765.1 uncultured Rikenellaceae bacterium
CCGAAAGATGATAATAACTACAAAGGTTGAATACTATGCTCTAGTAGATAGAATTGAAAATATCAAAGGGTTTTACTTCGATGTAAGCAAGATACTCGAAAAAACTCCCGAGAAAGATAGCTCTTTCAAAGGATTTGAGTTCAACCCTAAGCACAATCCTAAATCTAAGGGTTTTACCTCTCGATAGTTCTTCTAAAAGCTCACAGTTGCAGCGATATGGCTAAAAGATTATCTTTGCAAACAAATTTAACGAAAATCTAATAACAAATAAAATATAGAAATATGTACGATATTCTAGTAATTGGTAGTGGTCCTGGTGGCTACGTAGCAGCTATTCGTGCTGCACAATTGGGTCAAAAAGTAGCAGTTGTTGAGCGTAGTGAGCTTGGCGGTATCTGCCTAAACTGGGGTTGTATCCCTACAAAAGCACTTCTAAAGTGCTCTCACGCCTACAAAGAGGTGAAGGAGGCGCACAAATATGGTGTTGAGATTGCAGGTGAGGTAAGCCACTCTTTCGATAAGATTATTGCTCGCTCTCGTGGCGTTTCTGACACTATGAGCAAGGGTGTGCAATTCCTGTTAAAGAAAGCAGGTGTTGAGGTAATCGTAGGTAATGGTAAGATTGCCTCTAAAGGTGTGGTTGAGGTTACTTCTGCCAATGGCGAGGTTCAGATGGTTGAGGCTAAGCACATCATCATTGCAACTGGTGCTCGTGCTCGTGCACTTCCAAACGTTACTCCAGACGAGAAGCACATTATCACCTACCGTACAGCTATGTCGCTAGAGAAGCAACCTGAGAGTATGGTGGTGATGGGTAGTGGCGCTATCGGTGTAGAGCTCGCAAGCTTCTACCACGATCTTGGTACTAAAGTGACTATCATTGAGTATCTTCCAAACCTTGTTCCAAACGAAGATGTTGAGGTGTCTAAATACCTAGAGCGTTCTTTCCGCAAGGCTAAATTGCCATTTATGGTTGGTACTAGTGTAGACTCTGTTGAGATCGTAGACGGTAAGTGTAAAGTAACTGCTACAAACGCTAAAGGATCTTCTACAATAGAGTGTGATGTTGTTCTTTCTGCAGTTGGCGTTCAGTCAAACATCGAAAACATCGGACTAGAGGAGAATGGTATCGCGGTAGAAAGAGGTAAGATCGTTGTAGATGAATTCTTCCGTACAAACCTAGAGGGCGTTTACGCTATCGGTGATGTTATCAATACTCCAGCTCTTGCTCACGTGGCAAGTGCTGAGGCTCTTTGCTGCGTTGAGGCTATCACTGGCCATAATCCAAAACCAGTTGATTACTCTAACGTTCCAGCTTGTATTTATACCCAACCAGAGATTGCATCTGTTGGTATGACTGAGGCTAAGGCTATCGAAAAAGGCTATGAGGTAAAAGTTGGTAAGTTCCCTTACACAGCAAGCGGAAAAGCTACGGCTACTGACGATAAGGACGGATTCATTAAACTTGTATTTGATGCTAAAACAGATAAGTTGCTAGGTGCATCGTTTATCGGTACTAACGTAACAGAGATGATTATGGAAGCTGGTATGGTTAAGGCACTTGGCGGAACAGCTAAAGATATGATAGGTACTATTCATCCGCATCCAACGCTTTCAGAGGCGATTATGGAAGCAGCTGCTGAGGCTCATGGTGAGTGTGTGCATGTTTAATTGATGCCTTTGTAAGGTGTTAATATGTGTATGATACGAAAGGTCGATCCATTGTGGTCGACCTTTTTTTGTTTTGGTGGGTTATGTGCGTATTAGTCATTAGTACTAGGAATGCTTACGAGTGAGTGTTGATTGAATTACGGTACTTGCAGTACCTATCAATACGAAATGTCTTTGCTTAGGCGAGTTTCCTCGCCACACACAATATTTCATATTGCTTTTGCCCCTAGGGGCAAAATTCAATCTTTGGTAATCCTTAGATCTTATAGATGTAGAAATAT
>CAYJOF010000275.1:0-1941 GCA_964371765.1 uncultured Rikenellaceae bacterium
GATACGTAGCCCAAATTATTAATGCTAGTCCAAAGATTTTAAACCCCTCAACAAATTTTTTATTATAGTCATATTTTGGAATTTTAACCACCAGAGTAAGAAATCCTACAAGGTAAAGGATAATCATCTCTACCATAAGGATCGTAGAATGATAATTCTCGATATTCAGATTCTTCATAAATGTTGTTTTTAATAGTTAGCAATATGACACCACATAAACGCTCCTAACTTCTCTGCCTACAAAATAACCACGCACTTATAGAAATAAGTAAACTTCACAATGCAAAGTTAGGAAACTATTTTTAAATTACAAATAAAAAACGACTTTTAATTATTTTGCAAATATAACAAAAACGACAAAAAGAACACAAATTGATATAATTTATTACCCAAAACAAATTAAAACATCATTTAGCAACATTCAGACAGTATTTTTTATCACGACTAAGCCAGCAATGGCATCCCATCGTTCACTAACACATCCATCACAATTGTCTATAAATCATCGATATTATTACAATTTGTCCTTTTAACTTTCAAGAATTGCTAATCCAGCATCAATATGCACCAAAAAACAAGATCTCATTCTAGTTAAACTAGAATGAGATCTAATATATTAAGATTTAGCTAGTTAAACTAGAATGAGATCTAATATATTAAGATTTAGCTAGTTAAACTAGAATGAGATCTAATATATCAAAATCGAGTTTTATACTCTCAATATCTACTCTATAATATTCACGAGCAAGCTAATTCCAACTCAAATCTATTTAGCCTCCTCTGCAAGCTGTCTGGTTGCTACCTTAGGGTTTGCAATGGTATTACAACCATTAATACAACCACCCTCACACGACATCACCTCTATCATTTGAGCTGGCGCCTTTTTGGCAAACATACGCATCTGCTTAATTGACATCTTATCGATACCATTGATTACTAGAGATTCAACGTTCTCAAAGCCGTGCGCCGATTTGAGCTTCTCAGCAACAGCAGTAAATACTCCTCCAGTCACTGCATACTTGCGGCTCAAACCATCAACTTCGGCATTTAGCTCTAAAGGCTCAACTTCGTTGATGTTTATATTCATAGCTACCATCGTAGTTCCAACCTCCTCGAAAGACATCATATAGTCGGTGTTCGAATCGGTCACTGCCTCGTGGCGTTTAGCAAGACAAGGTCCTACAAAAACCAGATCAGCATCAGGGTGTAGTTGACGCATCATCTCTGCAGTATAGTGCATTGGAGTACCAGTGTGTGATACATTATCTACTATCTCAGGAATATGTTTTTTGATTGTTGCTACATAAGATGGACAGCAAGAAGTTGTCATAAAAGAAGCACCACTTTCCAACCTTTCGATCAACTCTGCCGATTCAATCTCTGTTGTCTTATTTGCTCCTAAAGCCACCTCAACTACCTCATCAAAACCTATCTGCTTGATTCCAGCAAGAATTTTACTTAGAGGCTGACGGAACTGACCTGCTATGGCTGGTGCAACCATTGCAATAACCTTTTTATCAGGGTTTTTGATTGCAGTTATTATCTCTACTATGTGAGATTTTTCCATCACTGCACCAAATGGGCAGGACATAATACATCTACCACAATAGATACACTTGCTATCATCAATAACCTCTATACCTTTATCATCCTTAGAGATTGCACCCACTGGACAAGACTCTTCGCAAGGCACAGGGGTATATATAATTGCGTGATAAGGACAATTGTTCTTACAGAGTCCACAGTTCACACATTTCTCTGGGATAATGTGAGCTTGTCCCTTTTTGAACTCTATTGCCTCCTTAGGACAGTTAACCATACAGGGGCGGCCTACACAGCCTCGACACATATTGGTCACTACATAGTTTACCTTAACACAGGCACTACACGCCTCACTTACTACCGTTAGTGGCACAGGAGAGATCGATTCTCTTGCAAGTG
>CAYJOF010000276.1:0-1939 GCA_964371765.1 uncultured Rikenellaceae bacterium
TGGGGCTTCTTGTGCCTATGAACGAAAACTCGGAGATGACAATATTCAACAAGATATTTATTGATATTGGAGATCAGCAATCTCTAGACAACGACCTGAGTACATATAGCTCCCATCTTGAAAATATGAAGCGTATGCTCAGAAGCAGTGATTCTGAGAGTTTGATACTTATAGATGAGTTTGGTAGTGGTACCGAACCTAGTGTTGGAGGAGCAATTGCAGAGGTTATACTCTCAAGGTTAGAGAAAAAGGGAGTTTTTGGAGTAATTACCACCCACTACACCAACCTAAAATATTTTGCATCGAATGCAACAGGTGTCACAAATGGGGCTATGTCATTCGATGTAAACAATATTACTCCACTCTACTCCCTTGAGCAGGGTGTTCCAGGCAGTTCATTTGCCTTTGAGATTGCTCAGAAGATTGGCCTACCTCACGATGTAATTATTGAGGCTAAAGGCAAACTAGATTCATCTCAAATATCACTTGAGCGTCAACTTAGAGATATTGCACGTGATAGGGTCTACTGGGAGCGTAAACGAGAAGAGGTTCGCCGAAGCGAGAAGCGATATAGCCAGATTGTAGAGGATTACGAACAACAATACAATCAACTAAAGAGTCGCAGTAGTGATATTGTAGCTAAGGCACGTAGCGAGGCGCAACAGATAGTTGCCTCGGCAAACAAAGCAGTGGAGAATACTATCCGAGAGATTAAGGAGGCACAGGCAGAGAAACAGCGCACACGAGAGATTCGTCAGCAACTCACAGAGTTCAACGACACATTAAGTGAGGGTGTAAGCAGCCAAGAGATCGAAAAGATAAATCGCAAGATGGAGAAGTTGCGTCAGCGTGATGCACAAAAGATGGAAGGCAAACTACCATCAAGTAAGAAGCTCACAAGTGTTGGACCTAGTGAGATACGCAAAGATGTGCAAATTTCACTAGACGATAAGGTAAGAATCAAAGGGCAGAGCGTTATTGGTACAGTTGTAGGATTGGACAAGAAGCGAGCACAAGTAGCCTTTGGATCAATAACTACTAGTGTTCCTGTCTCGACTCTTGAGCAGGTTTCTAATAACGAATACCGTAAGCAGTTAAAGGATCTAAGCAGTAGCTCAACGAACTACTACAACGGGGGAATTGTCACAAATTCCTCATACGATGTATCCGACAAAAGGCTAAACTTTAAAAGCGAAATTGATTTGAGAGGTTCACGAGTTGAGGAGGCGATACAGACAGTAGAGAGGTTTGTTGATGAGGCTTATATGCTAGGATATAAAGAGCTTAAAATCCTGCACGGAAAAGGGACTGGGGCACTCAAAGAGGAGATTCGCAAATTCCTAAAACTCAACCCTTATGTGGTCAGTGCAAGAGATGAACACGTTGATTTTGGAGGAGCGGGGATCACCGTTATAAATCTACGTTAGTCGATTTTTTGTGAAGAATTGTTTATTCATATGAAAATTAGCTATATTTGCGAAATATTGCGAAATAGATGAGAAACTTAAGAAACATATTTAGTGGTTTTTTTTCCACCTTAGCGGTAATCTGTATGTTACAGACTGCTATGTTTCTGCACTCTCATACTATCGACGGACAAACTGTCTACTACTCACACCCACTTAGCGACAGCGACTGTGATCACTCCCATTCTAAATCCGAACTAGATTTCTTACTATTGGTATCCATAGTAGGTGCTGTTGCCTCTACTTCAATAATAGTTGAGCCAGCTGCTACACTAGAGATTTGTTCTGAGTATAACGTATCTCACTTTGAGGTATTGGGTGGCACACAGATCTTCAAACAAACAAGAGTTCTTCCAGTTTACTGTTAATAACTTAAATGCACGTACTTGCGTCAGATTTCTCAAATTAAATTGAGAGGTTTGACTATGTACATTTATATTTAATTATAGACAGTAACAGACATACAATGAGAA
>CAYJOF010000277.1:0-1852 GCA_964371765.1 uncultured Rikenellaceae bacterium
TGTATCGAAAAAATTACAATTAATTGATTATTAAATAGTTGCGATTTCTGCATTGGGGGAAATAATAGCACTAAGAAAGGACTATATTTATATCGAAATTTTTTCTTGGTTGTGTTAAAGAGGTGGGAGGACGTTAAAAGATATTTTTAAAGAGAAAACAAAATATGGAAAGAGAAAAAATAATTCAATATTTATTTGATAATCAAGACTCTAAATATCGAGATTTTCTTTCGAAACTAATACCGGGGATAGAAAATATTATTGGGGTTAGAGCACCAATACTTCAAAAATTAGCAAAGCAAATAGCTAAAAGTGATTACTCTAGCTATCTAAATCAATCAGAGTTTCAGTATTATGAAGAACAAATGGTTTATGGCTTGGTTTTAGGGTCAATTCGAAAAGATTTTGAGACTGTTACATATTATTTGAAGGGCTTTGTCCCAATGATTGATAATTGGTCTGTATGTGACTCTCTTTGCTCGTCGCTAAAGGAGGTGAAATCGCATCGAGAAAGTGTTTTACCATATCTTATAGAGTGCTGTCGTAGTGATGATGAGTATGTAATTCGTTTTGGAATCGTAATGTTCCTGAACTATTATTGTGATGAAGAGCATATTGAATTACTCTTATGTGAGTTTAATAGAATCTCGAACGAGGCGTATTATGTGAGAATGGGAGTTGCGTGGGCTGTTTCTATTTGCTTTGTAAAGTGTCGTGAGCACACCATAAAATATCTTTTGGATAATAAAATGGACGATTGGACGCATAACAAGTCTATTCAAAAAATAGTAGAGTCAATTCGTGTACCCCTAGAGGATAAAGCGATGGTTAAAACGCTAAAAAGAGTGAAACAATAAAATAATATTTATATGACAAATTATGGAAAATATGCTGTATATGAAACGCTGTACGGCCTGTTTAAGATATGCTACAAAGATGATGCTATAACTTATGTAAAATTTGCGACCCCTGCTGATCGCTCATCAGAGGAAGAACCAACAGAGCTAAGCGATATGGCTTATAATCAGTTGCAAGAGTATTTTAAGGGGGAGAGAAAAGAGTTTGATTTGCCGTTATTGTTTTTAGGAACGGATTTTCAGAAGAGCGTCTGGAGAGCCTTATGTAATATCCCGTATGGCCAAACACGTAGTTACAAAGAGATAGCCATAGCTGTTGGTAACCCCAAAGCGTCAAGAGCAATAGGAATGGCTAATAATAGAAATCCTATCACGATAGTTGTACCTTGTCATAGAGTTGTTGGCAGCAATGGTTCACTTGTCGGGTATGCTGGTGGATTGGAACGAAAAACAGCATTTCTAGAGATAGAGAGTAAAAATCTATAGAATGTACAAGCTATTGGATAGTAAAGGCAGTGAGTTTTTGAGCGAAACAAAAAGTATTCTTGGAGGTCATAAAGGCGGAAAGGTATATGGAAGATTGGATTGTTCGAATGGTTGTATATATTGTTATGCAAATAGAGCTATTCGTCTTTAATCTCTTGTCTATGTATAGTAGCTATATAGAAAAAAGGTTGTAACTTTAGCGGATAAATAATGACAAGATATGGCAATAGGCAATAAAAGTAAGTTAGAGAGCGAAGCTAATCTTAAAATTTCACGTTTTAAAGAGGTAATTAAGCGTACAAAGCCACACAAGCATAGTGGCTACTATGAGCTTATATTTATAATGGAGGGTGAAGGGTTTCATACTATTGATACAGTTACACACAGAGTATCTGCCCCTGAGTTTTATATGCTATCGGCTGGGCAGCTGCACTACTGGCAATTCACTGCCATTCCCAAAGGGTTTGTGATACTGCTCAAAGAGGAGGAGTTTAATAAAATTGAGGAGT
>CAYJOF010000278.1:0-1848 GCA_964371765.1 uncultured Rikenellaceae bacterium
CAATAAGAGTCAACTGAGGAAGAACCACAGTGCTATTAAACATATCTGATACTCCCGTTACCAAATCCACACTATAGCCCCAAACTATCTCTCGAACGCCCCAAAGAGCAACTCCTCCAATGAGGTATAGTAGATTTCCATAGATAGCAAGCAGTGGCAGTTGCATTATCTTCGATAGGAACTTCTCCATAGGTGAAGCTGGAACCAAAATCGTGAAACTAACCATTTTTCTGTCCTTATCTTTTTTAAATATTTGCGACGCCAGAATCATCAGAACAAAACCAACCCCAACCTGCCAATTCAGCCATCTCCAATATGCGATTGTCATATCACTGCTAACTGCATCATAATATAGAACTATATTCATAAATACAATTGTTGCAGGAGCGGTCACTAAGCTTGCATATTTACCCTTAGCATATAACAGATAATCTCCGTAGATCAAGCTGCCGATCCTTTTAAAACTTATTGTTTTCATAACATTAGACTTTTGTGATAATCATTAAACTCTACTTGAGAATCTACAATATTAGTATCTGTTTACAATTGAGGCAATTCGTTCAGGATGATGCAAAGTAGCGGTAAAGAGCACCTCGATATTTACAGGAGTCTCCTGAATTCCATCTACATTCTCAAGCACCGCAATATTGCCATCCTTGTGAATATAGTTCTCGACGCCATAAGCATCCACAAAAGCCAAACGTGACTCAACACGAGCAATAGTGGTGTTTAGAAGAGTCGCCTCGTTGGTAATAATCGTCACACTGTCGAGAATCGAATCCACATCTCTTACTTGGTGAGTAGAGATAACGATAATTCGCTGATCGTCCGCCTTCTGCGCAACAATCTGACGAAATACTGACTTAGACGGAATATCCAAGCCGTTAGTAGGCTCATCTAGCAGCATAATTTTGCAGTTGGTAGCAAAACAAAATGCAAGCATACATTTTTTGAACTGTCCCATCGACATTTTATTCATAGGTGCAGTGAGCTCAATCGAGAAACGACTTACGTAGTCCGCAAAATCATCTTGCGAGAACGATGGATAGAACGAACTATACACCTTAACATACTGACCAAGTGATATTTGGGGTGCTGCTATCTCCTCGGGCAACATATACAACTGCTGGTACATATCCACAGATCTATCCTTACTCTGAATACCAAATACCTCCACAGATCCCTCTTGTGGCTTTAACAATCCCGAAATTAGTTTTATTATAGTACTCTTACCTGTACCGTTCTCTCCCAAAAGTCCATACACACCACCGTTGGTGAAGGATAGACTCATATTTCTGATTACTCGCTTGCGAGGGTAAGAAAAATCAATCGCTTTTATCTCTATCATATCTCAAATTTTTATATTAGACAAATAGTGTATTACGCACTTAATACACAACAAAAGTAGGGTTTTAAATAATACGCTCCAAATTTTTTCGTAAAAAAAATTAAAAAAAATCCAACTTAAATAACATACAGCTGATTATCAACGAATTAAAGAAGCTGCATTGAATCTCGTTTGCAGTTGATTCACTACGTTTGCTGACAAAAACGCGCCCTCGCTTACGCTTGTGCGGGGTTGGGGTACCGAACGGGGTTGAAGAGTGCACGGTGGTTTGCATTGAAGATAAGCTAGGTAACGATTAAGGAAAGGAAAGGAAAGGGAAGGAAAGGAATAGCAAAGAAAAAAAAGCGGACTAGATAACCCACAATCATCCCAACCAGCAGCGGCACAGACGCTGCCGAAATGCTACTTAAAGGTAGCGTTTCGATTTTTTGTCAGAGCAGAAATTTTCTGCTCGTGCTTTTTTCTCAAAAAAGCATAAACTACATACATATAAAATAAAG
>CAYJOF010000279.1:0-1835 GCA_964371765.1 uncultured Rikenellaceae bacterium
TTCTTTCCAATGTTCAAGTTGCAACATACACGAGCTACATTGTCCATCAATATAAATAAGTAGTTTATAGTTTTTGTTTTGAAATAGTGTGGCTACTTCTTCTGATTGTAAGTCAGTTAGTATATTTAATCCGTTTTTCAAAAGATGATCATTCGCTTTTTCTATATCTGATTTGCAAGAGATTATGCTCAGTAAAAATATGACAGTGTAAATAAATTTCATCGCTTACTTATTTATAACATGTGAACATCAATGTAGTGCTGGTTATGCTTTCTTCATAAGGTAGTGTGTCGCCATTTTGTTTGATCAAGTCGCTTACATAGGTGGGAACCTCTGAGATAATGATATTTCCTTTACACTCCCCAACTGGTTGATAGGGGGTTGTAATATCAACGTTACTAGGTAAAGTCTTAATGGTTGTTAGTTTGCCCGTTTCGATATTGTAGAGCGATATATAAAAATTTTCTCCTTTCGCTATTTTGAATAGTATTGAGTTGTCGGTGGCTACAGGTGCAGAAGCTAGATAAGCGCACTCGTTTTGTTTGCTCCATTTTTCAAATGAATCTCCATTAATTCTCTGCTCGTAGGGAATTGTGAATTTCCCAAAATCTAAACCGTACTCTGGTTCTATACCATTATCGCCTAATTTGTATATGTAGTCGTAGATAAGAGTATAGAAAAGAGCACTATCATCTCTCTTGTGGGTGAATGGCTTTTCTCTTAGAGTCATGTATGCTCCTTGTCCGATATATTCATCAAGAGGAAGTAGATACTCTGGGTTTTGAACAAGAGAATCAGTTTTTAGAAGGATGTGGTTCCCTGCATCATACTTTGCATAAGAACTCAGTGTTCCGAAAATATCACCACTTTCTAACTGCGTAAAGGATGTTATCATCTTATCAAGTTTTATTTTCTTGATAAAAGAAAGTGTCTCAATGTCGAAATAGAGAATTTCTCTACTAGTGTGGTCAAGTAGAACGACATAGTTGTTATGTATATCAATATCACTTGCAAAAACATATTCGTGTGCTGCACTTCCCTTATTGGACAATGAACCAATATAGTCTCCATTTAGAGTGTAGACGTTTACCTTTGCTGCAACCCAACTATCCAATACAAATAGCTTATCTTTATGTTTAATGACTTTAGTTACCTCGCCAATTAGTTTTTCGTTAGGTGATTTTAGAGTTACATACCAGCAAGAGTCAATCTCAGAAGAAAAATCGTTTGAGAGATTCTCGAAGGCCATCTCTAAATTGATAACAGCTTTAAGCTTGAGGTCTTTATTTTCGCTATTTTGAGTAGCGCACGAAGCTAAAGTAAGAATAGAAATAAGAGTTAATAGAAGAAGTTTTTTCATATGATAAAGATTTAAAAGTTTGTCTAGTCAGTTTTGATTTATAAAAGGAATTATTTATCCTTATATCACGTGATTACTTCCTAGACAAACTTTGAGTTAATTTTTAGTTGTTTAATTATTTACACGCAACAAGTGCACATGAATACGAATTTTCAGCCATACAAGCATATCCAACGCCAGTAAACCATCCTGGACAGGTATAACTTTCAGCTGGTCCGTTGATCACGTGAGACTCATTTTTGTTATCATTCTCTTGTGCAAATAAGTTAGTATGAAGAGAAGAGTTTGTTCCCCATATGGTGGCAGTTATTGCAACGGTTATTACAATGCCGGCTATAATTAAAAGTTTTTTTCTCATATCGTTAATCATTTTTTTTCGGTTACCCAACTACTATTGTAATTGAATTTATTAATATTTTCGAGGTATTTTACATCTGAAAGATACCCAACTCCCAAGACTTTTGTGCAACTATTG
>CAYJOF010000280.1:0-1814 GCA_964371765.1 uncultured Rikenellaceae bacterium
GATGCCGATACTTTAATCGAAGAGATTCTCACAGGCAGTGGCTTAACTATGAACAACCTACCTTCGAGCTACAACTTTTCGAAGAGAGAATCTACGCTAATCTACGAGACAGATAAACTAATGGCAATATTTAGGAGTATTTCGTTTGACTTGATAGCCCAAAAGGTAGAGACAAATGATATCAGTATAGATTACCTCTTCATCAAATAGTCACATCAAGGGTTTACCTACTGTCTACGACGCCAACTATTTCGGCTTGAGTTAAAGGTGTATCCCAAACTCCAGTAGAGGAATTGTGCTCGACCAAAGTTCACCGCCTTTATCCCGAACGTACCAAACAGGTCGTCCGAAAGATACGCTTTGACACCGATTGCCTGGTATAAAAACGGCAAATCTTCGTCACGGTTCAGTATCGTTGTACCTATATCCATAAATATTGAGTAAAGAGGCAACACCAACTCTCCACGGGCAGCAACTCCGACCGAAGATCGCTCTTGGAGCGTGCCAAGTTCTGTCACGGGATAGTACCTTCCGTTAGTTGGGTGGAGTCTGTTGTACATCTTTGCCCCCTGGCTTGCATCGTACAGATACTCGATCCCAAATCCATAACGATAGCGATAACTACTCTGACGCATCAGATAGTAGTTCACACCATACACATCAAACTGTTTATCGTTGTAGACATCTGGCAGGTTCGTTCCAACCGTGTCAGCCATCACATTCTTGGACGAAATAATCACCTGAAGGTCGTGTTCGAAGCCTGGCTTAAAATCGGGGATTTTAATTTTGCTATCATATCTCTTTTCCAATTGGTCTCTGTTGAAGTTATAAACCAGCTCTATGTATGCCCCAGCCTTGTTGATACCGTGATTTGGCTGTCGGCTTGTACCATTCGAAAAGTGAATAAAATTACCTCCAATATGTAGGTCCAGGTCTCTGGATAGGTACCATTTTAGATATACGTTTGCTGCTACGTGCACGTTCATCGTCGAGCCGATAGCGATATTGTTTGGATTTGTAAATGGATCATACGGGTTCCAGCCAGTTGCAAAACCTAAGTTAAACTCATAATTTAGAGCAGTGCGCTTAGAGAAATTGAGAATCGTTGCCCCCTGGAAAAGATATAGTGATGCCGGAACACCAAGATCATCTGGACGGCCAAAATAGGTTTGCGAAATTCCAATACCATAATAAGGTAGACCATAAGCTATGTCTTGCCACTTGTCGCCTGTCGAAGTCAAGGCATATTTTAATGACAATGCACCGTAATTCGTTTTGTAGGGTTCCGAAACGAAGCTATTGGTAGGCATCACACCTCCAAATCCACCTCCCAGCGCAACGAAAGAGGGAATACGCTTCTCTACAACGGTAGTGTCATTTGCACTCACCGCACTCACTACAAAGAGCAAAAAAATGGAAAATAGAGTATGTTTCATAACGCAATTATTTCTTCGACAAAGCTACACAAATTTAACAAACCAAACAATCGCCACCACACTATTGCGCATATTTTTTTCAAAATTAATATATATTTACTACTTTTATGGCAACAAAAATTGTAAAACAGAGAGAAGATGTCAGAACAGCAAAATAAACCGTACACGCTCGACCGTGTTGTAAGAGTCGTAATTACCCTCATCATTGTTGGCATTGTCAGCTACCTTGTCTACCTAACACGAAATGCGTTATTACCATTCTTGTTGGCGTGGTTGTTGGCGTATATACTGCACCCTATCGTGCTTTTCTTCCAACACAAGCTACGCTTCAAGAGTAAATTACTATCGCTTTCTACGGTGCTCATTCTACTTATAGCG
>CAYJOF010000281.1:0-1812 GCA_964371765.1 uncultured Rikenellaceae bacterium
TCTTCAGCAGGAATATAGAGCGAGTGAGGATCGAGCTTAGCGATAATCTCTGGCAGGAACTCCTCTACTAGGGTATCAGTATCAAGTTGATCTATATACGTAGCATCGATATAGTCTAATAATTGCGAGAGCCTATTACTGCTCTTTGCGCCAGCTTGGAACATTGATGCAATCTCATTCTGGATAGCCTCTTGAGGGTCTTCTGAATTTGGCAAAGAGATAGATACTCGTGCCCCACTACCTAATATATAGCCGATTACTATGGCAATAGCTGCAATAAAAGGCAACCAAATAAAGAAGTTTATTTTTTTTCTAATCATAAAATGCTTATTTTTGCACGCTAAAGTTAATTAATTTCTCTAACATTACAATGTATAAACCCACAATTTCGATAATCGTAGTAGTTTTTAACGACAAAAACGGACTTGAAGCAACTCTAGACAGCATTTTTTCTCAAAAGTATGAGAATGTGGAGCTGATAGTCGTGGATGGCGGATCGAGCGACGGCACAAAAGATGTGATACTCGACAATGCACTCCAGATAGATAGGTGGGTAAGCCAAAAAGATGATGGCATATACGATGCGATGAACAAGGGCAGGGAGATGGCAAATGGGGAGTATCTGTGGTATGTAAACGCAGGGGATTTGATATACTCGCCCCACGCCCTAGAGCATATCTTCAATGGCAACGATAAAGAGTATGACATATATTATGGAGACACCCTAATAGTAAGTCAAGATGGCGAGATTATGGGACTTCGCAAGAAACGACTGCCACGCCGCCTTAGTTGGCGCAGCTTTAGATATGGAATGGTGGTGTGTCACCAATCAATCATCATTCGCAAATCAATCACAAAAGCCTATGATCTACGATATAAATACTCTGCGGATTACAAATGGGTTCTTGAGGCACTAAAATGCACAAAAGAGATATACAACACTGGAGAGATCCTATCGGTATTTAAGGAGGGGGGCACAACTACACAGAAGAGAGGAGATAGTCTAAAGGAGAGGTTCGAGATAATGACCAACTACTTTGGAATAATCAGCACCCTTTGGTCTCATCTATGCTTTATTGTAGATACCCTTAAACCATCATACCGCAAGCCAAAGCTTCATCAACAAAAATAGAAGGGGCTAGCAACAAAACTCTAGAATTGGAAACATTGATGATGTGAGGATGTTCGAAAACTTACCCACAAGACGCTTAGACTAACAAACTGCAATACAATCTCCTCCACTGCTGAGATGTATTGTGAGGGAATTTTCGGGTATCGTCAAGGTTATCGAGCACAGCGTACTTAGTGTACGTGAGCATCGATGTTCTTGAGGATGTTCGAAAACTTACCCACAAGACGCTCAGCCACTCATATCAGACAAACACCCACACAAATAAAGCGGCGACTAATAGTCACCGCTTCTAATTTATAGATACTTTTAAATCAAATACTAAAGAGCGTTCACGTGAAGAGCCATCTTGCTCTTAAGGTTACCTGCTTTATTCTTGTGAATAATATTTCTTTTAGCAAGTTTGTCTAGTAGTGAACTAACCTTAGGAAGTAGTGCTGTAGCAGCCTCCTTGTCAGTAGTATTACGTAGTGCTTTGATAGCGTTACGAGTAGTCTTATGGTAGTATTTGTTGTGAACTCTTCTTTTTTCACTCTGAAGAATTCTTTTCTTTGCAGATTTGTGATTTGCCATTTTAATAAAAATATTTATAAATTAATTAATAGTCCATAGGGGAATCGAACCCCTGGTACAAGAATGAAAATCTTGCGTCCTAACCCCTAGACGAATGGACCATCTCTTAA
>CAYJOF010000282.1:0-1793 GCA_964371765.1 uncultured Rikenellaceae bacterium
AAGGAGATGTTTCCATCGAAATAGTCAAACATCTCTTTATATCCTACTGTACTCAGAGCATTATAAGTGCGTAATGGAATAAGATCACGAGCCTCCTGCTCCAAACCTTGATCCACCATCATATCTACACGCATATTGATACGATTGTAAAGCTGTTCACGATCACGATTTATAACTATCTTTACAATATCAAAATTTCTGGGTTTAGGCTCTCCTTGACGCTGCAAGGAGTATGGTATTCCAGTGCTTAGGCAAACCTCTAAGGCTCGAATAAGTCGAACGTGGTTAGATCTATCTACTATATTGTAGTATGCAGGATCTAGCTGTTGAAGCTGCTGTTGCAAAGCCTCGATACCGTGCTCGGAGTATAGCGTTTTGAGTTGCTCTCTTAGCTCTGTGGCTGGTGTTGGGATTGGATCTATGCCTTTGCAAACTGCATCGATGTACAATCCCGATCCTCCAGTCATAACTACAATATTATGACTCTTGAACAACTCATCGAGAAGTTCAAGAGTATCTCGTTCAAACTTACCAGCAGTATAATCTTCTGTAACTGAGCGATTTTGAATAAAGTAGTGTTTGACTTTTGAAAGTTGGCTAGCATTTGGCACTGCTGTACCTATGCTCATTTGGTGATAGAACTGGCGGGAGTCACACGAGATAATGGGCGCATCGAAATGTTGAGCAATATCTATACTCAAATCTGTTTTCCCAACAGCAGTTGGGCCCATCAACACTACCAGTCTCTTAGTCATTAATAGTACTCTGAATCGTATCCGCCATTAAATTCATTGAAATCGTCTTGGTCGAAAATATCCTCATCGTACATATCATCGAACATCTCCGACACCTCATCCGCCACATTATCATCATCGATTTTCAGTGGAGCTTCACCTTTTGATAGTAGTACACTAGGTATTTGGTATGAGTCGTTTTGGTAGGTATTGATCAACTCTAGGTATAGTCCTCGATTCGATAGAAGATCAAACACGTAAAGAAGCCTTGCGTGTTTCTCTTTGATTATTTGTCCCAACAACACACTCTCCATTGAATCTGGAGTAAGTTCGTCGAGGTCTGTCTCATCTTCGCCATAGAACATTGTTTCACTTGTAAACTCGTGTTGCTTTGTCCAGTTCTGGTCTGAGGTAAAAAATGAGGCCATCTCCATCGTATCGAAACCTAAATCTTCAACAATTAGGTTATGAAAATCTAGTAGTGTAGCATCGTAAGCTATTTCATAATCTCTTTCAAAGCTCTCATTTTCAACAGAGAGTGCCTTAAATAGAAATATCATTTTTGCATCCATAAATATAAAATTTTTCAAAGCGGATTTTTTCCACTCTTTTCCAACAGCAAATATAGTGTAAAATGGTATATCACTCAAATAAAATGATAAAAATTTTTACATTTTTTCTCCTTCGGAAATTGACAACACAAAAGCCATTGTATCTTTTGAGTCTGCCCAGTCGGAAATTTTGGGTGATTGAGCCTGTCCAAAACTGATTCTAGTGGAACTTACAACACATTGAAGATCATTCTGTATTGAGGATAGTTGATCATTGAGCTGTTCTGGGTCGTTGTAGTAGGAGTATCCCACAACAGAGATAGGAGCAAAAAGATTTGCGCTTTTGTTAAGTAGATAGTAACCTCCATCTACAAAATCACTCTTTAGCATTGTAAACAGTGCACGATTCTGGCGATAACTGCCTAGATAGTCGGGATGATTTATGGTTTTTTGACTCCAGAGTGATACTAGCCTATCAAGGGGAAAGCCTATCTCTAAGAAAAAATGT
>CAYJOF010000283.1:0-1739 GCA_964371765.1 uncultured Rikenellaceae bacterium
GGAGAAGATTAAAGAACAGTTATTAAATATACTATAATGAATAAGGTTTTGATATTCTCCGCTCCAAGTGGAGCAGGCAAAAGTACGGTTGTGGCACATCTATTGAAGGTATTTCCAAACCTAGAGTTCTCTATTTCGGCAACTTCACGACTGCCAAGAGGACAAGAAGAGGATGGTGTTCACTACCACTTCCTATCTCCCGACGAATTCCGTCAAAAGATTGATTCAGATGATTTTATTGAGTGGGAGGAGGTTTATCAAGGCACTCATTATGGTACACTGCGTAGTGAGGTTGAGAGGATATGGGCAAAGGGCAATGTAGTAGTTTTTGACATTGACGTTGTGGGAGGTGTCAACCTAAAAAAGATTTTTGGAGACAAGGCTCTCTCTATTTTTGTGCAACCACCATCAATCGAAGAGCTACGCAGAAGACTCGTATCAAGAGCTACAGACTCTGCCGAGGCAATCGAGAAGAGAGTTGGCAAGGCAGCAAGTGAGATTGAATTTGCCCCAAAGTTCGATACTATTCTAATCAACGACAAACTAGAATTGGCACTATCTGAGTGCGAAAGTATAGTTCGAGATTTTATAAAATAGATATGAGAGTTGCGCTATACTTTGGTTCGTTCAACCCTATCCATAAGGGACACACTGCTATTGCAGATTACCTTATCGATAGTGATATAGTTGATGAGCTATGGCTCATAGTGTCGCCCCACAACCCCCTTAAAGAGAGTTGGGAGTTGGCACACGAGCAACATCGGCTAGAGATGACCACATTAGCGGCAAATAAAACACGCAATAGTCACAAAATTTTGGTGAGAGATTTTGAGTTCCAACTTCCTCAACCTTCATATACAATTAACTCCCTTGAGTGGCTTCAGAGCCACTACCCTAGTTATGAATTTATGTTGGTAATCGGAGAGGACAATCTGCTTGTGTTTGATAAATGGAGAGATTGGCAGAGAATTTTATCCGAATTTAAGATTTTGGTCTACCCTCGTACGGGATACCTCGACACCAGATTCAGTCCACATACAAACATAACAAAACTACCATTGGCACCGTTAGCAGATATATCATCAACTCAACTACGAGAGATTATCCTGCGTGGAGACACATCCGAGTGGATATGCTCAGAGGTGATGAGGTATATAATAATGAATAAACTATATAGACAATGAATACAATTGAGAGTTTAACAACACTTATAAACAACACCTTTGAACCTAAAGCTCTGGGTGAGCTGTACACTAAACGAGGGAAATTACACCACTCAGGCAACAACATACAGGGAGCTATAAATGACTTCAATAAGGCTATTGAGCTTGATTCTGAAAACATTGAGGCACGATCATTCCTAAGCTACATATACGAAATATTGGATTATAGGTATATGGAGTTTTTAAATGTATAAGTCTTGGCGTACTACTCTGTGGCTATATCTGAGGTATCAAATTCACGGTAGATTCTCTTGCCAGTATCGGTTTTAGAGTTATCGACTCTATTGTTCATATTGTCCGAGTCGATTACTTTAATAGTGCTATATTTTGGTACAAGAAGATCAAAATTAAGCGTATAGAGCATAAGCGACAGGAAGATGTCGGTTAGGGTGTCGTCCGATATTTTTTCTTCGCCGAAAATTGTATAGCTGTATCTCTCAAGATTCTTTCCCTCGGCAAAGAAATACCCTTCGTGGTTAATAAAAATTCTGCCAACTAGATACCCCTCATCACTCT
>CAYJOF010000284.1:0-1735 GCA_964371765.1 uncultured Rikenellaceae bacterium
ATGATTATTCTAGTTTTAAACTGCGGTAGTTCATCTATTAAGTACCAACTTATGGACTACAAGCCAGAGGGTCAAGATGTATTGGCGAAAGGCTCAATCGAAAGAATCGGACTAAACGATGCAATCCTTACACACAAACCTGCGGGTAAGGAGAAGTATGTATCTGTTGGAGAGATTACAGACCACAAGGTGGGTATCAATATGATTCTTGGTGCGATTATCGATGAGAATCATGGGGTTATCAACTCTTTTCAGGATATTGAAGCTATAGGCCACCGTGTGGCGCACGGAGGTGAAGCTTTTCATGAGAGTGTTGTAGTAAATGCAGAGGTAAAAGAGGCTATCAAAGATCTTTTCGAACTAGCTCCTCTACACAATCCTGCTAACCTAAAAGGTGTTACTTCAATCGAAAAACTACTTCCAGAGGTTCCTCAGGTTGTTGTTTTCGACACTTCATTCCACCAATCAATCCCTAAAGCAAACTTTATGTATGCTATTCCATACAAATTCTATAAGCAATATAAAGTTAGAAAGTATGGTTTCCACGGTACGAGTCACAAGTTTGTTGCTCAAAAGGGTTGCGACATTTTTGGACTTGATTTCAACAATTCAAAAATCATCACTTGTCACCTAGGCAATGGTGCGTCTATCACCGCTATCAAAGATGGTAAGTCGTTCGATACTTCAATGGGCTTTACTCCTGTCGATGGTCTTATAATGGGTACTCGCTGTGGTGATATAGATCCGGGTGTTCTATTCTATATTGCAGCTAAGGAGGAGATGACTCCTCAGGAGTGTAACGATATGATCAACAAGCGTAGTGGTATTGTTGGCATATCTGGTATCTCTTCTGATATGAGAGACATCCACTCTGCAATCGAGGATGGTAGCCACAGAGCGGCTCTTACACTAGAGATGATGACTGCTCGTATCAAGCGCTACATCGGTCAATATGCAGCCTCTATGGACGGCGTAGATATGATTATCTTCACTGGTGGTATTGGCGAGAATGACTGGGAGGTGAGAGCTGGAGTTTGTGAGGGCATTACAAACCTATTTGGCATTGAGTTCAACTCTGAGCTAAACGCTAAATCTCGTGGAGAGGATACTGTTCTTTCGATGGAAGGCTCTAAGGTTAAGATTGCTCTTGTTTGTACAGATGAAGAGCTAGTTATAGCCAAAGAAACTTATAATCTATTGAAATAAGAAAGATGGGGCTGGCTTTGCTAGCCCCATTTTCTTATTGGCTAGGCAGAGTGTCTTGTGGGTGAGTTTTTGCACTTCAACTAGAACCGCTCGCATAATGTTAAGAAGTCATAAGTTGCCAATCCGAATTTAGGATCTTGAATAGCCAGCTTATAATGCAAAGAGGTTAGAATGATGATATATTATCACTCTAACCTCATTACTATAGATTAAAATTCACTACAAATATCGATTTACACTTAGATTATAATATCTAGTTAAATTATGTTACTTGTTAGTAAACGTCATATACGAATCCTTTAAGGTTGCATCTCATTTCCTCTACGGACATTATACATAAATAGAAAATTCCTTTTTCTACTTTAAATTCTTTTATAATGACATGTGAGCTATATCATCAATATATTGAACTTTGGCATTTAAGGTTGATTCTAGTATTTTCATATATATCTTTAGTGGAGGTAGTCCAACGGTCGCTCGTAAAGAATCAATCTTTTGATAGTCTTCAATTGGATATACATAAACAATA
>CAYJOF010000285.1:0-877 GCA_964371765.1 uncultured Rikenellaceae bacterium
GACAAAATTTGATAGATAACTTCTCTTGTTAGGTCTATTTTGATAATGGATTACTCAATAGAGGCTTTCTTGCCCAAGAAATTTTTTCAAGTAAAGATAAACTAAAGCTACTCAACTCTCTGGTTCACCCTGCGCTATGGGCAGATTTTATGGAATGGGTCGCACAGCAAGAATCGCAATACGTGATACTCGAATCAGCAATTATCTTTGATATTGGCTGGCAAGATAGATTTCATAGCGTAATAGTAGTGACTGCCCCAGTAGAGAAACGAATTGATAGGGTGATGAGACGGGATTGTCAACATCGTGCTTCAGTTCAGCAGCGTATGAATAGCCAATTTTCTGATAAACAAAGGATTGAATTTGCAGATATTGTGATAGCGTGTGACGATAAGCAACTGCTGATTCCTCAAATTATCGAAATCGATAACTCTTTGAAGGGATAACTATTTATTGATCAATAGTTTCTTTGTGCGCACATTGTAGTAGACAATAAGCGACATAGATGCAACACACCAAGAGATAGGTTCAGAGAACCAAACCCCTACCTCATTTATATAGCTCGAAAGCAGATATGCTACTGGGATTTTTATTGCCCATAGCGAGATGATTGTTATGATCATAGGTGTGAAAGTATCCCCCAACCCTCTAAGCAATCCAGTATAGGTCGACATAATACTAAATAACCACATAGTAACTCCTATTATCATCAAATACTGTTTCCCAATATTGATTATGTTTATATCGTTCGAGAATGAACTCATAAAATATGTTGAGAACATTGAGATTAGCAATAGGATTGCAAATGAGGCGACAAGCTGAATCACTATTGTAGCTTTTAGTGCAGATATTACTCTAAGGTGTTGACCTGCGGCGT
>CAYJOF010000285.1:922-1735 GCA_964371765.1 uncultured Rikenellaceae bacterium
ACCATAATCACTATCAATAGCTTGTGAGCAGAGGTGTAAGCAGCTATTACATCTGTACCAAACTTCGACACTATCACTACCAAAATAAGAGACCCTAGAGCTACAAATAGCTGTTGGACAGAGGTAGGAATCCCTAGTCGAAGAATCTCTTTTGCATATTTGAAATTGAATTGTGAGCTGAAAGGATTGATCAAAATCTCTGGTAGGACTCGGCCTACATAAACCCCTTGTGCCACCAAAGCCACCGCCTGGGAGATTACGCTTCCTGCGGCTACCCATTCAACACCCTTGCCCAATAGTGCCACAAAGATTAAATTCAGTGCAAAATTAAGAATGGAGCTGGCTATTAAAAAATATAGCGGTAGTTTAGTGTTTCCTACCCCTCTGAGAAGAGCCGTCATAGCGGAGAATAGAAATATAGGAACAACCCCTAGAGAGTAGATATTTAGATACTGTGTTGCGTGATAAGATATTTCTTCACTCAGTCCCATTATCGATACGAGATAAGGGTTTGTCCACATAAGTAGGGCAGTGACAACTAGCGCAAGCACTGCGGTAATAATATAAAGGGTATTGCTAAAACGCCTAATTTGAGCCGATTTGTTAGCGACGAATAGTCGTGAGATTATGATTCCTCCTCCAATTGTGAATCCCGATACCAGAGCTGATAATATATATATGTAAGGTGAGGCAACTCCCACACTTGCTAAAGCCTCTTTTCCAATAAACCGCCCAACAATTACCGCATCGAGGTAGTTGTAGAGATGAATGAAGATATTGGCTAGAATTGCAGGTAGTGCAAAGGTCAATATT
>CAYJOF010000286.1:0-1730 GCA_964371765.1 uncultured Rikenellaceae bacterium
CCCCATATTTTTGGTAATTACATTATCAAAACGGCGGATAAATGGAGCTTCGGGAGCTATGTGTAGGACAGAATGATTGACTTGAAAAAAATCGGTTTTGTGGCTTAACCAATACCACATCATACGATGACGTTCCAGGGCTAAGCAGCTAGGACACATTGCATTTGGGCGGCTTGTTACATAACCATAAGATAGCATCTTGCGAAAAGATTTTCTACATACTGGACACTCAAAACTTCTACCCCTAAAAAATAGAGTCGTAAAAGGCGTAACAACTCCAATAATTCGGTGTAGGTACTTTCTAGGTATTGTATTCAGTATCTTTTTTATCATCTTTGCTAACGCTTAAATATTTTCTCCAAAATCAATGCAATATTAGCATTTTTTTTTGAATTTTGCAATTTTTAGAACTCAAAATTTTTGTAAGTTCGAAATTTATAGTAATTTTGAGAGAAATATAGAGTATAAAAAAACCACAAAAAACTAATTTTACATCTATGAAGAGACTTTTTACACTAATTGTTATTATCCTCTGCGTGTTCAACGCTCACGCACAAGAGGTAGTAGACGAAACGCTCTTTAATTGCTACACGGTTGTGGCAGGCAAAGCAGCAACAACTGACGGCACTGTGATAGTGGGTCACAACGAAGATAATTGGAATGAGCAGATGATGAGTATGTATATTGTGCCTTCACGTAGGTATGATAATGGTGATATGCTCAAAGTTGAGGGCAATGCTCCAATTCCACAACCTAGTCGCACAGCGAGGTATATATGGCTAGAGATGATGGCTCAACACTATGCTGATGTTTATTTGAATGAACACGGAGTGGCAGTTGTTTCAAATAGATGTGCAAGTAGGGAGGATAGAGAAGATTACACAGATGGTGGAATTAGTTACACTCTTCGCCGTGCAATTGGAGAGAGAGCAACAACTGCAAAGGGCGCAATGGAGATGATAGGAGAGTTGGTCGAAAAGTGGGGGTACTCATCAACTGGACGCACCTATACTGTTGCCGACAAGAACGAAGCTTGGGTTGTGGCAGTTGTACAGGGTCGTCATTGGGTAGCACAACGTGTAGCAGACGATCAAGTGATGTTGATTCCGAACTACTACACGATAGATAAAATTGACCTTAGTGACAAGGCAAATTTCAGAGGTTCAGCAGATATTGTAGACTATGCAATTGAAAGGGGCTGGTACAACCCTCAAACAGATGGGGAGTTCTCATTTCGCAAGGCTTACAGCGATATTCCAACGCTCAACTCTACGAACAACAAAGGAAGAAAATGGGGAGGACTAAGATTCTTAACCAAAGAGACATACAACATAAACGATGACTTTCCATTCCAATTTGAACCACGCAAGAAAGTTGACATAAAGCAGGTGATGACTATCCTAACAGACCATTTTGAGGGTACAGATATGGATAGAGTTAAGGCAACTCACCCTGGAGAGCCTCATAGTGAGAAAGGTACAATATGTAATCTCGGTACACAGTCTAGCACTGTCTTCCACCTTAGAGACCTGCCAACAAATGTTGGTGCAGTTGTCTGGACAGCTATGTATTCTCCTTGTCGTCAGGTATATGTTCCTTGGTATTTTGGCACAGATAGACTTGCTGCCGATATGGGAGCATATACAAATAGTGTTGAGGCGCTTGAGAAGCACTATACAGTGAAGGAGGGTTACAGAGAGAATTTTCCTCACAACCACTACTGGACTTAT
>CAYJOF010000287.1:0-1720 GCA_964371765.1 uncultured Rikenellaceae bacterium
TCTCTTGTGCTGACAAAAAATCGAAACGCTGCCTTTAAGCAGCATTTCGGCAGCGGCCGTGCCGCTGCTGGTTGGGGTGATTGTGGGTTTTCTTGTCCGCTTTTTTCCTTTCCCTTTCCCTTTCCCTTTCCTTAGTTAATCATTATCAATAATCATTGCTAACTTTACTGTTCCAATTTTTTCTTGGTACGAAAATATTTACTATCTTTGTGAAAAATAATTTTTGCTATGATTTATGATAAGCTAAAAGGGGTAGGAACTGCACTTGTTACTCCCTTTACCGCAGAAGGAGATATTGATTATCCTGCTTTTGAGAGATTTTTGGAGTTTCAAATCAATGGTGGGGTAGACTACCTTGTTGTGCTTGGAACCACTAGTGAATATATTACCTTAAAGAGCAGTGAGCGCAAATTTGTTGTAGATTTTGTAAAAGACGTAAACAAGGGGCGAAAACCTATCGTGTTGGGTGTTGGAGGTAGTTGTACTGCCGAGGTTGTAGAGCAACTCCAAACTAAAGATTTTGAAGGTATTGATGCCATTTTGTCGGTAGTGCCATACTATAACAAGCCAACTCAAGAGGGTATTTATCAACACTACAAAGCAGTTGCTCAGAACTCGCCACTACCAGTGATACTATACAATGTGCCGGGGCGTACAGGAGTAAATATGACAGCTGAGACAACCCTGCGTCTTCAGGCAGAGTTCGATAATATTGTTGCCATTAAGGAGGCTTCAGGCAACCTTAATCAAGTAGACTACATCCTTCGAGATAAACGAGAAAATTTTATGGTTATCTCTGGTGAGGATAATTTTACCTTTATTATGGCGGTAATGGGTTGCAGCGGAGTTATTTCTGTTTCGGCTAACCCATTCCCTAAGACAATGACTACACTTACTCACGCTGCGCTAAATGGCGATATTACGACTGCTCGTAAGGCGCAAAAAGAGCTCCTAGAGGTTACAGATTTGCTGTTTGCAGAGGGCAACCCAGCGGGAGCAAAAGCAGCATTAGAGCACAAGGGAGTAATGGGGCGATTTGTTCGTCTGCCACTTGTGGAGGCTAGTGTTGAGCTTAGAGAGAAGATAGCTCAAAATATAAGTAAATACTCGCTCTAGTTTAGATGAGCCACTAAGCATAAATCTACTCTGTTTGACTAATTTCTATAAATAGTCAGGCAGAGTAGTTTTGTAGAATAAATTTTGTTACCTTTGCACACTATTACTGAGCCGAGTAAGTCGGTATTTTTGAATCAAAAATTGATATAAGATATGATAAGCAACGAACTATTTGATATATCTAAACATAACGCCGAGAAGGTATACTTATCGGGTGAACTGCACGATATAAAAGTGGGAATGCGAAAAGTTAATCTTCGCCACGATAAGAGTATAATGATCTATGACACTACTGGTGTGTATTCTCAGAAAGATTACCAGATTGATACCACAAAGGGTATTCCTGCCATTCGTCAGGAGTGGATCGATGCTCGACAAAAGCAATACGGTGAGACTAAAACACAGCTTTGGTTTGCTCGTAATGGAATCATCACTCCAGAGATGGAGTATGTTGCTATACGTGAGAATCAAGGTCTGTCGGCTGAGTTGTATGGCGATAAGCTGATCACACCAGAGATTGTGCGTCAGGAGGTAGCCTCAGGTAGAGCAATCATCCCTGCATCTATCAAACACCCAGAGGCAGAACCAATGATCATAGGCAGTA
>CAYJOF010000288.1:0-1718 GCA_964371765.1 uncultured Rikenellaceae bacterium
TTCCTCTAATTTCGATGTAAATAATCAGCCCTTTTACATTTCAAATGAAATTTAACAAAAAGCCTGCATAGATTTATTTATTATCTAAAATCCAAGCCCAACACATATCTTGACCTCTTATCAAATCATTAAGCTTTGTATCAATCATAACATCAGGAATCAACTCTTTCTCGTTAGATTTCGACGTGTTAGGTCTATTGAACTCTTTATGACTAATAAAGCCCTGAATATTTGTGTTAGGCAAACTCCAATACAAGAGATCCCCGTAATGAGATGGCGAGTAGGAGCTTTTTGTTCCTATGACAATCCCTATACCGTTATCTCTTGCAGTAGTTATCAACATTCCTGCACTACTATATGTGTTCTCGTTCTGCACGAAAACAACCTTGCCATCAAACGTTCTCTTCTTCGATGCGATGCTTTGTTTGTCGGTGCTACCCTTTGTAGCATTTAGAATATCTGACAATTTATGTAGAGACAATATGTCCCCCTGCCGATACTCTATATTAGAGTCTTGAAAAGAAACCTTCACCCTCTGAGCAAATTGCGGATATTGCTGCTCCCATAAAGCCGAGAACCTAATGATAGAGCTAAAGTGGTCAATTGAGTCTGAGGGCTTTATGTAGGACAACAGCATATCACCTAGCGAACTATTTCCGCCTGAATTATCCCTTACATCTACAACTAGAGTTTTGATATTTTTCGAGTATACCTCACTGAACATCTTATCCAAAAAATCTTCAAAAGTCATAAACTTAGAGAGTGCTCTCTCTGACTGATCTTTTGTTATATTTGGGTTTGAGATATACTGCTCCCTAAGGGTATTCTTATCAAAGCAAGCGTTAAATTGCTGATAGCATATATCGTCAACTATAGTATATATAAATGGCTCTTTAGTAACTTTTCTAACGCCTTTGAATCCATTATACGCTGTACTATATGCCATATTTACATTGCCTCTGATGGGATTTAGCTCTATTGATGTCCCATCATCGAACGCAATATCAAGAGACTCAACTACAGAAGAGCGAATATTCCAAGAGGATACGAACTGCATAAAGCCCGCAACCTTAGTTAAAAAGTATTGTTCATTATCGCTAGGGAGATATCGCTTGAAGCTATATACAACCTCTTTGACAGGCATATTATTTATTGAGAGAACTCTCTTATTAAGTGCGGCCTCAAACTCTTTGCTGATAGCTTTTAGGTACACTTCCTCGCCCTCGAAATGGAGGATGAACGGAAATATCGAACCTTGGCTATGGTTCAGAAGAAGAGAGGTGTGACCGTCCCCAATAGTAGCCAATATTTCCTGCATATATATTGACAGATCTGCAGGCGACCCACAAGAGTTAGTCAACAGATAGCCCTCGCTTATTTTAGCTTCTATATCGAATGGAGGGCAACTTTGATCACTAAAGGCAGGATGCGTCTTATCTAACATATCCATAAACAACAAAAAATCTTTTTGATAACTATTTCCGTTGATGTACCTTTTTGAGAACTCTACAGTATCGTTTCTATATATATTAAAGTTTTGAGCGAGTAGTATACCTACACTACTTATTGAAATAAGTATTATTAATAGAAATCTGTATTTCATTTGCTGATTATTTTAAAGTTTTCACTTGCTTATATAAGTATCTTATGTCTATAAAGTCATTCAATATAGATTTTGAGGGATTACAATAATCCATATTCTTATTTTTATGATCAAC
>CAYJOF010000289.1:0-1714 GCA_964371765.1 uncultured Rikenellaceae bacterium
CCTAACGCAATGAAAGTTATTCAAAAACTATGTGATGAGCCTGTTGAAGATATGGAGTACTACACATTTAAAAAGGTGACTCTTGCAGGTGTGAAAGATGTTATCCTATCTATTACTGGCTATACTGGATCGGGTGGATGTGAGATATATATGGCAAACGAAGATGCTGAGACTATTTGGAATGCACTTATGGAGGCTGGAAAGGATATGGAGCTTGAGTCAATTGGTCTAGGTGCACGCGACACTCTTCGTCTTGAGAAAGGTTTCTGCCTATATGGTCACGAGATCGACGACACAATCTCTCCAATCGAAGCTGGCCTAGGTTGGATTACTAAGTTTGTTGAGGGCAAGAACTTCATCGACAGAGAGAAGATGGAGGCTATCAAAGCTAATGGCGTTACTCGCAAGCTTGTTGGTCTTACAATGATCGATAGAGGTATTCCTCGTCAAGGTTACGAGATCGTTGATGCAGAGGGCAACAAGATTGGTCACGTTGTATCAGGAACTATGTCTCCAACTCTAAAAGTTGGTATCGCTACTGGTTTTGTAACTCCTGCTCTAGGCAAGGTTGATACAGAGGTATTTGTTGTTATCCGCGACAAGAAAATCAAAGCAAAAGTTACTAAGCTTCCTTTCTGCTAGGCTAAGAGAGAACCTTATATAATAAAGAACCCGTTTAACAATTGTTAAACGGGTTCTTTATTATATGAGATTGAGGGCACAGCCTTGAAGCTGTCCCTCAATCTTTCTGACACTAATTATTCTTCTTAAAACTAGGTAGTGTTGTTGAACCATTATTTTGGAAAATATAATCCAACGAACCTATTTTAGAGTTCATACTCTCCAGTTTCAGATTGAGCTCGTCAATCGAAGAGAGCCTATATTCTGGTTGAAGATTTTCAAACTCTCTTGAAGATGACCTAAGATAGTATACATCTTCTATTGTTGAATTTGCATTCGTTGTATAGATAGGATTAATACCAAGGGTTCCTTGATTAGGCATCTCCCATTCCACATAAGAAGATTTCAAGACGCTATTCGATAGCTCCCCTACCAAACCTGCCATTTTTGACCCTGGCAGTATTATTGCAGAAAATCTTGACACATAGCAGCCCTGAATTGTTGCATTAGAAGCTTTAGTTATCAAACCTCCAATATTCGTATAATTAGACGTTAAAGAAATCTGTTTCTGAATGCCTACATTAGAAATTGTTGCTTTATCTACTATTGCCGCAAGACCACCAATATTTGAAATAGTTTTTGTAGTTCTTGCCAAAAGTCCATCTATTATCAGATTTTTTACAATGACTCCTTCTGTAACACCATCGCCAATTTTTCCAAAGAATCCAATATTATCTAATGATGTATTTTCGGTAAACTCTAAATTCAGAATATTGTAACCACCTCCATCAAAAACACCAATAAAAGGATTATCTACACTACCTATTCCGCCAAAAATAAAAATATCATTAAAAGTAGAAATGCGATTTATTTCTTCTAAATCAATATTTTGTGTAACTAAAATATGATCATCATTAGAAGATTTACCTCGGCTAATTTCGTCTGATAGCGCCAACAAATCACCCCAATAGTTTACTCTTCGCTTCGAATCATACTCAACAGATTCTCCTCGAAGAGATGGAAGATAAGATCCGCTACCTGCCGTAAATTTAATATCATCATTACCAAGATATGTCTCAATAGCATTGTTCAT
>CAYJOF010000290.1:0-1664 GCA_964371765.1 uncultured Rikenellaceae bacterium
TTGCTTGCTATAATAGCTACAATTATTATTAAAATTATTCTTTTCATAGTATTGTTAAATTAAAATGAGTTTAATATTTGCCATTATTTCTAATTTGTGTTACTCCGATCATTTGCAAATCTGGGATATCCTGATCTTCAAATCCCGCCCAGAACATAGCTGCTCTTTCGCTATCTGTTTTATTAGGGAACATCTCTAGAAGGATTTGCATATAGTATGATTCCATCATTATCATATATTTATGGTCTATTGGATTAACGTCAAAGCTTGCGTTTATCAATTTGTTATCATCATTCAAAATTAATTCAGTCATATAACCCTCTAGTATATTCGCAATCTCCTTAGGTGCTGTAAATCTTCCAGCTCTAAAGTCGTATAGCATTATATGAAATGCCTCGTGTAGGGTTGCTGATCCTAATAAGTCACTCCCTTTCTTTACTTTTGTATTGTAGATAATTTTTATGCTTTTATCATCGGTGTACTTATTTTCATAAAGAATTTCTTGGAAAGGAATCGGCATTACACCCATTGCAACCTCTGTTTTTGTGTCTGGCGTCTCGGTATATACTGAGATTTGATTTTTGGTTGAAGTAGAAATTCCGAGTTTATTTATTGCTGATGTAAGCTCATTGTTGAACTCCCATGGCATTAATTTAGGATATTGCGGGTCAGTAGGTTGATTATTGTTGCTGTTAGGATCCCCCATATCTTCATCTGATCCACCGTCTCCTGCAGCACCTCCTTTTGGTCTGTCGTTATCAGAGTTTGGATCTGGCTCCTCTTCTGAGGTAGGATCATCACCGCCACCGTTGGAATGTATGTCGACAAATAGAGCTCCACAATTTGGACAATAATTACTATAACCAACATATTCGTCACAGTCCTCCATAGGACACGTTTCGTAATACGTAGGCGTGCTTTTAAGTATAGTAGATGTATTATTTTTAGACTTAGATAGAGCATTTGGAACTTTTAGTATCCTAAGATTTGATATGGCATTCTTAATTCTATCCTTGTCTTTGATGTTTTGCTCAGGGCTATGGTTGATGGTAGAAGCATAGAATGTTACGATACCGTTTTTCACATACCTAATACTAATCAAGCCTCCGTCCAGAGTATGATACATTACATATCCGCTATAATCTGAATAATCTCCAAGATTCACCCTATTGTTAAGATCACCTGGGTTATTAGTTTCATACTCCTTTGTGGGTATAATAGACTGGATGTATGATGAAGCTCCATCTGGTTTGTCTTCCTTATTTATCAATACTACCAATCGTTGCCATACATTCACACTACTCTCCACAACTTGTTCACCTCCCCAAACATACATCATTCTCTGCACAATAAGCCTATACTTTTTTTGGGAAATAGGCACATCGACCCAAGTGAGCACACCGCTAGCTCTAGGTGTGGCATTCTGCCAATCGAGAGTATAATCTCCGATAGATGCCATTGTCGCTTTGTTCTCTGCTCCACTTTTAGTCTGTTTTTGTGAATAAAGCAATCTCAAATCGTAAGCTTCCATAGCCTCCGAAATCGTGAGCGTAGGTTCTTCTTGCTGAATCTCTGTGTTGTTGTTTTGTTCAACTTTCATACAGCTAATCATTAGCGTAGCTGCAAGTACTATAAACAGCCCTTTAGTAAGGTGCCGTTTAAAT
>CAYJOF010000291.1:0-1646 GCA_964371765.1 uncultured Rikenellaceae bacterium
TTCTCCAACTCATCTTTCATACATACAACAATCTGTTGCATATTTGAATTGTTAGACTTAGAGCCCAGAGTGTTGATCTCTCTACCTATTTCCTGCGTGATAAAGCCTAGCTTCTTTCCAACACCATCAGCAATATTGCTCTGCGAGCGGAAGTAGTCGATGTGATTCTGTAATCTAACCTTCTCCTCGGTAATATCTAGCTTCTCTACATAGAAAATCATCTCCTGCTCAAAACGGTTCATATCAACAGCTATACCGTTACGTTCGATACTCTCCATTATCCTGCTTTTAATGCTATCAATGCGTAATTTTTCATATTTATCAACCTCTTTTAGCAGAGATTCAATAATTGTGATTCTTTTCAAAATATCAGCCATCATAACCTCTCCTTCAATTGAACGGAAGTTGTCGTATTGATCTAGTGCGTTTAGTAGCGTCTCGAAAACAAGTTCTTTCTCCTCGTGAGTAATTTCAATTTTTGGAGAGCTAATCACCTCAGGCATTCTCAATACAATTGCCAAAATATCGCTGCCAGATTTGTCACATTCTAGTTCAGAAATCTCGTTGTAGTAGTGCTGGAATAGCTCCTTGTTGATAGCCGTAGTGTTTGTTGAGGTAATGTTTTCGTATGTTATCGATATGTCGGCCTTTCCGCGAATTAGCCTCTTTGCAGCCCTAGTACGTATCTCCGAATCTAGTTCACGATAGAGCGATGATATTCTTGTTGAAAGATCCAACTGTTTGCTGTTCAGACTCTTTACCTCTACCGTTATGCGACGATCGCTATTAGAGCTTGTTGCCTTACCATAGCCTGTCATAGATTTTATATTACTCATAGTCATATATTTATGTGATGATATTTCCGATAAAGGTACGACATATTTATTGAGCTTGCAAATTTATCAATTAAATTTGTATTTGTTGTATGGTTTAATGTATTGATATATAGTGTATTGAATATTGGTGTTGTTAAAAATCACAATTATTGTTTGGATAATAGAATTTAAAGGAGTATCTTTGCACCATCAAAAACGAGAATGGTTCCGTAGCTCAGCTGGATAGAGCAACAGCCTTCTAAGCTGTGGGTCACAGGTTCGAATCCTGTCGGGATCACAAAGAAGAGAGGATAATACCTCTCTTTTTTAGTATCTAGCTATTCCCTAAATAATTAAAAGCGACCTTTAAGGTCGCTTTTAATTATTTTTTTCGAGATTTCGATTGTAGTAAGATGTGGTAAGAGAACTCTGTCATCCACTGTTGACTCAGCTCCAGCATTGTTGCAGTAGATCTAATCTTAGCTGCCATATCAGTTGACTTACGATCTTTCCATGTTGTTTGTGTCATAATTTTTGTCATAGCTTTGTCTACTGTCGAACGAAGCGTTGAGCTAAACAACAAGCCTCCTTGTAGCTTATATTGATAGTTGCTGTATAAGAAGGTTAGCATATCATTTGTAAAGTTGCCAAATGCCAAGAAATATCCCTGCACTTGTCTAATGTTTTTGCAGTTCTTGCGAACAGAGGCATCCATCTCCTTGAAGAACGACTCTTCGATCTTATATTTTGAGATCATTAACTTTCTTACGTGCGACTTTTCGGCTAAACCCATCTTACCACCCGAACTTGGAATTCCCATTGTGCGTTTGT
>CAYJOF010000292.1:0-1630 GCA_964371765.1 uncultured Rikenellaceae bacterium
CTAGCAAAAAGAGCGGCTAACAAAACTGTAAACCGCCCCACTAATTATCGTGGATCTAAAGCGTTTGAATAACGAAACCTCCTCCTGGAGCCATCCTCACTGTTATTTCCGATGCTTTTTTCTGTTCGATTCTTTGGAAATCAACACCATTTCTATCTGCATTTGGACCATCTCGGTAGATAACCACATCTTGTGGCTTGCCTGTAATCTCTTCAATGTTTATACTAAACTCTCTAGCCTCCCAATCGGTCAATCCTCCAATATACCACACATCACCTTTTCTACGAGCAGTGATTATATAATCCCCCATAACACCATCAATCGTTTTTGATTCATCCCAAACAGTTGGCACAGAAGCAATAAATTCAGTACTTACAGGATTCTTTTCGTAATTGGTCGGTGTATCACACAGCATATTAAGTGGCGATAGAAATACTATATATTGGGCAAATTGATGTGCGCGAGTGCCCTGACTCATCGGATTTGAGTAGTTTGGATAATACTGTGGAGCATCACTTGTTCCATAACGCTGCGAGCGAACTGCATTAACCATTGCACCCTGTGTGTAGTCAACTGGGCCAGAAATCATACGGAGAAACGGCATTGTAACAGAATAGGTAGGGTGATCCATCGTTGTAGGTCGCCACTTCATCTGCTCAAGCCCAAATACTCCCTCAAAATTTAGGATATTAGGGTAAGTTCTCTGTAATCCTGAAGGTTTGTATGTTCCGTGAATATCAAGAAGTAGTTTATACTTTGCACACATCTGTGCCGAACGTTCATTGAAGTACACAAGTTCTTGGTCGTCTCTATTCATAAAATCAACTTTAAAACCTTTCACTCCCATCTCGCTGTAATATCGACAGACCTCTTCCATATCTTGATCAAAAGCATAGTATCCAGCCCAAAGAATAATACCAACACCTCGCTCTTGACCATAATCAACAAGGTGTTTAATATCAATCTCAGGAACTACTTGAAATAGATCGTAAACTTTATTTACTGCCCATCCCTCATCAAGAATCACATATTCGATGCCGTATTTAGATGCAAAGTCGATATAATATTCGTAAGTTTGATTATTAATCCCAGCCTTAAAATCAACGCCCGATAGATTCCAATCATTCCACCAATCCCAAGCTACCTTGCCGGGCTTAATCCAATCTGTATCACCAATAGCATTAGGTTCTGCCAGAAGAAAGTTCAAATTGGAATTTGCAAGCTCTACATCATTGCGACTAACAATAACCCCTCTCCACGGGAAAGTCCTTTTGCCATCTATCTCTGCAATATATCCTTCACGAGAAAGCACCCTAGTTTGTAGGTTATTGTGTCCTGTATGAGGCTCTACCCTATCTGGAACGTGCGCAAAAAGTCCACTCAATGAATTTTTGCCCATTGTTGATACGGCATACATTCCGGGATAATTACGCAGATCTGCTTCTATTATCGTCAGGCGTCTACCTGCTGGAGCGTCAACACTAAAAGGCAGCATTATCAATCTGTTTTTATCTAAATCAGACAAAGGAGCTACCGTGTAGGTATTCTCAAAAGATTGAAAAAGTTGATGTTCAAGACTACCCTCTGAGTAGACGTAAGGCACAGTTGCTACTGCGTTGTCGAGAAAATT
>CAYJOF010000293.1:0-1629 GCA_964371765.1 uncultured Rikenellaceae bacterium
GATCAATTTGGTGGAGTAGATGGTATCATCACTATGGAGGATATTATCGAGAGTATCTTTGGATTAGAGATAATCGATGAGAGAGACGCAAGTGTTGATATGCAGCAGGTTGCGCTCGATAGATGGACAAAACGAAAAGAGTCAGTAGAGGAGATTTAGAGTGAAGTTTAGCCAATACATAAAGGAGTTTACCCCAAACATTGTACTATCTCTGAGCCAGTACAATAAGAGTAAGTTCGTAAAGGACTTAATCTCAGGTGTGATAGTTGGTGTGGTGGCACTCCCTCTATGTATTGCATTTGCAATTGCCAGCGGGCTTGCTCCCGAGAATGGTATTATAGCCTCAATTATAGCAGGATTCCTAGCATCTCTCTTTGGAGGATCTAACATAGGAATATCTGGACCAACGGGGGCTTTCATTGTGGTAGTTTATGGTGTGGTGCAGCAATTTGGCATTGAGGGACTTGCAATCGCCACTGTAATCTCTGGACTATTCTCCCTAGGTTTTGGACTGCTCAAGGTGGGTACTCTAATAAAATTTATACCCTACCCCATTGTAGTTGGCTTCACTAGTGGTATTGCTCTAATTATCTTCTCTTCGCAGATAAAGGACGTTCTTGGCTTGGATATTGGAGAACTACCTCCTGACTTTATCGGCAAGTGGCAACTATACCTCAATAACATTCACACCTTCAACCCAACATCATTAATTATCAGTGTCGTAACTATCGTTATGATAATACTCATACCGAAGATTCATAGACGAATACCTGGCATTTTAGCAGCGGTGGTTATTGTGACTCTCCTGTCGTTTGTGGCTGAGAGATACTACGGAGTGAGTGGAATAACAACCATTGGAGACAGCTTCCAGATCAGCTCAACACTACCAGAGGTTCAATCTCTTCAATTCGACTATGAGACTATCGGAAAGTTAGTCTCTGCTGGATTTACAATCTCAATGTTGGGAGCAATAGTAACTCTTTTATCGTTGACTGTGGCAGATGGCGCTAGCGGACAGAAACACAACTCAAACACTGAATTAGTAGCACAAGGAATCTCAAATATTATTGCTCCATTCTTCGGAGCAATGCCTTCAACTGGTGCTATCGCAAGAACACTCACCAATATCAACAACGGAGGAGTAAGCCCCGTAGCAGGATTGATTCATTCGCTTGTACTTCTAGTAATTCTTCTATTCTTGGGAGGACTGACTAGCTACATTCCTATCTCTGCACTGGCAGGTTCTCTATGCGTAATATCATACAATATGAGCGACTGGCGCACTTTCAGGGGGCTATTGAGCTCTCAACGCGCAGATGTACTGGTACTTTTGGTTACTTTTACGCTTACGGTATTAGTAAATCTTACTGTAGCCTTAGAGGTAGGACTACTTCTAGCTGTTGTGCTGGTAGTGAAGAGAGTAAATGATGTTTCTGAAATTAAAATAATCAAAGACGTGCTAGATATAACCGATCATAATAACGACCTAAAAGATGACATAGATAAACTTCTGCTACCAAAGGGTGTAGAGGTCTATGAGATAAACGGACCTTTCTTCTTTGGAGTGGCAAACAAGTTCGAAGAGACTATGGCATCGGCAATGCGAGAAAAGCCCAAGGTAAGGATAAT
>CAYJOF010000294.1:0-1590 GCA_964371765.1 uncultured Rikenellaceae bacterium
GCCTAATGATAGGTTTTGTTGATTAAAAAATCTTTGAGTCTTGATTTTCAAGCTCCCTTATCAGTATAACGCCGTAATATTTTGTCGGGCAGTACTAGCTTTTTTTTGCTCAAATATTGGAATTTTTTGGTGGAATGAAAAATATTTCATATCTTTGTGCCGTAATAGAGTGAACCAGAAGGGAGATGGAATCTCCCTTTTTTGTATAAATATATGTTGTGATGGATATAGAAAAAATTAAAGAACTAGCAGAGAACTTTGCTGCTGAGAATGAATTTGTTGTAGTTAAATTCAAAAGCCTACCTTCAAATGTGATCGAAATTTATCTCGATTCAATGGATGGAGTTGCTATTGATAAATGTATTGAACTGAATCGCATAGTAGGAGAGCAGTTTGATAGAGATGTTGAGGATTACGAACTTACAGTGTCAAGTGCCTCAATATCTGAACCATTCTCGCACCCTATCCATTTTCAAAAAAACATAGGTAGAGGAGTTGAAATACACACATTAAACTCAACTAAGTTGGTTGGAGTGCTCCAGAGTGCTGATGATGAAGGTTTTACTATCAGTTACACCGAAAAGGTTGCAGTTGAGGGCAAAAAACGCAAAATCGAGCAGGATATTACAAAAACGCTTCTTCACAGCGAAGTCAGAGAGGTTAAGCTCTCTTTCAAAATATAATATAGAGTATAAATTTGGGAGTTGTTAGAGTCACTCCCTAAAAAAAAATAGATATATGAATGCTTTAGAGTTGTTAGGAACTATTTCGGAGTTCAAGGATCTCAAAAATATCGACAAGGACACGCTTGCTAGTGTGTTGGAGGATGTTTTTAGAAATATGGTTATTAAAACCTATGATGCAGACGATAATTTCGATATTATTGTAAACCTTGACAAAGGAGACTTTGGTATTTGGCAATATAAAACAGTGGTTGAAGATGATGCACTGGAGAATCCAAATACAGAGATTACTATTTCGGAGGCAAAGAAAATAGATGAAACATACGAAATTGGTGAAGAGGTATCATTTGAAATTAAATTAGAGAGCTTTGGGCGTCGATCAGTGCTTTCTCTTCGTCAAAATCTGTCTTCAAAGATTATGGACATTGAGAAGAATGCAATTTTTGAGAAGTACCAGCAGCGTGTAGGTGAGATTGTAAGTGGTGAGGTGTATCAGGTTTGGAAGAAAGAGATACTTGTGCTTGACGAGGACGATAATGAGCTTATTCTTCCTAGATCAGAGCAGATTCCATCGGATTTCTACCGTAAGGGCGATACTATCAAAGCTATCGTGAGCAAGGTTGAAATTCGCAATAACTCTCCAATGATTATTCTTTCTCGTACTGCTAACGATTTCCTTCAAAAACTATTTGAGATTGAGGTGCCAGAGGTTTACGATGGACTTATTACAATCAAGAAAATTGTACGTGTACCAGGCGAAAAAGCTAAAATAGCTGTTGAATCTTACGATGATAGAATCGACCCAGTTGGTGCTTGTGTGGGAGTTAAAGGCTCTCGTATCTTTACTATCGTAAAGGAGCTTAGAAATGAGAATATAGATGTTATCAACTATACAACTAACACATCT
>CAYJOF010000295.1:0-1587 GCA_964371765.1 uncultured Rikenellaceae bacterium
AGTGCCTCTCATGCTGCTTTTCTATATTCTTTCTCATCAAATGGCAGTTTTTGAACAAACTCCACTCCAAAATCATTCTCCCACATCCATTTCTTAGGTAATTTGATCTCCTCAGGATTCTCGGCTACTACTGCATCGTGTGCAGCTGCCGATATTGATTCAAACACCTCAATATCTGCAATCTTCACCTCATAGCTCTTGCCCTCAATCTCAAAATGGGCAAAGACTGGCTGAAGGCCAACACCTTCTGGGGTGATGTTTAAATGGAACTCCCCATTGTGACCGTGCGCATCTTTGGTGCTTGCATTGCCAATCTTCACTGTTAGGTGAGCGTGCTCAACTGGTTTGTAGCTTGTAATATCTGTAAGGTTTAGGTGGAAGTGAATTTGTTGACCTGCCACAGGAGCAACAATACCTAAATATGCCTCATATTTTTGGTTGAAAATTTTAGTGAACATCAACTCTGGTAATTCATCAGCTGTATGTCCGTGTCCGTCATCTCCTGCAAGTGCTTGTGCAACAACGCCTTGGACTCCAAGTCCAAATATGGCACTCAAAACTAGAGCTACCACATTAGATATAAATCTTTTATTCATTATTCTGTCTGTTATATTTAGTAATGTGAGCACTAAGGGATATAGCGCTCATAAATTCAAACTATTTGGTCTAAAATTTATACTAACACAGGAGGACCACGGAAAGTGGTCTGTCGGACAATGCCCATCATCAATGGAAGATCAACGGGACTAGATTGGTGAATGACAAGATTCGACTCAATCGAATGAGTCGCCACATTATATAATATATATGCTATATATGTGGGTATATATTTTATACTCACCTCACTCTCCTGAGAGAGAATATCGTGGGTGATAATACATTTGTCGTGGTGGTGACTATGGTGAGCTTCGGAGATTGTCGAATCGTAATGACAGTTATGTTGGGTATGAGCACATCCGCTCACACTACCACATATCGAGTGATGGTGAGGGGTTGAAAGATGCACAACAAACATTACCATTGCAAGCAAGAGCCAACCAAATGACAAAATTCTACCAAACTGAGTGAACATAAGTAACAATCATTTTTGCAAATATACAAAAAAATTATGAACCAGCACCTAATTTATCTTTTTTTGATAGAAGGAAGAAAAAGAAAGAAGGAATAGTAAAGAAAAAAAGCGGATAAGATAACCCACAATTACCTCAACCAGCAGCGGCACAGACGCCGCCGAAATGCTGCTTAAAGGCAGCGTTTCGGCTTCTTGTCAGAGTAGAAATTTTCTGCTAATGCCTAATTATTTTTACAGGATTACAATTAGCTAATCTATTGCTTTGCCAAAAGACAGTAATTAAGGATACTACTATACTAATAGCACCAGTAATAACTAATACACCAACTGTTATCTCAATTCTATGAGGAAATATGCTTAGCCACCTACTCATTATGCTCCAAACCAATGGAGAGCCTATCAAAGATGCTAACATAACAAATCTCATAAATTTCCATATAGCTAGCAACAATACTTTTAACTTATCTGCACCGAACACTTTTCGAATAGCCATCTCCAACGAGTATTTTTTAACA
>CAYJOF010000296.1:0-1584 GCA_964371765.1 uncultured Rikenellaceae bacterium
GCATCTATTTTAAATGTCTCGGTATATAGGTTTTCAGTTTTATATCCCAGATCGTTACGATGAGGGCTACGGTATATCCAAAAAAGCGATAGACTATGCCAAAGGTTGTGATGTTAAACTCTTTATAGCTCTCGATTGCGGTATTAAGGCAATTGATGAGATAGAATATGCACTTGAACAAGGCATAGAGTTTATTGTCTGTGATCATCACCTGCCTAGTGACACACTCCCTAGAGCGGCAGCCATTTTGGACCCTAAAAGGAGTGATTGCAACTACCCATTCGACGAATTGTCGGGTTGTGGTGTAGGCTTTAAATTAGCACAAGGTTATAGTGAGCGTAACAATATCCCTTTTGAAAAGATTGAACCTCTATTAGATCTGCTTGTAGTTAGTATTGCAGCTGATATAGTATCAATCAACGACGAAAATAGAATCTTGGCTTACTATGGGCTAAAACGCCTGAACAGCAATCCTAGTATGGGCTTAAGAGGTATTATCACTGTGTGTGATATGGGATCTCACAATATCTCAATCGATGATATTGTCTTTAAGATTGGCCCAAGGATAAATGCAGCAGGCAGAATGGAGAACGACTCAGGTAGCTCCTCTGGCGGAAACAATGCAGTTAAATTACTAATTTCTCGAACTACGGCTGACGCATCTCGATATGTGAAGATTGTAGACGATCGAAACTCTAACCGTAAAGAAGTTGATAGAACTATCACAAACGAAGCGTTAAATTTCCTGAAGAACGAGACAGAGTTTGAGAATAAAAAATGTACAGTTATCTATAACCCTGATTGGATGAAGGGTGTAGTTGGTATTGTGGCTAGTCGTCTCATTGAGAGATACTATCGCCCTACGGTAGTTTTGACTGAATCTAACGGACTAATCTCAGGTTCGGCACGCAGTGTTGCAGGCTTTGATTTATATCAAGCCGTTGAGCATTGTTCGGATCTACTAGAGAATTTTGGCGGACACACCTATGCTGCAGGAATGACTCTTAAGAAGGAAAACTTTGAGAAGTTCAAGCAGAAGTTTGAGAAATATGTAGATGACAATATATCAGATAGTATGCTTGTACCTCACATAAACATAGATGCTGATATAGATCTCAAGTTAGTTGATTCTCGACTATTGAGAGAACTATCTCGCTTCCATCCATTTGGACCAGGCAATACACGTCCTACATTCCGATCACGAAGACTACACGATGCAGGAAGTGGTAGGCCAGTAGGTCACGGTGGCGAACATCTGAAGTTGGATATTATCAACTCGGAGGTGAACAAATCAATTCCAGCTATTGGCTTTGGTTTGTCGCACTATGCTAACCTTGCTCTATCTGGACACGCCTTTGATATGTGCTACTCGATAACCGAAAACGCATATCGTGGTGAGATTAAACTTCAGCTCCGAATAAGAGATATTAAACGTTCAACATAGCTTTTTGAAAAGCCTTATGAGAGATATTGAGCAATTATACCAAATTTTTAAACAAGGCTGCTCAATCTCTACCGATAGTAGAGATATTGCCAATAGGGTAGCCAATGGTGAGAAGATAATTTTCTTTGCCCTAAAAGGGG
>CAYJOF010000297.1:0-1584 GCA_964371765.1 uncultured Rikenellaceae bacterium
GTAAGACTTATCTTCGCCTCAGCAGCTCACCTACTTCATCAAATATCTACCCACAAGTTCAAAGTGATTTTTGTTAGGTGGTTCATAATATCGGCACTTCTGTTTATAGTTTTCTATTTTAGCGATAACACCTATAAAAAAGAGCTTCTATATGGAATATCTGCAATTGCTATTATAGATGCTATAGCGGTATTCTATACCTCGGTGCGAATCTTCAATAAAACTAAAGAGAGATTGGATGATTATTACGTTAATGAGAAAGATGCTAACTTTGAGTGGATAAAAGAGTGTTTAATAATGATTGGAATATGGGTAATTCTAGGATTCTTTATTGTTTTTATGAACAAATCTGCACAAGCTCTGTTTGCTATTGCTGCAATATTCCTTTTCCCATACACCTTCATAATATTCTCTCGACACATCAAGAATATACATCTTCTTAATATGAAGCTAGGTCTACCAGACGACATAAAAGAGTCGGTGCACTATGAGGACAATGGGGCAGTAGATTTTATTAGAGACCTTACAGGTGTACGAAAGGCAATGACTATCCAAAAAGAGCTATCCTCTCAAGAGAGCATGATTATCACCGATCGTAACCACGAGTGGATGGATAAGCATATCGATAAGTGGATAACAGATAAAGGCTATCTTGCTCAATTGAGTACTATTGAAGATTTGGCTGGTGTGGTAGGCACAAATAGGGCATACCTGTCGGCTCATATCAACAAGAAATATAATTGCAATTTCCGAACTTGGATTGCTACCCTGCGTCTTGAGTATGCAAAGAGTTTGATGAAAGAGAATCCTAGTATGCCTATCGTTGAGGTTGCAGATGCAGTCAACTACTCTCAGAGCGGTTTTTCTACTATATTCAGAAAGCATAATGATATATCGATCACTCAGTGGCGTAAAATTCATAATATTAACTAATCAACACTACTTAATATATGATTGATTCAAGCACTATTAGAGAATTAGATATTTTTTCAGATATTAATATTGTTTTGTTGGCAGTGCAGGTATTTCTTGCGCTTTATGTGCTATTTGACAACTTCTCGGCTTATCGCCCAATGGTGTCGCCAAGAAAGATGAAATCCTATAACATATATGGCTTGAGTCTGATGGTATATGTGATTTACCGAGCAACGCTCATTCTCACTGACATAAGCCACGATTCTGTTTTCCTTAAAGTTGGAATGATAATTTGTGTTGCTATCCTACACTACAACCTATTGTACGTGTCAATTGGTCATCTTGTTGGACTTAAGCGCAAAATGACTGGCGTATCAGTTGTCTTGTCACGATGGATAATGCTCATTGCTCTTCCAGCTCTTGTGATCTACTCCTTGCCCGAAGATGCTCAGGATATATTTGCTTATGCTGCCTTAGGATTATTTTTGCTATACTATATTCCAAATGTACTGTTAAAGATAGCTAAAGCTAGAAAATTTGCTCAGGAATCTGCCTCGTCATTGAACGATGAGAATTATTTGAAGATTCGAGCTATTCTTAACTTCGCGAGCTTAATGTTGATTTGGGCGGGATTAATGTCCCTTCAAATACTCTTCTCAAATACTTTGT
>CAYJOF010000298.1:0-1580 GCA_964371765.1 uncultured Rikenellaceae bacterium
TTCTATTTTGTAGGCTGGTTTTTTCTGTTCAAATAGTTTAATTCTCTTTTTTTTATATAAAATAGTAGAAAAAGTTTTGTCGTTTGAAAAATTATTGCTAAACTTGTGAACGAAAATAGCTAGCTATTTTCTTGTACGACGACAAAAACATTAAAATAAAAAATATTAGGAGAGCTTATTATGGAAAACAAAATCCGCCAATTAACTGACAAACTCTACGAAGAGGGCTTGATCAAAGGTAAGAATGAGGCTGAGAAATTATTGTCTGATGCTAAGGCTCAGGCAGATAAAATCGTAGCAGATGCTCAAGCACAGAGTGATGCAATTTTGGCAAAGGCAGCAAGCCGAGATCAAGAGCTTTCGCAGACGACTTTGAAGGATGTTCAGATTGCGGCTCAGCGTATTATTGCTCAAACCAAGGAGAGTGTCATAAACACCCTAAGTGCAGTGGCTGTCTCTGGTGAGTTGCAGAGTGAATTCTCAAACTCCTCGTTTGTAGGCTCGTTAGTCTCTGAGATTGTTGAAAATTGGAGTAAGCAGAATCCTAGTGCTGCAATTACACTTACGGTACCAGAAAATAAGCGTGAGGAGTTTGATAAATTCATTGCGGCAAAAACCTTCGAAAACCTTAAAGCAGAGTTGACTATCAAAAGTGATAGCAGAGTCCTTTCGGGATTCCGTATTGCTTCGAGCGATAGCGGATTCTATGTTAGTTTCAGCGACGAACAGTTTAATAACTTCTTCAAGGAGTATCTTAGAGAGAGAATCTCTGAGATTGTCTTTGTTGAGAAATAAAATAGGAGATAACTATGGCAAGTTACCATTATCTAGTTGCCTCTCTTACCGAATACTCTTTAACAGGAGAGACTACCCAACTCGATTTCTCGGCTATTCGCCAAGAGATTATCGATTCTGTTAGTCCCTCCGATTTAAAAAAAGTTGAGTCGCTACTCGCTTTCTGGGATATTCAAAATTTCCTGAATCAGATTGACGGTCGACACGAACAATACTCTCTGATAGGTAATCACACCAAGGAGCAGATATTGTCCCTTGTTGAGCGTTATAGTGCTATTGTTGAGCTTCGTGAGAACTCTGCCGACCAAGAGGAGCTTGAGTTGGGAGATATTAAACCTTTGGAGTTTTATCCAATTGCAATATTCGAGGAGTTTATCACTATCCTCTCATCTAGTAGCTATGCTCACAGAGTGGGAATTGACAACTCTAAGGAGGCTGCAACAATCCTACTGGAGCTATACTATAAACAGCTGACTCAATCTAAATCAAAGTTTTTGATAGAGTGGGCGCATTTTGACAACACTATCCGTAATATCTCAGCAGCTTATGAATCTCGCCGAAGAGGACTTGATATTAAAAAATCATTGATAGGCAATAGCGAGGTTGTCGAGGCCGTCGTAAACAACTCTAACGAAGATGATTTTGGATTGAGTGATATTGAGTGGCTAGGTGAGCTTATAAAAACAATATCTGGTAAGGATATTCTCAAAAAAGAGCGTGGTCTTGACCAGATTCGCTGGAATTGGGTTGAGCAGCAGACAGTATCTGAGTATTTTAACCTCAAT
>CAYJOF010000299.1:0-1565 GCA_964371765.1 uncultured Rikenellaceae bacterium
AATTCGCCTACGTGAGGCAGGGTTTTGGGTATCTGCAATAAAGCACCCAACGGTAGCTCTAGGTAGTGAAAGATTGCGATTTTCACTAACAGCAAATCTATCTAGCGATGATATTCGAGGGATGATTGACATTCTTAAAAACCTCTAAAATTCATTCTTCTATCGCAGGTTAAATTTGCAAATAAGCATTTGCTATTTCCTTATTATTTCCTAGACTATCCATAAACTACACCTAAGCGGCAATCGCTACTCTTTTAGAGATTTTAGGCCAAGTATCCAGTTTTTTACATCTGACATTACCTCTGGGCTGATTGTTTGTTCAATTTTTGCGTAGTCTGCTGGTGTTCCAGATCCTTTCTGAAGAAGGTGATTCAATCCCTCGTAGAGCTTAATTTGGCTGTTTGCTCGTCTTTTGAGTAGCTGTTCGACTTTAGGCATATTTACCTCTGGCACAACTTGAAGGTCATTTGAACCGTAAATTGCGAAAATTGGGATGCGTTTATCAGCCTTTACAAGGTAGTCTATTGGATCTATAATCAAGAAATTTCTCATCCACTCTTGTCTATATGCAAGTGTTTGAGTAGTGAAATTATTTAGCATCCCAATATTTACACTATCTGAAATGTCTAGTTTTAGCAATGGTTTCAACTCTTCACTCTTTTCTTTGATAGCCTCTTCAACCATATCATCCGTTATGCTGCTGTCCATCGCAAGGTCGATGGATATAGTAGCCAGATCTCGAAATATTTTGCCAATTTCGGGAGATTCAACACTATTAATTGCTTCAATCTGAGAAATAAGAACCTCTCTACCGTTAGTTCCTGCACCTGCTTGCATCACTACAAATGATACATTGTTTCTCCTAGAAGCAACAATTAGCGCAGCTGCCGAACCCTCGCTGTGTCCTAATATTCCTATTCCTTTGCTATCGATTTCTGATCGTGAGAGAAGGTAGTTAAATGCTGCCTCAGCATCGTCTGCAAGTGCATAAGTTGAGGGATAATTTGCCATACCCCCTGATTTTCCGACCCCTCTGTCATCAAAACGAAGAACTGCAATTCCATTAGAGCTTAGATAATCGGCAATGACGGCAAATGTTTTGTGTCCAAACACCTCCATATCTCGATTTTGTGCCCCAGATCCACTCACTAGGATAACGGCAGGAAATTTTGTACCTTTTGTTGGCGTTGTGAGCGTTCCAGCTAACTTAATTCCCTGTTTTGCGTTCACAAACTCTACTTCCTCAGAGTTGTAGTTAAAGGGTTCTTGTGGAGTTTGTGGGCGTATATACTTTGGTTTCATTATTGCTACTGGAGCTTTAGAGGATACTTGTTTTGTTAGTACGAGAGAGACGTTGTATCCATTCTGATAATACTTGCCCACGATCTTCTTACCGTCGTAATGAGCCAAGTATGAAGCATTGATGGTAGAGAAGTAAATTTTGATTGAATCTTGAGAGATTGTGACACCCGATGACTCAATTTTATGCTGACTTTGAGATGGGGATAATAGACTTGCTGTGGGTTTATTCGTTGAGCCACTTATTTCAATTACTAAGGGAATAG
>CAYJOF010000300.1:0-1518 GCA_964371765.1 uncultured Rikenellaceae bacterium
GTATGCACTAAATTTTCATAGGGTTGAATCATAATCATATCGCCCTGCTCAAGTCTAACATTAGAGCTAGAGTTACCATTTAATAGGTAGTCATACACATCCAGCTCGGCAATCATCTTACTGTCTCTAAATAGCTTAATAGATCGTAGTGATCCAATATCGCTCACTCCACCAGCCGCATACAGTGCATTGAAAAGTGTAGCAACTGCAGGCAGAGTATAAGTACCTGGAACATAAGCCTCCCCAACTAGGTTGACACTAATACTACGCATCTGTCCCAGTGAGAGTGATAGGGTATTTGTTCCGTCCTTAAGTCCGCTAAATATTTTAGATAATTTCTCCTTTACCATACTCTGAGCATTATCAATACTCAAACCGCTTAAGTTAATTGGGCCAACTCCTTCAACAAAAATATATCCATCAGGATTTATCACCTCTGTTAGATTGAACTCAGAATCACCCCAAACATTGATAACAACCTCATCTCCAGCTGAAAGGGTATAATCTTTAGGCGTTGGTAAATTCAAGTTAGGCTCAAAGGATAGTTTTCTATCGTTGAATATCTCTCTACCAAATACTACTGAATCTGTGATCAGTGTTGTGTCTGGCAATTGCATATAGAGATAGGTAGAATCTATAAGCTGTCTTTGAAAGGTAGATTTATTAGTAGAATATGGATCCTCCTGTAAGTTTGTAAGCTTTGAGGATGGTTGTGACTGAGTCTGCAAAAGTTGATTGATTTGAGTTTGCGATACCCCAGCATTTCTAGCCTGCTGTATTAATTGCTGTTGACTCTGGGCATATGCGCCACAGCTGATTAAAAGAAGGGATAGAGAGATAAGATATTTTTTTATTTTCATACGTTAATTATTATTGTCTACTGACTTTTTTCTTTGTTAAAATAATCGGCAAAAGGTAGTATTGAGCATATCTACTTTGGCGACAAAGATAGTAAAATTTTCAATGTGAATAGTTATCTAGGCTATTAAATTTTTAGTTTAATATGATTAGATAAGTCTTTATAAGACTCTACTTCTCGAATGATGATTTATGGGGATAGAGCATATCTAGGAGCAATCTTGTCTTTTGTCTGTGCTCAGAGGTAATGAATTGATTATCGTTGAAGCACAAAAGAGCAGGATTCAAGGATTTAATAAGTTTGTAGTTATTTTCTTGTTGCAAGTCTACAATATATGAGTCTAGCTTTAGCTTAAGCCCAAAAGGGGTAAATCTTTTTAAGAGGCTAGCCATTCGGCTGGTACTTTCGATAGCTTGGGAATTTACCACTGCCCACAACGAGAAAATATGTCGTTGTAAGTCATTGGGTGATCTAAAACGATTATTTTGGGTAATTTTCACCTGTTGTTGGTATCTAGCCATACACTCCTTCATAGAGCTCTTGATATATGCGTCAATGTTGTGATGTGGATGATGTTGCGTAAAATCCTTTCCAAAATCCTCTTTTATCAACCTACCAGCCTCTTGTATAGTTATCAAGCAGGTAGAATCTGAATCTTT
>CAYJOF010000301.1:0-1517 GCA_964371765.1 uncultured Rikenellaceae bacterium
TACCATATAAATCAAAACCGCCTAACATAAGTTTTGGTCGCTCTTGTGCAGAAATTAAATTTGTCTCAAAAAATAAACTAATTGATAGTATTATTATTAAAATTATTCTTTTCATAGTGTTTAATTTTGATTATCCGTCCCTTTAATTACCTCATTCCTCGATTTTCCATATTTTTTAATTGAGAAAAAATATTCTCTGGGATGTCAATTCCGCTTAATCCAGCCCAAATCATATATTCGTTTGCATTATTCATGCCCAAAGGGTAATACTGATTCATTTTATCAATCGTATAAATCATTATTGCTTCCATTAATTTGTGTTCTGTTTTGTTTATTGTAGCGCTATGTTCGATTGATGATATTTCATCTAAGTAGTCATTAAAAAGCTTTTGGTAATTGTGCGGTGGTTCAAATCGTCCTGCTCTAAAGTCGTATAGCATAATATGTAGAGATTCGTGAAAAATAGCAGCATAAAACATTTCACTTTCGAATATTATTTTAGGATTATAGTAAAGCTGAATGGTAATGCCATCACCGGAATTCTCAATAGCTGCTTGCGACTGATATGTAGGGAATGCTGCTTGCATTCCATTTCTTATGTTAGATTTTAATAAGTATATGCGTGATTGCGTCGCTTCCGATACACCTAATATTCTTAATGCATTTTCTAGTGTACTCCTTATATGCCAAGGTTCTAAAGCAATTTGTTGATAATCGTTATCGCTATTATGGCTATCAGGGCACTCCATATCTTCATTCGATCCGCCGTTTCCTCCAGCCCCACTGCCGCTGTTCCCACCGCCGCCATCTGCATTATTGTCTCCATAAAAATCACCATTTCCAGAATCACCGTTATTAGTGTTTCCACTGCCATCCCCCTCAGGTGTTATTGTTGCTTCTAGGAAGTCGCACTTTTCACAAATCTCACCTACAATAATTGGCTTAAAACACCCACAAACGGGATCGCTTTTGGTCGCTGTTTTGTAACTATCTTCTTTATTATTGCTGTTATTCGACTCGATAATTCTTCCCAATCTTAAGTGTGAAATAGCACGCTCGATTCTGCCCTTGTCTTTGATGTTTTGCTCAGGGCTATCGTTGATAGTAGAGGCAAAGAATGTTTCGATGCCGTTTTCTATATACTTAATAGCAATCAAAGTGCCATCTAATCTATGATACATCACATAACCGCAGTAGTCTGAGAAATCTTCTAGGTTGAAATTAGAGTTCAAATCTCCAGGGTTGTTTATTTCATACTCTTTAGTAGGGATAATAGATTGAATATAAGCCGAAGGGAATTCTGGATTGTCATTCTCGTTAGCAAGAACAACTAGTCGTTGCCATACATTAACGCTACTCTGTAGAACAGTATCTCCTCTGGAGTTTAATCCTCTTCTTTCTATAAAGAATCGATACTCTTGGTAAGAAATAGGCACATCGACCCAATCTAGTGCGCCACTAACTCTAGGTGTGGCATTCTGCCAATCGAGAGTATAATCTCCGATAGATGCCATTGT